>NZ_JAGOID010000062.1 GCF_017995835.1 Amaricoccus sp.
AGCGGGGGGTGAAGGCGCGGTTCCTCGATCGGCTGGCGGCGCGGACGGCGGCGATCCGTCTCGGCGATCCGATGGACGAGGCGGTGACGATGGGGCCGCTGATCTCGGAGGCGCAGGGCGCGAAGGTGATGGCGCATGTCGAGGGCGCGAAGGCCGAAGGGGCGCGGCTGGTCACTGGCGGCGGGCGGGCGCGGATGCAGGGGCTCGGCGGGTTCTTCGTCGAGCCGACGGTGTTCGCGGACGTGACCGACGCGATGACGCTGGCGCGCGAGGAGGTGTTCGGCCCGGTGATGGCCGTGCTCGACTTCGAGGGCGAGGACGAGGTCGTCGCGCGGGCCAACGCGACCGGGTTCGGGCTGGCGGCCGGCGTCTTCACCGCGGATCTGGCGCGGGCGCACCGGGTGGTCGCCCGGCTGGAGGCGGGGACGACCTGGATCAACGCCTACAACCTGACGCCGGTCGAGGCGCCGTTCGGGGGCGTGAAGCTGTCGGGCCTCGGGCGCGAGAACGGGCTGGCGGCGCTCGAGCACTATTCGCAGGTAAAGTCGGTCTACGTCGCGACAGGGCCGGTCGAGGCGCCGTGGTGATGGAGGCGGACTACGTCGTCGTCGGCTCCGGCTCGGCAGGTTCGGCACTTGCCTGCCGGCTGGGCGAGGCGGGGCGGTCGGTGATCGTCGTCGAATACGGCGGCACCGACTGGGGGCCGTTCATCCAGATGCCGGCGGCGCTATCCTATCCGATGAACATGGCCCGATACGACTGGGGCTTCCGCACCGAGCCGGAGCCGCATCTCGGCGGGCGGGTGCTCGCGACGCCGCGGGGCAAGGTGCTGGGGGGCTCGTCCTCGATCAACGGCATGGTCTACGTCCGGGGTCATCCGCGGGATTTCGACCACTGGGCCGAGGCCGGGGCGGAGGGCTGGGCCTGGGCGGACGTCGCGCCCTATTTCAACCGGATGGAGAACTGGCACGGTGGCCATTCCGACTGGCGCGGCGACGCCGGCCCGCTCCACGTCACGCGGGGACCGCGGCGGAACCCGCTCTATCACTCCTTCGTCGAGGCCGGCGCGCAGGCGGGGTTCGAGCTCACCTTCGACTACAACGGCGCGAAGCAGGAGGGCTTCGGGCCGATGGAGCAGACGGTCTGGAAGGGCCGCCGCTGGTCGGCGGCGAACGCCTACCTGCGGCCGGCGCTCGCCGGCGGCAACGTGCGCGTGCTGAGCGGGCTCGCGACGCGGGTCGTGCTGGAGGAGGGCCGCGCCGTCGGCGTCGAAGTGCTGCGCGGCGCGCCCGAGACGGTGCGGGCGCGCCGCGAGGTGGTCCTGTCGGCCTCCACGATCAACACGCCGAAGCTCTTGATGCTGTCCGGGATCGGGCCGGGCGCGCATCTCGCGGAGCACGGGATCGCCGTCGTCGCCGACCGGCCGGGGGTGGGGGCGAACCTTCAGGACCATCTGGAGCTCTACATCCAGATGCGGAGCCTGAAGCCGGTGACGCTCTACAGCCAGTACAACTACCCGGCGATGGCGCGGATCGGGCTGCAATGGCTTCTGGCCAAGGTCGGGCTGGGGACGTCGAACCAGTTCGAGAGCGCGGCCTTCGTGCGCTCGGGGCCGGGGGTCGAGTACCCCGACATCCAGTACCACTTCCTGCCGCTCGCCGTGCGCTACGACGGGCGCTCGGCGGTGCGGGGGCACGGCTTCCAGGCCCATGTCGGGCCGATGCGCTCGCCCTCGCGCGGCACGGTGCGCCTGCGGAGCGCCGACCCGGCGGAGCCGCCGGCGATCCTCTTCAACTACATGAGTTGCGAGCAGGACTGGATTGACTTCAGGCATTGCATCCGCCTGACGCGGGAAATCTTTTCGCAACCAGCGTTTTCGCCCTATGCGGGCGACGAGATCCAGCCCGGCGGCGGCGGCGTCGCCGACGACGAGCTGGACGGCTTCGTGCGCGAGCACGTCGAGAGCGCCTATCATCCCTGCGGCACGGCGCGGATGGGGCGGCGGGACGATCCGGGGGCGGTGGTCGATGCCGAGGGCCGGGTGATCGGGGTCGACGGGCTGCGGGTCGCCGACAGCTCCATCTTCCCGCGCATCACCAACGGCAACCTCAACGCGCCCTCGATCATGGTCGGCGAGAAGATCGCCGACCATGTCCTCGGCCGGACCCCGCTGCCCCGGTTCGAGCGGGAGCCCTGGATCAACCCGCGCTGGCGGACGAGCGACCGCTGACGGTCTCAAATCGCATGTGCAGCCGCCGGCCTCGCGGCCGGTGGCGCTTGCCGGGGGCGGCGGCGCGCCCCATCTCGACCGGCATGATGGACGACGCCGCGCCCCCGCCTCCTCGCGCCCTCGCGCCCGACCTGGCCGCGGATATCGTGCGGGCGGGCGCCGCCGACTATTTCGCCGGGTGCCGGGCGCGGATGCGGCCGTTCGTCGACGCGAACTTCTCGCTCGCGGGGTCGGCGCGGCTGCATCGCCATGCGCTCGGCTGGGATCTGCTGAAGGCGCCGGCAAATGTCGCGCTCTCGCTTCCGCAGGTGGGGCTGAAGCTCGGGGCGTTGGCGGCGCGCGGGCTCGGCGCGCGCGAGGCGGCGGCGCGGATCGGCGGCGTGGACCTGTTCCTCGACACGGCGGTGGCGCGCGAGCTGCGCTGGCGGATGATGACCGACCTGCTGCGCCAGCCCTGTCGCGACGGCGATCGCGAGGCGCGCGAGGACGGGCTCGCCGAGGCGATCCTGGCGCGCCCAGAGATGGCGTCGCTGATCGCGGCGGCCGCCGAGACGGCGTCGGCGCATCGCGACGACCCGGCCTTCCGCGCCCGGCTGGAGGGGGCGCTGACCGGCTATACCGGGGCGCGGGCGGCGGCGGCGGAGATCACCACCGGGCTTTTCGCACTCGGCGGCGGCGCCGTGGCGTTCCAGAAGCTGACGCCGGGGGCGCTGGCGCTCGGGCCGGCCATCGCCGCCTCGGTGGCGCACGGCGCGGCGGTGGCGAGCTTCCCCCTCGGCGCGACGGCAGGCGGCATCTGGTATGCGATGTTCCCGGCCGCGGCCTCGCCGGCGCTGGTCGCCGGGGCGACGGCCGGGGTGATGGGGGTCGCGGCGCTGGCGGCGGCTTTCGCCGGGATGGTCGCCGATCCGGCGCAGCGCGCGCTCGGCCTGCACGAGCGGCGCCTGATGGCGCTGATCGGCGCGCTGGAGGCGGGTTTCGAGGGGCGCGAGGGCGATTTCGTGGTCTATGACCTCTACGTCGCGCGCCTTCTCGACCTCAGCGACATGCTCCTCGGCGTCGCGCGGGCGTTCCGGCCCTGACGGGGGGCACCCCGAAGGGGCGGCCGCATTCCTGCGCCGTCCCCGGGTGACGTCGTTCGTCCGATATTCAGACGGGATAGCGCAGGATCGCGGCCAGGCTTGCCTCGCCGGGGACGTCGGCGCGGCGGGCGGAGAGGACGCGGCCGCCGGCGCGCAGGGTGCGTACCGCGATCTCGTCCACCACGCCGTAGGCGCCCGCGCTGGGGCCATCGGCGAAGGCGACGGCCCCGTCGTCGTCTGCGACGGTACCGTGAACGGTCTCGTCCATGTCGACGATCAGCGTGTCCACCGCCCCGAAGGTCGCGGCGCGCGCGGCTTGGGCGACGTCGTTGGTCGCGCGGCCCTGGGCCTCGCGCTCGGCATAGAGCCGGACGAAATCGCCGATCTCGGCGGCGTAGACCTCGTCGAGAACGCTGCGGGCGGCCGTGGCGATCTCGTGCAGCGGCGTGTGGTCGAAGCTGCCGGAGAGCGTCTGCCGCGCGGTGTGCGGGTAGGTCGAGACCGAGCGGTACACCGATGCCACCGTTTCGGAGGCGGCGACGATCAGCGGGCGCTCGTGGCCTCGGAGAAACGGCTTCAGCGCCGCATCCACCACGCGGGCGTAGCGATTGAGCAGCGCGGACTCAGAGGTGCTTTCGCCGGATGCCATCTCCTTGCGGTTCTCGGTGTGGCTGCGCTTGCCGAGGGCCTGGTTGAAATCCTTCGGCAGGCCGGGCACACGGACCTCCTCGGGCGGCAGGTCGGCGGAGACCTCGATCAGGCGCACGGCGCCGACGCTGATGGCGAGCACATAGGCGTTGTGCGGGAAGGTCACGGCGCGCAGGAGCGGCTTGACGTGGACGCGATCGGAGACCTCGACCATCGAGACGAGCCGGCTCGGCAGGCGGTAGGTCTCGATCCAGTCGCCAGAGGCGAAGATCGCGAGGCTGTTGGCCTGATGGGCCCAGAACGCGTCATCCTCGATCAGGTGCCCGACCGCCTCCTCGATCGGCCAGATGGCGCGCTTGGGGGTATCGAACGCCTCCATCTCGGCGACGGCGGTCTTGAGCAGGTTCTTGAGCTCGATGCGGTCGATCTGGGCCTCCTGCGTCACCGGCGTCGTCGCGACGTAGATCGAGACCGTCGGCTGCGCCCGTCGTGCGATCAGCTTCTCGATCTGGGCGCGGGTCGGGAGGTCGATGTGCATGGCAGGCTCTTTCGTTCGGGGTCGAGCGGGTCTACGCCGCGGCGGAACGGAAGGAGTCGGGGCGCCGCTCGTGCCCCGCTCGCGCAGATCAACGTCCCTGCGAAGGCCAGGACGCGCCGCTGCCGAGGGCGGCCCGGATCGCCGCGCCGTCGGCGTCGAGTCTCGGCGGCGGCGCCTCGGCGGCGAGGGCGGCGTCGGAGAAGCGCATCGGGCTGCGCGGCGCGCGCGAGCCGTCGATCTCCTGGGTCATGCCGCGAGCCTCGGCCTGGGGGTCGGCGAACGCCTCGGCGACGGTGTTGATCGACCCGGCCGGGACGCCGGCGGTCTCGAGCGCTGCGAGGAGGTCGGCGCGTGAACGGGCGGCGAGCGCCGGCGCGAGCGCCTCGATCAGCGCGGCGCGGTTGGCCACGCGGTCGCGGTTCAGCGTGAAGCGCGGGTCGGCGGGCAGGTCGAGCCCGAGGAGCGCGCAGAGTTTCACGAACTGACCGTCGTTGCCGCAGGCCAGCACGAAGGGACCGTCGGCGGCCTGCAAGACCTGGTAGGGCGCGATGTTGGGGTGGGCATTGCCCATGCGACGCGGGAGCTTGCCGCCGATCAGCCAGTTGGTGGCCTGGTTGGCGAGGACGGCGAGCTGGGTGTCGAAGAGCGCCATGTCGATCCACTGGCCGCGGCCGGTGCGTTCGCGCATCAGCAGCGCCGCCTCGACGGCGATCGTGCCGTAGAGGCCGGTGAAGAGGTCGGCATAGGCGACGCCGGGCTTCTGCGCCTCGCCGGCGGGCTCGCCGGTCAGGTCCATGATCCCGCCCATGGCCTGAATGATGAAGTCGTAGCCGGCGCGCGGCGCATAGGGCCCGGTCTGGCCGAAGCCGGTGACCGAGCAGTAGACGACGGCCGGGTTCGTCGCCGCGACCGAGGCATAGTCGAGACCGTAGCGGACGAGGCCGCCGAGCTTGAAGTTCTCGAGCACGACGTCGGCGCCGGCGGCGAGCCGGCGGGCGAGGTCGGCGTCGGCGGGATCGCGGAAGTCGAGCGCGATCGAGCGCTTGCCGCGATTGGCCGCGTGGAAGTAGGCGGCGGCGCCGTCCTCGGCGAAGGGCGGGCCCCAGCCGCGGGTCTCGTCGCCCTCGCGGCTCTCGACCTTTACGACGTCGGCCCCGAGATCGGAGAGGGTCTGTCCGATCCAGGGCCCGGCGAGGACCCGAGCGAGCTCCAGCACCTTCAGTCCCGCCAGCGGCCGTTCCATGCGCATCCTCCCTCTTGGCATGCGTATAGGCGCGCGTGCCGGAGGCGCAGTCAAGCGGGCGATCGCGCCGGCGGAACTTCCGGGCTTTTCCGGCGCGTTCCGCCCCGCCACCCCCGACTTCCGGCCTTTTCCTCCGGGATGCGCGTAGCGTCGATCGGAAAGCGATTTACGGAGGACGCCCGCGATGACGACGAGGAGCATCGATTTCGATGTGGTCGGACACGGACGACATGGCCGCCCACGCGGCTCCGCGACCTTGCGCGTGCTGCGGACTTTGATCCGCTGGGACGCGCGCTATCGCGAGCGGGCGAGACTGGCGGCGCTGGACCATGCCGCCTTGCACGACATGGGCATCGCGCCGGAGGACGCCGCGGCGGAGGCGGCGCGTCCGGTCTGGCGGGGCTGACCTGACCGCAGGACGCGGGCGGGAGGCGTCGAGGCTTGCTCTCCGCTCCGCATGGCGGAAGATGCGGCGACGGGGCAGGGGAGCGCATCGCTGGATCGCGAAACGGAAGTGGTGGTGCGACCGGCGCGGCGCCCGGAGATCCCGGCGATCGCGGCGGTCGCCGCCGCTGCCTATGCCCCCCATCGCCACCGGCGGCCGGCGCCGGTCTGGGCGGCGCACGTGGCGGAGACCTGCGACATCGGGCGGCGCTGGGACGAGAGCGTCACGCTCGTCGCCGAGGTTGGGGGAGCGATCGTCGGGACTGTGGCGTTCTACGGGCAGGCGATGGGGCTGCCGTCCGGCTGGGCCGGATTGCGGGCCCTCGCCGTCGATCCCTCGGCGCAGGGGCGCGGCGTCGGGCGGGCGCTGACGCTCGATTGCGTGGCGCGGGCGCGCGCCGCCGGGCGGGAGGCGCTCGCCGTCCACACCAGCGCCGAGCTTGCCTCCGCGATGGCGCTCTATCGCGCGCTCGGGTTCCGGCGCTGCCCCGAGCACGACGCCGACGCGACGGCGCTCCTCGGCTTCGCGGGAGAAGCGCCGTCGCCGCTCGTGGCGCTCAAGCTCGACCTGCGGGACGGGTAGGATCAGGGCGCGGCGGCCGGGGCCATCCATTCCTCGTCGAAGAGCGCGACGAGCGGGCGGAAGCTGTCCAGGGTCACGTGGTCGTAGGGCCCGCCGACGGGGGCGGCCAGGAAGCCGTCCAGGCGGCGGTCCGCCTCGGCGAGGTCGGGCAGGCAAGCGCCGAGCGCAGCGAGGTCCGCGGCGATCGAAGCGCCCTCGTCGAGGACGCAGTCCCCCGCAAGCCGCTCGGTTGGCGACCGCAGGCGAACCATGACCACGCGGCTGACCGAAGGCTGGGGATCGGCCCCGAGCACCGCGGGGCCGCAGACAAGGCCGCCGAGCACGCTTGCGAGCGACATCGGCGGAAAGAGCGTGAACTGGAATGCGGTGCGCTCCTGCTGCTCGCGCAGGTCGGCGAGGAGCGCGCGGCGCAGGAGCGAGACCGGCCCGGCCGCCTCCAGCCGGTCGGTGATCCGGGTCTGGAGGTAGGTCGCGGCGAGCCCGCCCGCCGTGGAGCGGATCTCGAAGGCGCCACGGATCAGCCGCCCGGGAAAGTACGGCGACCAGGCATACGAATACGTGACGTAGAGACCGGCGAGGTTGGCCCCTCCCTCGCCGCCGTGGCGTACTGCCGCGGCGCGGAACTCGTCGCCGCCGAAGGCGCCCGCACGGCGCATCAGCGTCTCGCGGTCCTCCTCGCGGCCCTCGCAGATCCGCTCGGCGAAATCGTCGAAGGAGGTCTCCGCGATCCACGGCCCGGTGACGCCGCCGAGGAGCGCCGCCCAGTCGTCATAGACCTGCTGTTCGCGCGGACGGGCGCGGCCCTGAAGCCACTTGTTGGCGCGCTCGACATCGAAGGGGGTGCGGGGGTTGGCGCGCCGGAACGCCGCGGCGAGATCCTTTCGCGTGCGGGCGCCGACGATCGCCGCCGTCAGGCACAGCTTGCGGGAGATATCGACTGCGTCCACGAGGCCTCATCGAATGTCGCGCCGCGAATGTTATACGCATCACGAAGCCCGTGCAAACCGCCCCGGCGGCCCGTTCGAACCGGGGACCGATCGAGCTATGGCGGAAACTGTGTGATGCGAGGTGAGAGGGCGGCGTATCGTGGCGGGTGTCATACCGGCGAGTCTACCAGGCTACCCGGCGCAACACGGGCTAACACGCGTGATAGACAGGTTAACTGCCTGATTGCACACGATAAAAATGCCAAAGTTCAAAAAAGGTCCGCGAGTCGTTTCATGAGCCCGCCGGTATCAGACCCTGCCAGAACCTCCCATGACAGGAGACCGTCGAATCACAGTTCGTGGCGTCGCGCCACCCGAGACTCCCCAAGTCTCATTCGATTGCCCCGGTCGCCGTCTCCGCCAAGGAGGATTGACGCTGTGGCGGCGACCGGTCGCGCCGGTCGCCGGGGTTCGTGCCTGGGCCGCGTCAGCCTCGCTGGCTGCGCCACTCCTCGAGGGCGGCGTTGTGGTTCGGGTCCGCCGCCTGTGGCGTCGCGTCGCGGGTCTGGGGGCGCATCGACGCGGGCCGCGGCCTGGGGCGTGGCCCGCTCGCCGCCGCCGGCGCCGATGTGACGCTGGCGAGCCGCTGGTTCGTTGCGGCGGCGAAGGTCCGCGTCGGTACCCGGTCGCGCAGGTAGTGCAGTTCGCGCGCGCCGAAGTAGAACGACACGATGGCGCCGAGAAGCCACCAGAGCGGTTCCGGCACCAGTGACAACCCCTGCATCCGTACTCCGAACCCGTCCGGCTCGACCATGGCATAGCCGAAGAGGCCGAGCGTGCTCAGCGCCAGCAACGGCCGGGGAAGGCGGTTCAGTCCGTTGACCCAGCCGTTGAAGGCGCCGCACGGCGCGTGCTCGTATTCCGCGCCGGCCTGCTCCACGACGGCCGAGAACGCCTCGGCCTCGGCGGCGTCGCGCGCGGCTCGGTTGCCCACGAAGACCTCGGCCACGTCGCTGACGGCCTCGCCGACGGTCGCCGCCGCCGAACCGAGGCCGATGATCCGGCCCATCATCCCCATGACCGCACCCTTGCGGCATGCTCGGCGGCGGTCAGGTGAAAGCGCACGGAGATGAACTCCTCGGCGCGGGTGATCCAGCCGCCCTTGCCGCCGTCCTTGCGCCGGGCGTACTTGCGGCTCGCCGGCCGCTGGTCGGCGATGCGATAGTAGTAGTTGCGGCGCTCGATGCCGTAGGCGTCGGCGATGTGGTCCGGCGCGGCCTCGGCCGCCGCCCCGGCGGCGCGAACCGTCCCGGGTCCGACGACGCCGTCGTCGTCGGCGGGAAAGCCCATGGCGGTCACGAGGCGTTGCAGGATGCGCACGGCGTTGGCGCCGGCGTTGACCTGCATGTCGAAGACGCTCGCCTGGAGGCATGCGGGCAGGAGGTCGAGCTTCGGCTGCTCGAAGTAGTGGCGGACGTAGATCGCCTTCGCCTCGTCGCGGCCGAGCGCCTTGACGTCGGCCGCGTCGATGCGCCCGTCGCCGTCGAGGTCGCGCCCGAGCGCGCGCATGGTGTGGATGGTGACGCCGTGGTTCGTCGCGCCGCCGGGATCGTCGGGGTCGTTCACATAGCCCCCTTCGCGGCGCACGATCTCGGCGGCGATGCTCTCTACCGAGTGCATCCGGTTCTCCTTGCATGGTCGTGGAATCGCCGAAGCGTCGCGCCGGAAAGATAAAATTCAATTGATCCCAGGGTGGCGGGCGGTTCGCCCGGCGCCCGCGGGCTATCGGAGGTCTGCCGCCGCAAGGACGCCGTTCAGCGCCAGGGACAGGGCCACGGAGGCGACGCATGCGATCGGAACGGCCGCGGCCGCCGCGAGGAGGATGCGCACGGGGCCCCAAGTAGGGCGCCGGCAGACCTCGATCCAGGCCGCCGGCGCGAGCAGCATCAGGACGAACCATCCGACGAAGTTGAGCAGCGGGATCTCGTAGTAGAGCCGCGCCGGGACGAGCCAGACCCAGTAGCCGAGCGCCACCGCGACCGGATCGATGAAGAGGTCGAGCAGCACCGCGACGGTCGCGGCGACGACGGGCGCCTGCCGGCGCAGCCTGGGGGCGGACAGCACGTCCTCCCCGTGCCGTGCGAGGATGCCCTCGGCGAGGAGCAGGCAGATGCCGCAGACGCCGATCCATCCGAAGAAGATGTAGGCGAACACCCATGCCTGCGATTGGCCGGGATAGACGTAGTTGGCAGCCGAGAACGACGAGGCAAAGTCCATGATCGCGGGAAAGAGCCCGGCGACGACGGCGAGCGCCACGGCGCGGGCCGGGCCGAAGCGCCACGCGAAGAAGGCCAGCACCAGCGAGCCGAGGACGATCCCGCCGACAAGGAGCCTGTCGAAATCCGGACTCATCGCCGCCGCGTGCGCCACGCGAACAGGAGCGGCGCGGGCAGGGCCCAGACGACGAGCCAGAGCCGTTCGTGCGCCGCGTCCACGGCCAGCCCGTCGGCGAACCAGCCGAGCACGACTGCCGCGTAGAGCAGGAGCGGCGTCCATCGACCGGGGCGGCCGTGCCGGCGCGCGACGTTATCCATGTGGCCCGCTTGCCGGGCGACGCCAGCTTCCTTCATGGCGCGCGACCGCTGCCTGCCGACGGCGCAGGACACGGACAGGAGTTCGGACGACCAACGGACACGGGCGGGTGGCCCCCTCGCAAACGGATCATACGGCTTCCGTCTGAGCACTTCGACGTCAAGGGTTTATGGCGGATCCTTCGATGCACGCTCCATGCACGACTTATGCACAACGCATATGCCAGGCGAAAGAGTCGGGATTGAATCGTTAATGCAGGCGCGAGGCGTTCAGGCGGAGGCCGTATCAGCCGGCAGCGCGGCGCTCGCCGGCGATGTGGGCGATCACGGCGTCGCGGGTCATCAGGTCGGCATATTTCTGGCCGATGTCGTGGAGGTTCGACTCGTGGGCGCTGGCGCTGCGGTCGCCGACGCAGTCGATGGCGACGATCGGGCGGAAGTTGTGGCTGATGGCGTCGACGACGGTGGCCCGGACGCAGCCGCTGGTCGTGCAGCCGGCGAAGATCAGCGTGTCGACGCCGCGGCCGATCAGGTGCGAGGCGAGGTCGGTGCCGAAGAACGCCGAGGGAAGCTTCTTCTTCAGCACGCGCTCGCCGGCCTCCGGTGCGAGCGAGGAGATGAAGCGGCTCGACTCGGAGCTTTCGGTCAGCCGGCGCAGGCGCGGCGCCTTCATGGTCCAGACGCCGCAATCCGAGCCGTCGTCCGCATAGGCGATGCGGGTATGGACAACGGGCAGCCCGGCCGCACGTGCCGCGAGCAGGAGCGCGCGAGTGTGCTGCGCGGCCTCGGTGATCGCCGGATACTGGCTGCGGTAGAAGAAGCCGTTGACGAAGTCGATGATGATGAGAGCCGGCCGCACCCCGAAGCCGATCGCGCCGCCTAGTCCCTCTCCGCTGGCCTCCGGGCCGGGCATCGTCTCCTCCTTCGGCCGCGCTCTCGGTATGGCGGGCCTTTCCGGCATTGTTGCGTCAAGCGGGGTCTCGACGCAACCACCGGCTTTCAGCTGTCGGGCTGGGGGCTGACGCCGGCGCCGTGCCGGAACAGGCCCTGCTCCTTCAGGGCGTCCGCGACCTCCTTGGGCATGTAGCTCTCGTCATGCTTGGCGAGCACCTCGGACGCGACGAAGACGCCGTTCTCGATCTCGCCCGACGCGATCACGCCCTGACCCTCGCGGAAGAGGTCGGGGAGGACTCCGGAGAAGCGGACCGGCGTCGCCTCGGCGCCGTCGGTGACGACGAAGCGGATGTCGGTCCCCTGGCCGCGCACGACCGAGCCTTCCTCCACGAGACCGCCGAGGCGGAAACGCTCGCCGGTGCGGGGCGGCTCGAGGACGACCTGGGAGGGAGTGCGGAAGAACTCGATGCCGTCGCGCATCGCGTAGCCGATGACGGCGGTGGCGACGGCGAGGAGCGCCGCCGCGGCGGCGACGAGCTGGATGCGGCGACGTTTCCTGAGGCCGACTGCCACGGGCTGGGGCTCCCCTTGCTGGCGTCTATCTAGGCGCTTGCGCCGACGGCTCCAAGGCCTTCTTCAGTCGGAGGGCCAGGTCTGCGAGGTCTCCGGCCGCGGATGCGGCGCGAGACGGTGGAGCGCGGCGTTGAGCTCGGCCCCGTATATGATCGTGACCGCCGTGATGTAGAAGAACATCAGCGTGATGATCACTCCCGCGAGCGTGCCGTAGGTCACGGTGTAGGTCGGAGTGTAGCTCAGATAGACCGAGAAGCCGCTCGCGGCGGCGAGCCACAGCACCGTCGTGGCGAGGACCCCGGGCCAGAGGCGGCGGAGCGCGATCTTCCGACCGGGCAGCGTCAGGTGCATGGTCAGCACGAAGCCGCCGAGCACGAGGACGCCGAAACCGTAGGTCAACCGGCTGGCGACAAGGGGGATCTTGCGGTTGGCGAAATCCTCGGCGGTCGCGAGCATCAGCGGGCTGAAGATGATCAGGAGACCGAGCAGCGCCGAGACGATGGCGCCGACGAAGACCATGACGATCGCGAGCGCCCGGTTCGTGAACCAGCCGCGCGGGTCGACGACGGCGTAGGCGCGGTCGAAGGCGATGCGGAACGAGTCGACGGCGTTGGAGGCGACATAGACCGCGAAGGCGGCCGAAAGCGTCAGCACGCCGCCGCTGCGCTTGCCGAGCACCTCGAGGACGACGGGCTCGAGCGTGAGCGCGACGTGCTCGGGCGCGATGGCGAAGAGGGCGTCGATGATCTCCGCCGACCGGGTCGCGCCCACGAGGATGCCGATCAGGGTGGCGGCGAAGATCAGGAACGGGAAGATGGACAAGAGGCCCGAGAACGCGATCGAGCCCGACATGACCCAGCCGTCGTTGAGGTTGAAGCGGTCCTGCGCGTCCCAGAGCGCACGGAGGAACCGCTTGAGCCCTTTCACGGGAACAGCGGCGCCGCCATGAGGCCGGCCGTCTCCGGCAGGCCGAGCATCAGGTTGGCGTTCTGGAGCGCCTGGCCGGACGAGCCCTTGGTCAGGTTGTCCAGCGTCGTGAACACCATGACCCGGCCGGGGCTACGGTCGGCGATCACGCCGACATGGACGAAGTTCGAGCCGCGGACGTGGCGGGTGGCCGGCGCCTCGCCGAGGGGAAGGACGATGATGAAGGGTTCGTCGGCATAGGCATCGGCGAAGGCCGCGTGGATGCGCGCGGCGTCGCCCTTGACGTAGATCGTGGCGAGAATGCCGCGGTTCTGCGGCAGCAGGTGGGGGACGAAGGTCACCTCGACCGGCGCGCCGGCGGCCCTGGAGAATTCCTGGTCGAACTCGGCGAGGTGGCGGTGCTTGCCCGCGCTGTAGGCGTGGTAGCCCTCGGAGACCTCGGAGTGGAGCGAGCCCTCCTTGGGCGAGCGGCCGGCGCCGGAGACGCCGGTGGCGAGGTCGATGATGATGTCGTCGGTCTCGATCACGCCGGCCTTCAGCAGCGGCAGCAGCCCGTACATGCCGGTGGCGGCGTTGCACCCGGTGCCGGCGACGAGCCGGGCCTTGCGGATGTCGTCGCGGTAGAACTCGGTCAGGCCATAGACAGCCTCGGCCTGGAGGTCGAGCGCGAGATGCTCGTGGCCGTACCACCTGGCGTAGACCGCCGGATCGCGCAGGCGGAAATCGGCGGAGAGGTCGACGATCTTCAGGGTCCGGGGCAGGGCGGCGATCACTTCCTGGCTGGTCGCATGGGGCAGCGCGCAGAAGGCGAGGTCGACCCCGGAGAAGTCGGTTTCCGCGATCGTGCCGAGCCGGGGCAGGTCGAGGTGGCGCAGATGGGGAAACACCTCGCCCATGGTCTGCCCGGCCTTGCGGTCGGCAGTGAGGGCGGCGATCTCCATCCCCGGATGGGTGGCGATCAGCCGCACCAGCTCGGCGCCGGTGTAACCGGACGCCCCGAGGATCGCGATGCGAAAAACCCTGTCCAAGATCATGCCCCTTCTGGCCGGGGCCGATCCCTAGTGGAAACGTCCGCCGCGATCAATCCGCCTGTCGGCGGGCGCACGGCGGCCGCGCTCGGACGCCGGGGCGTCAGGCTGGCTCGAAGGCGAGGGGTTCGCCCATGAAACGTGCGGCGCTGGCGCCGACGGCGGCGGCGTCGCCCGTGGTCAGGAAGCGCAGGACGCCGGCGCCGCCAGCGAAACGGGCGTGTCGGCGCAGGTAGTCGGCGAGGCTCTCGGCCACGACGTCCGGCTGCGAGACGAGCGTGGTGGAGGCGGGCAGGGCCTCGCGGAAGGCGTCCTCCACCAGGGGGTAGTGGGTGCAGCCGAGGACCGCGGATTGCGGGACGGGCAGCCGGGAGAGCAGGGCGGCGACGTGTTCGCGCGCGACGCCGCGGGCGCGGTCCATGTCGCCGGCCTCGATCGCCTCGACGAGGCCGGCGCAGGCCTGGGGCTCCACCTTCACGTCGCGGGCGCGGAACTTCAGCTCGCGCGGGAAGGCGCCCGAGACGACGGTCGCCGGCGTGGCGAAGAGCGCGACGTCGCGAAGGCCCGTATGGGTGGGCGGGCTGTCGTCGCCCCAGTCGCGGCGCGTCAGGTGCTCGATGACGGGGACGAACACGCCGAGGACCCGGCGATGCGTCGGATCGAGCCAGTCGGTCTGGAGGTCGTGCAGCGCGACGGCCGAGGCGGTGTTGCAGGCGAGGACGACGAGCGAGCACTCCTCCCGGAACAGGCGTTTCACCGCCGCGATGGTGAGGTCGTGGATCTCCCGCGGGGGACGCCGGCCGTAGGGCGCGTTGGCGTTGTCGCCCAGGTAGACGAAATCCTGCTCCGGCAGCCGCCGCGCCATGGCGCGGAGCACGGTCAGGCCGCCGAGCCCGCTGTCGAACACGCCGATCGCCATGCTAGCGCGCTTCCTCGAAGTCGAACCCGTAGCCGAGATCGGCGATGGGCTGCGGCGACAGGCGATATGTCTGCGCGCGCAGAAAGTCCATCAGCTCGCGCGCATCGCCGGCGCGGACGGCGATTTCCTGCGGCGGGATCGGCGCCCCGATGGCGACGCGCACCGGCGCGCCGATACGGGCCCCGAACTCGCTGACCAGCAACGCGAGGCGCAGCGTCTGGTGCAGGTGGCTCGCGACCTGGAAGAGGCGGCTGTTGTGCCCGTCGAACCAGAGCGGCACGACGGTCGCGCCGGACTTCGCGATCAGACGCGCGGTGAAGCGGCGCCAGGATGGATCCATCGGTTGGCCGAATGGACGCGCCGCGGTCGAAACCGTGCCGCCGGGAAAGACCCCCATCGCTCCGCCTCCGGCGAGATGGGCGAGGGCGTGCCTGCGGGTGGCGAGGTTGGTCGCGCGCGCGGCCGTCGTGTCGCCGAAGTCGACGGGCAGGACGATGCGGTCGAGTTCGGCGGCGCGGCGGAACACGGCGTTGGCGAGAATGCGGAAATCGCCGCGGGCGCGGGAGAGGACGAGGCCCATCATCAGCCCGTCGAGGATGCCGTAGGGGTGGTTCGCGACGACGACGAGCGGCCCGTCGCGGGGGATGTCGGCGATGGAGCCGGCGACGAGGTTGAGCTCGAGCCCATATCGCTCGACCATGACCTCCCAGAAGTCGCGCCCGGCGGCGACCTCGCGCTCGTAGCCCGCGGCGCGTCGGATCAGGCCGGGGCGGCCGGTCAGGTTCTCGACCGATCGGATCACGGCGCGGCCGGTGCGGGTCCGGGCGGAGCCGGCGTAGCTGATCTCTCGGGCGAGCCCGCGGTCCCGGCTGGCAGGGGTCATGCGGATGCGGGCCTCCGGAGCGCGCGAAACCGGCGTCGGGGCTGTCTAGCGCGGCGCCGCCGGCGCGGCAAGCGGCCCGCGCATCGCGAGTCTCGCGACGCCAGGGTGGCGGATTCCGACTATGGCGTTGGCCCTGCGGGTGCGCGCCCGAGCCGCGGATGAAAAAATGGCCCGGTTTCCAGCCGCCTTCCGGCCCGGATTTTTCCGGGGCGTCCCAAGGGGTTGGCCGCCGCCGTCAGGCGTCGGCGACGAAGGTCTGCTGCTGCGTCCCCAGCCCCTCGATCCCGAGCGCCACCACGTCGCCCGCCTTCAGGTAGGTCGGCGGCTTCATCCCCATCCCCACGCCCGGCGGCGTGCCGGTCGAGATCACGTCGCCCGGGTGCAGCGTGAAGAACTGGCTGAGGTAGCTCACCAGGAACGCCACGCCGTAGACCATGGTCTCGCTCGAGCCGTTCTGCATGGTCTTGCCGTTGACCGTGAGCCACATCTTCAGCTTCTGCGGGTCGGCCACCTCGTCGCGGGTGACGAGCCACGGGCCGATCGGGCCGAAGGTGTCGCAGGACTTGCCCTTGGTCCACTGGCCCTGCCGCTCGGTCTGGAACGCGCGCTCCGAGACGTCGTTCGTCACGCTGTAGCCCGCCACGTGCTTCAGCGCGTCGGCCTCGGGGACGTGCTTCGCCTTGGCGCCGATCACCACGGCGAGCTCGACCTCCCAGTCGGTCTTGAGCGAGCCGCGCGGGATCACGACGTCGTCGTTCGGCCCGCAGATCGCGCTCGTCGCCTTCATGAAGATGACCGGCTCCGACGGCACCGCCATGCCCGACTCCGCCGCATGGTCGGCATAGTTGAGCCCGATGCAGATGAACTTGCCCACGCCGCCGACGCAGGCGCCATAGCGCACGTCGCCCTCGACCTTCGGCAACCCGGCGGGATCGAGCTTGCGCAGCTTCGCAAGCCCGTCGTCGGTCAGCACGTCGCCGGCGATGTCGGCGACATGGGCGGAGAGGTCGCGCAGCCCTCCCTCGGCGTCGATCAGGCCGGGCTTTTCCGCGCCGAGGCCCCCGTAGCGAACCAGTTTCATCCTGTTCCTCCCGTTCCTTGTCAGGCGTGGGCCCAGCCGTCGTCCGCGGCGACGCGCGGAACGCTTCTAGGGTGCGAGCCCGGGCGTTGTCCACCCGAGCAGGACGGCCGCCCGCCCGGGGTCGCGAGCGTCAGTCGCGGGTAAGGATGAGCACGGCCCCGTCGTACCAGTCGAGCCGCAGCTTGTCGCCCGTCACCGGCGTCAGCACCGCGCCGGGTCCCCACGCCGTCCCCGCGCAGGTGACGGCGATCCCGTCCCTGCCGCCGGTGAAGCGCGGCGCCACGCAGTCGTCGTACGTGCCCCGGCCGTTCGACTTTCCCGCGTTCCAGGCGATCCGCGCCGACGTGACGCTGAGCACGGCGCCGAGATAGGACGGATCATCGGGCGCCACCGCGGTGACGGGCATCGAGGGATCGGTTTCGACCTTCGTCACCGTCCACGTTCCCAGCGCCGAGGTCGTCGCCGCCGACGCCGCCCCCGCCAGCAGGAACGCCGCCAGCGCCGGACCGACCTTTCGCATTCGAACTTCCCCCCACGCGGATGCCGCGACACCATCCGCGCCGCCCGAACGGAGGTCAACCCCGACGTCGCCAGCCAAGCCCAAGGGAATGCAGGGCAAACCGCATCAGTCCCCGGTCTTCTACTTATCCACAGGCCGCGACGGCTTTCCCCGCCGGGCCGTGGGCGTATAACGACGTGACCGGCGGTCGAACCGGAGGGACAGGCGCATGGCGGACGGACCGGTCGGGGCGGAAGCGGACATCTCGGGCCCGCCCCATTCCATCGAGGCGGAACAGGCGCTGCTCGGCGCGCTCCTCGTCAACAACGACGTCTACGACCGCGTCGCCTCGGTGGTGAAGGCCGAGCACTTCTACGAGCCCGTGCACGCCCGCATCTTCGAGGCGGCGGCGAACCGCATCCAGAAGAACGCGCTCGCCTCCCCGGTGACGCTCAAGGCCTTCCTCGAGGACGACGAGGGCCTGCGCGCGCTCGGCGGCCCGCCCTACCTCGCGCGCCTCGCCGGCGCGGCGGTGGCGCTCTTCGCCGCCAGGGACTATGCCCGCCTCGTCTACGACCTCGCGATCCGCCGCGAGCTGATCGCGCTCGGGCAGGACATCGTCGCCAAGGCCCAGCGGATGAACCTCGACGACGAGCCGCGCGAGCAGATCGTCGCCGCCGAGCAGGCGCTCTACCAGCTCGGCGAGCAGGGCAAGGTCGACAAGGGCTTCCAGTCCTTCCTTCGCGCCGCCACCGACGCGGTGAACGTGGCCAACGCCGCCTATCGCCGCGACGGCGGCCTCGCCGGCCTCTCGACCGGGCTCGCCGACCTCGACGGCAAGCTCGGCGGCCTGCACCCCTCCGACCTGCTGATCCTCGCGGGGCGCCCGTCGATGGGCAAGACCTCGCTCGCCACCAACATCGCCTTCAACATCGCGCGCGCCTACCGCAAGGGGATCAAGCCCGACGGCGCCGAGGGCGCGATCGACGGCGGCGTGGTCGGCTTCTTCTCGCTCGAGATGTCCGCCGAGCAGCTCGCCGCCCGCGTCCTGTCCGAGGCGGCGCGGGTGCCCTCGGACCGCATCCGCCGCGGCGACCTGACCGAGGACGAGATGCGCCGCTTCATCGAGGCGGCCAAGGCGCTCGAGGCCTGCCCGCTCTTCATCGACGACACGCCGGCGCTGCCGATCTCCACGCTCGCCGCGCGCGCCCGCCGGCTCAAGCGCCAGCACGGGCTCGACGCGCTCTTCGTCGACTACCTCCAGCTCGCCCGCCCCGCCTCCTCGCGCTCGGAGGGCCGCGTGCAGGAGGTCTCCGAGATCACGCAGGGCCTCAAGGCCATCGCCAAGGAGCTCAACATCCCGGTCGTCGCGCTCTCCCAGCTCTCGCGCCAGGTCGAGAGCCGCGAGGACAAGCGCCCGCAGCTCTCGGACCTGCGCGAGTCCGGCTCGATCGAGCAGGACGCCGACGTCGTCATGTTCGTGTTCCGCGAGGAGTACTACAAGGAGCGCGAGAAGCCGGGCGAGCACGACGGCGAGGCGATGATGAAATGGCAGACCGCCATGGACGCGCTGCGCGGCAAGGCCGAGGTCATCATCGGCAAGCAGCGCCACGGCCCGATCGGCGCGGTCGAGCTCGCCTTCGAGGGCGAGTTCACCCGCTTCTCCAACCTCGTGAAGGCCTATCAGGCGAACGCGCAGGTTGATTTCCGGTAGATTGTTGCGAACGGCTGAGAGATACCCTTGCCGAATGCTGAACAATCGGGGATTTCCTCGGAAGTGCCGTCCCGCAAAGCTTTGCCGCTCGAACCTTCGACGATTTCTGAGCTGCCCCCAGTTTCCTTGGACATCGCTTTGTCCGAAAGGAGACCGAGATGGACCAACCGAGGGACCCCCAGATGAACGGGCAGGAAGGAGCTGCTGTTGTTGATGAGCCTGTGGACAGGGTGG
>NZ_JAGOID010000156.1 GCF_017995835.1 Amaricoccus sp.
CCTCGGGGCGACTCGCCGCCGAGCGCGGCGGCGAGTCGCCCCGAGGTCAGCCCCTCGATCCGGGCGAGGCGGTCGAGATCGTCATCGCTGGCGACGAGCGGCGAGAGGACGGGGGGCTTGTGCCAGGAGCTGGCGATCAGGCGCACGGCGCCGAGGATCGGGCCGTCGTGGACCCCGAGCCTCACGCGCCGCCCCGCAGCGCGTCGACGTAGCCGCGGGTGGCGAGAATGGCCGGCAGGCCGCCGGCGAGCATGCGAGCGACAGGCGCATGGCCGCCGAACATCCGCCCGGCGTTCGGACGCTTCGGCCAGGCGTCGGCGAGTTCGTCCGAGAAGTAGAGATGGAGCGCCTTGTAGAGACCGACGAGCCCGCTGGCGCGCAGCATCTGGTCCTGCCCGAGCCGGCCGGCCCAGCCCGGCGTCTTCATCCGCGCCCAGGTCCGTGTCGAGACCCCGGCGAGCCCCGCGGCCTCGTCGCCGGTCAGCCGCCAAGCGGCGGCGACACGTCGCAGCGCCGTCAGCGCGACGCGGGCGTCCGCCTCGGGATCGTCCGCCACGTGCGCTGCGTAGAGAGGTTGAGCGATGGCCGTCACGCGCCATCCTTTCTGCCATCTGCCCGGAAGTTGGGGGACAGATGGCAGAAAGTCAATGCCGGGTCGGTCAGTGGCAGGCGGGTCCGGACAACGATTGACTTCGCCGACGGCGGCCGCAGGATACCGGCGGCGGGCAACGAGCAAAATGAGCCCGAGGAGGATCCGATGGCGCCGACACCCGCCCCCGCGGCTCTCGCGGGGCCGCGCCTGCGCGGGCTCGCGGCAGCGCTCTTTCCAGGCTTTCTCGTGTCCGTCGTGGTCGCGGTCGCGGCGCAGTTCCTGTCCGACCACTACGGCGCTCCGGCGCTCCTGATGGCGCTCCTCATCGGCATCGCCTTCCATTTCCTCGCCGAGGAGGGGCGCTGCGTCGCCGGTATCGAGGCGACCGCGCGCCATGTGCTGCGGTTCGGCGTGGCGCTCCTCGGCGTGCGGATCAGCGTCGACCTACTGATCGGACTCGGAGCGCAGCTCGTCACGCTCGTCGTGGCCGGCGTGATCCTCACCATCCTCTTCGGCCTCGTCGGGTCGCGCATCCTAGGCCGCGGCTGGCGCTTCGCGCTCCTGACCGGCGGGGCGGTGGCGATCTGCGGCGCCTCGGCGGCGATGGCGATCGCCGCCGTCCTGCCGCGCAACGAGCATTCCGAGAGCAACCTCATCTTCACCGTGCTCGCCGTGACCGTGCTCGGCACGCTCGCGATGATCACCTATCCGCTCGTCGCCGCGCTCGCCGGCCTCGATCCGCAAGATACCGGCGTCTTCATCGGCGCCACCATCCACGACGTGGCGCAGGTCGTCGGCGCGGGGTTCTCGATCTCGGATGCGGCCGGCGAGACCGCGACGCTGGTCAAGCTCATCCGCGTCACCATGCTCGCCCCCATCGTCCTGGTCTTCTCGCTCGCGATCCGGGCGTCGGGCCCGGCCACGGCGACCGGCGGCGAACGCCCGCCCCTCGTGCCGGGCTTCGTGCTGGCGTTCCTCGCGCTCGCGGCGGTGAACTCGCTCGGGCTGGTCCCGGCGCGCGTGTCGGACGTCGCCGGAGACATCTCGCGCCGGGCGCTGGTGGTCGCCATGGCCGCGGTCGGCATGAAGACCTCGCTGCGCACCATCCTCGACGTGGGCGGACAGGCGATCACCCTGATCGTGGCCGAGACGGTCTTTCTTGTCGGCTTCATCCTCCTCGGGCTCAGGTGGCTGGGGTGAGCCCGCGTCCGCCCCCCCTGGCCGGAGCCAGGGCAGGGTACGACCGGCGGCGCGGCGCTTGCGTGCGGCGGGCCCGCGATGCTAGAGCCGGCCGAAAGCGACGCCGGACGGGGCCGGCGAAGGGAGCCCGGCGCATGACGGAACGGCCGACAAGCATTGACCGCGAAGGACTTCTCGCCTGCGCGCGGGGCGAGATGTTCGGCCCCGGCAATCCGCAGCTCCCCATGCCGCCGATGCTGATGGTGGACCGCGTCACCGAGATCTCCGCCGATGGCGGCCCGAACGGCAAGGGCCACGTCGTCGCCGAGTACGACATCAATCCCGACCTCTGGTTCTTCGCCTGCCATTTCGTCGGCGACCCGGTGATGCCGGGCTGCCTCGGGCTCGACGCGCTCTGGCAGCTGACCGGGTTCAACCTCGGCTGGCGCGGAATGCAGGGTCGCGGCCGGGCGCTCGGGGTCGGCGAGGTGAAGTTCACCGGCATGGTCACGCCGAAGGTGAAGCTCGTCGAGTACCGGGTGAACTTCACGCGCGTCATCGACCGCAAGCTCAAGCTCGGCATGGCCGACGGCGAGATGCGCGCCGACGGCGAACTCATCTACACCACGACCGAGATGAAGGTCGGACTGTTCCAGGAATAGAGGGAGGCGCCCATGCGCCGCGTCGTCGTCACCGGCCTCGGCATCGTCTCCTCCATCGGCAACAATGCCGAGGAGGTCGCCGCGTCGCTCAAGGAGGGCCGCTCCGGAATCAGCTTCGCGCCCGAATACGCCGAGCACGGCTTCCGCAGCCAGGTCCACGGGCGCCCGAACCTCGATCCGACCGAGCACGTGGACAAGCGGCAGATGCGCTTCATGGGCGACGGGGCCGCGTTCAACTACATCGCCATGGAGCAGGCGATCGCCGATGCGGGGCTCGATCCCTCCGACGTCTCGAACGAGCGGACCGGCCTCATCATGGGTTCCGGCGGCCCGTCGACGAAGAACCTGTTCGAGGCGCACCGGCTCACCGTCGAGAAGGGCAGCCCGAAGCGGATGGGGCCGTTCATGGTCACCCGCTGCATGTCCTCGACCAACTCCGCCTGCCTGGCGACGCCGTTCAGGATCAAGGGCGTCAACTACTCGATCACCTCGGCCTGCTCGACCTCCGCGCATTGCATCGGCAACGGGGTGGAGCAGATCCAGTTCGGCAAGCAGGACATCGTCTTTGCCGGCGGCGGCGAGGAGCTCGACTGGACGCTCTCGTGCCTCTTCGACGCCATGGGGGCGATGAGCTCGAAGTACAACGACACGCCCACGACGGCGAGCCGGGCCTACGACGCGACGCGCGATGGGTTCGTGATCGCCGGCGGCGGCGGGGTGGTGGTGCTGGAGGAGCTGGAGCACGCGCTGGCGCGGGGCGCGAGGATCTACGCCGAGGTCACGGGCTACGGCGCGACCTCGGACGGCTACGACATGGTGGCGCCCTCGGGCGAGGGCGGCGAGCGGTCGATGCGGCTGGCGGTCGCGACCCTCGGCAACCGCAAGGTCGGCTACGTCAACAGTCACGGCACCTCGACCCCGGTCGGCGACATCGCCGAGGTCGAGGCGATCCGCCGGGTCTTCGGCGAGGAGGCGATGCCGAAGATCAGCTCGACCAAGAGCCTGACCGGCCACAGCCTCGGGGCGACCGGCGTGCAGGAGGCGATCTACTGCCTGCTGATGCTGCGCGACGACTTCGTCACCGCATCCGCCAACGTCACCGAACTCGACCCGGCGCTCCGGCCCGGCGAGATCGCGACCGAGCGGATCGACAACGCCGGGCTCGACACGGTGATCTCGAACTCCTTCGGGTTCGGCGGCACCAACGCCACGCTCGCCATGAGCCGCTTCCATGGCTAGCGCCGGGCTGATGACCGGCAAGCGCGGCCTCGTCCTCGGGGTCGCCAACGACCACTCGATCGCCTGGGGCATCGCCAGGGCGCTGGCGGCGCAGGGGGCCGAGATGGCCTTCACCTACCAGGGCGAGGGCTTCGGGCGGCGGGTGATCCCGCTGGTCGAGAGCCTCGGCGCCAGCATCGTCGTGCCGGCCGATGTGCTCGACGCTGCAAGCCTCGACGCGGTGTTCGCGCGGCTCGCCGAGCAATGGGGCCGGCTCGATTTCCTCGTCCATGCCGTCGCCTATTCCGACAAGGCCGAACTCGACGGGCGCTTTCTCGACACCAGCCGGGCGAACTTCCTGAACTCGCTCGACATCTCCTGCTACAGCCTCGTCGACCTGACGCGGCGGGCGGCGCCGCTGATGACCGAGGGCGGATCGATCGTCACGCTCACCTATATCGGCGCGCAGCGGGTGACGCCGAACTACAACGTCATGGGCGTCGCCAAGGCGGCGCTGGAGGCGAGCGTGCGCTATCTGGCCAACGACCTCGGCCCGCAGGGGATCCGCGTCAACGCGATCAGCCCCGGCCCGATGCGCACCCTTGCGGGCGCCGCCATCGCCGGCGCGCGCAAGGTCTATCGCGCCGCCGAGATGAACGCGCCCCTGCGCGCCAACGCCACGCTCGATGCGGTGGGCGGAACGGCGGTCTATCTGCTCTCCGACCTCGGGGCCTGCACGACGGGCGAGATCATCTTCGTCGACGGCGGCTTTCACACCCTCGGCATGGCGCAGGTGGAGAACCTGTGAACCGCTTCGTCACGCCCGACGGGCTCGGGCTCGCCTGGGAGGAGGAGGGCGCGGGCCTTCCGCTCCTCTGCCTGCCAGGCCTCACCCGCAACGGCTCGGACTTCGACGAACTCGCCGCCGCGCTCGGCGGCCGGCGCCGGCTGATCCGCCTGACCCTGCGCGGCCGCGGCGCCTCCGACCGCGATCCGGACTGGACCCGCTACGCCGTCCCGGTCGAGGCCGCCGACGTGATCGCCTTCCTCGACCATCTCGGGCTCGACCGGGTGACCATCGTCGGCACCTCGCGCGGCGCCATCATCGCCATGGTGCTCGCGGCGATGGCGAAAGAGCGGCTGGCGGGCGTGCTGCTCAACGACATCGGCCCCGATCTCGATCCCGAGGGCCTCGCCGCCATCATGAGCTATCTCGGGATCGCGCCCCGGGCGAAGACCCTGAAGGAGGGCGCCGACGCACTGGCGCGCCGCATGGGCGAACGCTTCCCCGGGCTGGCGCGCGAGAAGTGGCTCTCGCTCGCCCGCCGCTGGTTCGACGAGACCCCGGACGGGCTCGCGCTCAACTACGACCCGCGCATCCGCGACGCCTTCGAGG
>NZ_JAGOID010000157.1 GCF_017995835.1 Amaricoccus sp.
CCTCGTGGGTCACCACCGGCTCGGGGCGCGCATCGTCGCGCGGGATGGTCGCGGCGGGCGATTCCTCGCGCGTCTCGTCCCAGGCATCCTCGGGATCGGTCGGGGGCGGGCCGCCGCGCGCGATCGCCGCGTCCACCTCCGCGACCAGCGCGATATCCTCGGGCTCGTCCACAAACCGGGCGCCGTCGGGCTTGGTCCAGGAGGCGCCTTCCAGCGGCGCGCCTTCGGCGGCGGCGGCGGCGATTTCCGCCTCGTGCATGATTTCGGCTTCCGGCGCGATTTCGGGCTCGGCGGTACTCCTGAACGTCGTCTCCGGCCCGGCGAGGTTGGGCTCGTTCGCGGGGGGGACCGGCGCGGCCGGGTCGTTCAACATCGGCTCCTCGGGCGGCACATCGGGGGGCGGCGCATCGGGTGTCACGGCGGGCGCCGCTTCGGCCGCCGTCTCGGGAGTGGCTTCGGGAGTGGTTTCGGGCGCGAAGGTTTCGGCCCCCGGCTTCACGGCCTCACCATCCGGCGAACCGGTTTTGTTTCTTGCCATCGGTTCAGTTCCCCACTGGGGCGTTCGCGCGCGCCCGGGCCTCTTGCCGGCCCAATGGCCGGGATACTAGGCGAAGGATTTTCGCGGAACAAGTCAAAGCCCTGGCTCCTCGCTCCCTGTCAGAGACCGCCCAGCGCGGCGATCATTCCGGCCCGGGTCGGTGCCTCGGCGACCAGTCGGCGCGCGGGGGTGACCCCGCTCAGCGCCGCGTCGGCCGCCGCGCTCAGCGCGACGCAGGTCACTTCGTCGAGGTTCCAGGCGCCGACGCGCAGTTCCCCGGCGAGCAGCGCGGCCGAGCGTGGCGAAAAGAGGGTGATGATCCTGATGCTCCCGTCGGCGAACAGGCGCCCCGCGTCGTCGGACAGAGGGCAGGGCACCTGATCATAGATCTCGGCCGCCCGCGCGGGCACCCCGGCGGCGGCGAGTCGTCCGATCAGGTCGCCCGCCGCGTGCCGGCCGCGGACATGGACGAAGGCCCCCGCGCCGGGCCGGTGGCGCGCGATGGCGAGCGCGGCCAGCGCCACGACGTCGCCGCCGGCGGACTCGGCCGCGAAACCCGCCCGGCGCGCGGCCTCCGCCGTCATCTCGCCGACGCAGAGCGCGGGCAGCCGCCGGTCCGCCACCCGGGCGGCGAACTGTTCCACGCCGTTGGCCGAGCTGAAGAGCAACCCGGCGGCGCCCGAGAGGTCGAGGGTCACCTCCGCCGGCGCGATGCGCAGGAGTGGCGCGATCACCGGCGCGAACCGGCCGGGGAGCGCGGCCTCGAGCGCCTCGGCGAAGGCGCGCGATTGCTCCGCGGGGCGGGTCAGGAGCAGGGTCTGGCGGTCTGGCATCGGATGCTCCGGATGGGGCGCGCGCCGTTGCGCCGCTCCCGTCGCAGGTGTTACCTGCGCCCCGGGTCCGGCGCAATTCCGGCGACCCGCCGAAGGGAGCGCATCTTGCTGATACTGGGGCTCGAGAGCAGTTGCGACGATACCGGCGCCGCGGTGATTCGGGCGCATCCCGGCGCGCCGGTGGGCGAGATTCTCGCCTCGGTGGTGCGCGGCCAGGATGCGCTGCACGCGGCCTATGGCGGCGTGGTGCCCGAGATCGCCGCGCGCGCCCATGCCGAGCGGCTGGACGGCGTGACCGAGACCGCGCTGGCCAAGGCGGGCGTCGGGCTCGGCCAGCTTGGCGCGGTGGCGGTCGCCTCCGGGCCGGGTCTGATCGGTGGTGTTCTCGCGGGGGTCATGTTCGCAAAGGGTCTCGCCCTGGCGCGCGGCCTGCCGTTCTGGGGCGTCAACCACCTCGCCGGGCACGCCTTGACGCCGCGGCTCGTCGCGCCGGTCGCCTTTCCCTATCTCGTGCTGCTCGTCTCCGGCGGCCATTGCCAGTTCCTGATTGTCGAGGGGCCGGACCAGTTCGTCCGCCTCGGCGGCACCATCGACGACGCTCCGGGCGAAGCCTTCGACAAGATCGCCAAGCTGCTCGGACTTGGCCAGCCTGGCGGGCCCCGGGTCGAGGCCGAGGCACGGGCCGGCGATCCCGCGCGCTTCGACCTGCCGCGGCCGCTGCTCGATCGCGAAGGGTGCGACCTTTCCTTTTCGGGGCTGAAGACGGCGGTCCGGCGCGCCCGCGACCGGCTCGCCGCCGAGCGTGGCGGGATCACCCGGACCGAACGCGCCGACCTCTGCGCGGGCTTTCAGGCGGCGGTGGCCGAGACGCTGGCCGAGAAGACCCGCCGCGCCTGCCGGGCTTTTCGCGCGCGGCACGAGACGCCCACGCCAACGCTCGCCGTCGCGGGCGGCGTCGCGGCGAACGGGGCCATCCGCGAAGCCCTCGCCGCCGTGGCCGACGCCGAGGGCTTCGCCTGGTTCGCCCCGCCGCCGGTGCTCTGCACCGACAATGGCGCCATCGTCGCCTGGGCGGCGGCCGAGGCGATGGCGGTGCGCGGCCCGGACGCGCTCAGCCTCGCCGCCCGGCCGCGCTGGCCGCTCGATATGGAAGCCGCGCCGATGCTCGGCTCGGGGCGCAAGGGAGCCAAGGCATGAGCGGGATCGCGATCCTCGGCGCGGGCGCCTTCGGCACCGCGCTCGCCGTCGTCCACGCGGTCGAAGGCCGGCGCGTGACCTTGTGGGGCCGCGACCCCGCGGCGATGCGCGCCATGGCCGAGACGCGGACCAACCCGCGGCTGCCCGGCGTCACCCTGCCCGACGGCCTCGATTGCGTCTCCGGCCTCGGGACCGTTCAGGGCGCGCGGGCTCTCCTGCTCGCGGTGCCAGCCCAGCAGACCGGGGATTTCCTCCGCGCGCACGGGGCGGCGCTGCCCGCCGCGCCGGTCGTCCTCTGCGCCAAGGGGATCGACGCGCGCGACCACCGGCTGCAGACCGAGATCGCCGCGGCGGTGTTGCCGGAGGCGCGGCTCGCCGCGCTGACCGGCCCTGGCTTCGCGGACGAGATCGCCCGCGGCCTGCCGAGCGCGCTGACCCTCGCCTGCGCGGATCCCGCGCTCGGACACGAGTTGCAGGAAACGCTGTCGGTGCGGCGCCTGCGGCTCTATCTGACCGATGACGTGGTCGGCGCCCAACTCGGCGGCGCGCTGAAGAACGTCATCGCCATCGCCTGCGGGATGGTCGAAGGGGCGCGCCTCGGCCATTCAGCTCGCGCGGCCCTGATGACCCGCGGCTTCGCCGAGATGACACGTCTCGCCGTGGCACTCGGTGCGCGGGCCGAGACACTAGCCGGCCTGTGCGGCCTCGGCGACCTGTCGCTCACCTGCAATTCGGCGCAGTCGCGCAACTTCGCGCTCGGCACGGCGCTCGGCGCTGGCGCGACACGGCCCGGCGGCACGGTCGAGGGGGTTGCGACCGCCCGCGCCGCCTGCCAACTTGCCGCGCGCCACGGAGTGGAGATGCCGATCGCCGAGGCGGTGGCAAACGTGCTCGATGCGAGCTGGACGCTGTCTCAGGCGATGGACGCGCTCCTGTCGCGTCCCTTGCGCGAGGAGTGAAGGAGAGGGACCCATGGCCTACTGGCTCTTCAAATCCGAAGCCGAGACCTGGAGCTGGGACGAGCAGGTCGCGAGGGGCGAGGCCGGCCAGGAATGGGACGGTGTGCGCAACTATCAGGCGCGCAACAACATGAAGGCGATGGCGGTCGGCGATCTCGGCTTCTTCTACCATTCCCAGACGGAAAAGGCGGTGGTCGGCGTCGTCGAGGTCATCGCAACCGCGCATCCCGACGGCTCGACCGATGATCCGCGCTGGGAATGCGTCGACATCAAGGCCGTCGCGCCCTTCCCGAGGCCCGTCACGCTCGACGACTGCAAGGCCGAACCCCGGCTGGGCCAGATGGTGCTCGTCAACAATTCGCGCCTTTCGGTCCAGCCGGTGACCGCCGCGGAATGGCGCGTCGTCTGCGAACTCGGCGGTTATCCGGGCTGAGCGCGCTTGCGCATCCGCAGAAAGGTGAACATCCCGAAGGGCGGATGGTCGCGGCAATCGACGAGTTCCAGCGCCGGCGCGCCCAGTACCCGGTTCATGGCAAAATCGGAATGCCAGCCGAGCCTGTCGGCGAAGGGTGCGAAGGCCTTCTCGAGCCTGGCGAGCCCGCCCCGGTCGCGGGCGAAGTGATTGACGATCAGCACCTCGCCGCCGGGCTTGCAGACCCGCGCCATCTCCGCCACCACGCGTTCCGGCTCCGGGACCACCGACACGAGATACATCGCGACGACGAAGTCAAACCGGCCGTTTTGAAAATCGAGCTTCCGCGCGTCCATCTCGCGCAGCGCCACGACGTTGGTCAGACGGCGCTCGGCCACCTTGGCCCGCGCCTTGGCCAGCATCTCGGGCGAATAGTCGACCCCCGTCACCCGCAGATGCGACGCGTAGCCGCGGAGCGAAAGGCCGGTGCCGACGCCCACCTCCAGAACCTCGCCGCGGCCGGAGTTGATGTGCTCGACGGCCTTGGCGCGCCCGATGCGGGTCACGGCGCCGAACGTCCGGTCATAGACCGGAGCCCAGCGGCGATAGGACGTTCGAACGGCTTTCGCTTCCATATCGATCTTTCCTTGGGGTCAGGCGCGCCGCCCGAGGCGGGTCACGATCGCCGAATGCGCCAGGCTGGCGATATAGGCGAAGACGGCGATGATCATCGTCAACCAGAAGTGGGTCAGGCCAAGTCCGACGACGATCGCCGTTCCGACCAGCAGCCAGCGCACCCGGTCGCGTGGAATGCGCAGGGCCTTGGGCGAGAAGGTCGGCAGGCGGCTGACCATCAGCAGGCCGACGATCCCGAGCCAGAGCGCGACGGCCAGCGGATAATCCGCCGCGTCCACCATCCCGTCGACGGTCAGAAACACGGGCAGCAGCGCGAGCATCGCCCCCGCCGGAGCCGGCACTCCGACGAATCGCGGCGTCGTGCCCGCCGTCGGCGCGTCGCGATTGACGTTGAACCGCGCGAGCCGCAGGCAGCAACAGACGATATAGACG
>NZ_JAGOID010000158.1 GCF_017995835.1 Amaricoccus sp.
CCGCCGCGCCGCCGGCGGCGGCGCCGGCCGTGCCGACGGCTGCCGCGGCCGAGCCGGCCGCCGTCCGGTACGACGAGGCGAAAGCGGCCGTCGAGGCCGAAGCCGGCCCGGAACCGGAACCCGATGCCGCCGAGCAAGCCCGCCCCGCCACGACGTCCGTCGCCGCGCCGACCGCCGATCTCCGCCCTGCCGCCGCCGCGCCCGTGCTCGTCGACGCGCCCCGCGCCGACGCGCCCGCCTGGCGGCTGGCGGCAGCACACCATGCGGCGCCACATGCCGCGCCCGCGTCTGCCGCCAGCCCCCGCGACGTCGCGGCCCAACTCACCCTCGCCATCGGCAGCTCCAGCGACGGCCAGGTCGATATCCGCCTCGACCCTCCGGAGCTCGGCCGCGTCCAGATCCGCTTGCACGCCACCGAGACCGGCGGGCTCCAGGCCGTCGTCCTCGCCGACCGCCCGGAGACCCAGGACTTCCTCCGCCGCCACGCCGACACGCTCGCCCGCGACCTCGGCGAGGCGGGCTACTCGGACGTCTCACTGGAATTCGCTTCCGGCGGCGACGCCCGGGACCGCGAGGCGCCTGACGCCGCCGGCGCCTTCGCCTGGCTTGCGACCCCCGACGCCGACACGCCGATCCCACCCTCCGCCCGGCGCCCCCCCGCCGTCGCCGGGCTCGACATCCGCCTCTGACCGGAGCCAGCCCATGGAAATCGCCCCGACCTCCACCGGCACGACCTACGCGACGACCCCGCGAACCGGGACGCAGGACGCCGCCGGCAAGGAACCCGCCGCCACCGACTTCCAGACCTTTCTGACGCTGCTCACCACGCAGTTGCGCAACCAGGATCCCCTGAAGCCCACCGAATCGACCGAGTTCGTCGCCCAGCTCGCCAACTTCTCCGCCGTCGAGCAGCAGGTGCGCACCAACGACCGGCTGGACCAGATCCATGCGGCGCTGGGCGGCGGGGCTTCGGCCGGCCTTGCCGCATGGATCGGCCGCGAGGTGCGCGCCCCGGCGCAGGCGGCCTTCACCGGCGTCCCGATCGCCATCGAGACCACGCCGCTCGAGGGGGCCGACAGCGCCATCCTCGTCGTCACCAACGACTTCGGCGAGGTGGTCGCCCGCCGCAGCGTCGACCCGACCGATCCGACGCTCGAATGGGACGGCGCCGACTCCCTCGGCGCCAACCTTCCGCACGGGCTCTATTCCTTCACGGTCGAGAGCCTGAAGGACGACGAGCCCATCGGCACGAGCAAGGGCGAGATCTTCGCTACCGTCGGCGAGGTCAGCATCGAGGACGGCGAGCCCGTCCTCGTCCTCGCGGGCGGCGCCAAGGTCTCGGCCGACGACGTCACGGCGATCCGTTAGGCGGTCGGCGGGCGTCCTACGCCGTCCCGGCCAGCACGCGATCGGCGATCATGTCGCCGATCGGCAGCGCCGAGGTGGCGGCCGGCGAGGGGGCGTTGCAGACATGCACGCTTCGCGGCGTGTCGAGAAACAGGAAGTCGTGCTCCAGCGTTCCGTCGGCCAGCACCGCCTGGGCGCGGATGCCCGGCTCCATCGGGGCGAGGTCCTCCAGCGTCAGCTCCGGACAGTAGCGCCGGCACGCCGCCAGATACCGCCGGCGGAACAGCGAGTCGCCGAGTTCCGCCAGGCCCGGCCGCAGGTTCTGCGCCATGCAGCGCCAGAAGCCGGCGAACGTCGCCATGTCCGCGACGTCGCGCGCCGACACCGATCCCTTGCGATACCCCTCCCGCGCGAAACCGAGCGCCGCGTTCGGCCCCACCGTCACCGAGCCGTCGATCATCGGCGTCAGGTGAATCCCGAGGAACGGCAGCGCAGGGTCCGGGACCGGATAGATCATCGCCCGGACCACCCCGGACAGGCGCGGCGCCAGCCGGAAATACTCGCCGCGAAACGGCACGATCCGGTGCCCGACCCGCAGGCCCGCCATGCGGGCCACCCGGTCGGACTGCAATCCGGCGCAGGCGACGAGACGCCGGGCGCGCACGGTCCCGCCCGGCGTGGCGATCTCGACCGCGTCCCCGCCCTCGCGGATCGCCTCGGGCGCCGTCGAAAGCCGCAGCTCCGCCCCGCCGGCCCGCAGCTCCGCGGCGAGCGCGTCGAGGACGCGGCGATAGCTCACGATCGACGCCGCCGGAATCGACAGCGCGGCGAGCCCGGTGATCGCCGGCTCGCGGGCGCGGATGGCGGCGGCGTCGAGCCGTTCGGTTTCCACGCCGTTCTCCGCGGCCCGGCGTTCAAGTTCGTCCAGCCGCGGCAGCTCCTCGGGCCTCGTGGCGACGATCAGCTTGCCCCGCCGCTCGAAGGGAACGCCGTGGGCCTCGCAGAAGTCCATCGTGCGCTCCGAGCCGTCACGACAGAGCCGGGCCTTGAGGCTCCCGGGCGCATAGTAGACGCCCGAATGGATGACCCCGCTGTTGCGCCCGGTCTGGTGGCGGCCGGTCGCCTCCTCCTTCTCGAGAATCACGAGGCTCGCCCCCGGCCGCCGCTCCAGCAGCGCCCGCGCCGTCGCGAGCCCGACGATTCCAGCGCCGACGATGCAGAAGTCGTGGATCATCGCTCGCCTCGCGCTGTCGTGCCGCCCGCCATGCGTGGGCGTGTGGATTAGTCGTCGTCGCCGTCCGCGGGGTCAAGATTGAACAGCCGTTCGGCCGCGCTGCGCGCGTCCCCGCGCGCGGCGGGCCGCTCGTCGCGGCCGCCGGCCCCGCCGAGGCGGAAGTTCTCGAGGCCGGACACGCTCGACGGCAGGCGCGGCTCGGGATCCATGGCGAGCGACTGCTCGGTCGAGACGAGGCGCATCCGCTCGTCGTCCGTCATCACCTCGCCGGACCGGCCGGCGCGCGACACCGCCTTGGCGACGGCGGCGTCGAGCTCGGTCTGCTTGCACATGCCGAGCGCCACGGGATCGACCGGGGCGATGTTGGCGATGTTCCAGTGCGAGCGGTCGCGGATCGATTCGATCGTCGGCTTGGTGGTGCCCACCAGCTTGGCGATCGCGCCGTCGGGCAGCTCGGGATGGAACTTCACCAGCCACGCGATGGCGGCGGGCCGCTCCTGCCGCTTGGACAGCGGCGTGTAGCGCGGGCCGCGGCGCTTGGTCTCGCCCTCGGCGGCCGGGTTCTTCATCAGCCGCAGCCGCGCCTTGGGGTCGCGCTCGACGCGCTTGATCTCCTCGGCGGTCAGCTGGCGGTTGACGATCGGGTCGAAGCCCTTGATGCCCTGCGCCACCTCGCCGTCGGCGATGCCGTTCACCTCGAGCTCGTGCAGCCCGGTGAATTCGGCGATCTGCTGAAAGGTCAGGGTCGTGTTCTCCACCAGCCAGATCGCGGTGGCCTTCGGCATCAGCGGAAGCGTCATCGGCGTTATCCCCATTCGCGCCCGAAACGGCGGTCAAGACATGTCCTCCCCGAGTCGAAAACTGGGGTGCGCCGGGGCGCGAAGGTCGGTTTTCGCGGGGAGAGAGGGCTTCTATATAGGCCTGACGGCGTGGATGATAAAGAGGCATTCGACCTTGCGCGGCGCGATCATGGCGGCCCTGGCCGCATCTCTGGCGGCCGGGCCGGCGGCGGGGTTCGACTACTGGCTGCTGGCGCTCTCGTGGTCGCCGAGCTGGTGCGCCGAGGCCGACGGCGCGCCCGAGCAATGCGCGCCCGGGCGCGATCTCGACTTCGTCCTGCACGGGCTCTGGCCGCAATACGAGGACGGGTGGCCGGAATACTGCGAAGCCGACGCCGCTCCGCCGTCGCGCCGCGAAACCGCGGCGATGGCCGACATCATGGGCTCGGGCGGCCTCGCGTGGCACACCTGGAAGAAGCACGGGAGCTGCGCGGAGATGGCGGCCGCCGACTATTTCGCCCTGTCGCGCTTCGCCTTCGGCATGGTGTCGCGCCCCCGGGTTCCGGCGCGCACCACCCCCGCTTCGGTCGAGAAGGCGCTCCTTGCCGCCAATCCGGACCTGGGTGCGGAGAGCGTCGTGGTGACCTGCCGCGACGGCCTGCTGCGCGAGGTGCGGATCTGCCTCGACCGCAACCTGTCGCCGCGGGCCTGCGGCGCCGACGTGGTTCGAGACGATTGCCGACCCGACCGCGCCCTGTCCGCGCCGCCCGCGCCATGACCGCCGCCGTCCGCCTCGCCGCCTCCGATCCCGGGGGGCCGGCGCCGCATGGCCGTGTCCGCCCCGACCGTCCGGTCCGCGCCGGGAGCGGGACGCCATGACGGTCCCGCGCGACCTGCCGCCGGGCGCCGGGCTCCTCGCGCGGGCGCACCGGCTCGCGGGCGAGGCGCTGCTGTGGCTGCGCGCCGCGTTCAAGGCCCCGACGACGCTCGGCGTCCGCCTCGTCGCCATCGACCCCGAGGGCCGGGTCATGCTCGTCCGGCACAGCTACGTGCCCGGCTGGCATCTTCCCGGCGGCGCAGTCGACCCCGGCGAAAGCGCCCTTGCCGCCGCCCTGCGCGAGGCGCGCGAGGAGGCCGGCCTCGAGGTCGCCGCGCCGCCGCGCCTCCTCGGCCTCTACCGCCATCCGGCCGGCGGCCGCCGCGACCACGTCGCCGTCTACGTCGCCCGCGCCGCGCAGGCCGCGCCGCCGCCGCGCTCGCTCGAGATCCTCGCCGCCGGCTTCTTCACGCCCGCCTCGCTGCCCGAGGGAACCACGGCCGCGACGCGTGCGCGAATCGCCGAGGCGCTCGGCGACGCGGAGCCGGGCAGCGAGTGGTGAGGCGGCGCGGGGTCCGCGACCGCGCAGGTCGTCGAACGGGCTCGGACGGCGGTTCATGCCGGCGGGCTCATGAAACGACTCGCGGACCATTTGACCTTCGGGATTTTTATCTTGTATATTCAGGTAGTTACCATATCTATCAGTAGCCGGAGCAAAAGGCCGGGCGGCTCTACGCGAGGGCGGCTTGGCGGATGAGGTGATCCAAGGCGGGAATGGTGGGTGCGCCGGGGATGCGGAGGCGGTCGCCGAGATAGTCCCAG
>NZ_JAGOID010000159.1 GCF_017995835.1 Amaricoccus sp.
CGGTACAACATCACCGGCGTCGCCGACTATCGCCTGGTGGCGCTGGCGGGTGGCCCGCCGGTCCGGACGGGTCGGGTCGAATCCTTCACCGGCTACAGCGCGCCCGAATCCGAAACCGCCTCCGCCTTCGCCAGCCGCGTGGCCGAGCAGGACGCGGAGCTCCGGCTGGCCGCGACCCTCGCCGACCGGATCGTGATGGAGCTCGCCATCACCGCCGACGACCGCGCACTCCCCGCGCCGGCGCCGTGAAGCTCTCGGCGCGCGAGGCGGCGCGCTATCTCGCGGCGCCCGATCCGGCCGGCGCCGGGGTGTTGCTCTATGGCGCGGACGCGATGCGCGTGGCGCTGAAGCGCGCGGCGCTCGTCACCGCGATGATCGGGGCGGGCGGCGCGGCTGAGATGCGCCTCACCCGGATCGCCGGCGCCGACCTGCGCCGCGACCCCGCCGCGCTCGAGGATGCGCTGAAGGCGATCGGCTTCTTTCCCGGTCCGCGCGCCGTTCTGGTCGAGGAGGCGGCGGACGGGGTCACGTCGGTCCTCGTCGCGGGCCTCGCCAATTGGCGGCCCGGGGATGCCCGACTCGTGGTGACGGCCGGCGCGCTCGGCGCGGGCAGCGCGCTGCGCAAGGCCTTCGAGCGCGCGCCCGGGGTCGTCGCGATCGGTATCTACGACGATCCGCCGAGCCGCGAGGAAGTCGCCGCCCATCTCGCGCGGGCGGGTATCAAAGCCGTGCCGGCCGAGGCGCTGGCCGATGTCGAGGCGCTGGCCCGCGCGCTCGACCCCGGCGACTTCGCCCAGCTTGTCGAGAAGATCGCGCTCTACAAGCGCGGCGACCCGGCGCCGCTCTCGCCCGCTGACGTGGCGGCCTGCGCGCCGCCGGCGGCCGAGGCGGATGTCGAGGAATTGCTGAACCTCGCCGCCGAGGGGCGGGTCGCCGCGCTCGCCGGAGCGATGCGGCGGCTCGCGGGGCAGGCGCCGACCAGCCTGACCATCGCCGCTGCCCGGCATTTCCGCGCGCTTTACGCCGCCGCGCTGGCTCCGGACGGGCCGGAAGCGGCTCTGGCCCGCGCCCGGCCGCCGGTCTTCGGGCCGCGCCGCGCGCGGATGGCCGGACAGGCGCGCGCGCTCGGGGTGGACGGCGCGCGCCAGGCGCTCGGCCTTGTCATGGACGCCGACCTGCGCCTCCGCTCCGCGCGCCCGACGCCGGGCCTCGCCCTTGTCGAGCGCCTGCTCGTCCGCGTCGCCACCCTCCGCCGCGACTGATCGGAACGCCCCCTTCGCAGGGACGGGGAATCGCCCGTCCAACCGCGCGGCCATGTCACGCGCCGGTCACGCGCGCCTTACGCGGCTTGGCGCACAAGGGCGGGCCGGCGGCGCGTTCGCTTCCGGATTTTCACGCAGGGCCGAGAGCCCGCCGCAAGACATTGGAGCACCGAAATGACCGGCCTGACCCCGACCTTCCGCCCCGCCGAAATCGCCGCCGGCCCCCGTCTCGCCGAGCTTTTCCGCTGGCTCAAGGCCCGCGCGGCGGCGATCGCGGCCGCCCGCGCGGCGCGCGCCAAGGAACGCCGCGACATCCTGCGCCTGCGTGATTGCGACGAGCATGTCCTGCGCGATATCGGGATCACCCGCGATTCGCTCTATCCGCTCGACGCGTCCGACAGCGCCCGGGCGGCGGCGAGCCCGGCCCAGCGTCCGGTCGCGAGGCAGGCGGTCATGAGATAGCCACCGGTCGGCGCGTCCCAGTCGAGCATCTCGCCCGCGCAGAAGGTTCCCGGGACCGCCCGTGCCATCAACGCCGGGTCCAGCCCCGCGCGCGCGACCCCGCCCGCCGTCGAGATCGCCTCGTCCATCGGCGCCGGGCCGAGCAGCGGCAAGGGCAGCGCCTTCAGCGCCCGGGCCAGCGCCTCCGGCCCCGCCCCGGCGATGTCGGGAACGCATTCGCGCAGGAGCGCGATCTTGGCCGGGCCGAGATTGAGCGTCTTGCGCAGATGGTTCGAGAGGCTCGCGCCGCCGCGGGGCCGCGCCAGGCGCCGGGCCGTCTCGGCCTCGGCGCGGTCGGGCAGGAGATCGAGGGTCAGCGCCGCGCCATCGCGGAGCACGGGGCCGAGCGCGTAGATCCCGCCGCCTTCCACGCCGCCCGCGGTCAGCACGAATTCGCCCCGCGCCGTCCGTCCACCAGCCGACAGCGCCACCGGCTTGATGGCCGCGCCGAAATGGCGCGCCATCGCCGGCGACCAGTCAACGCGAAAGCCGCCGTTCGACGGGGCGAAGGGTGCGAGCGGCACCCCGCGCGCCGCGAGGATCTGCGCCCAGGCGCCGTCGGAGCCGAGCCGGGCCCAGGACGCCCCGCCGAGCGCGAGGACCGTCACCCGGGGCGCCAGCGTCCGCGCCCCTTCCGGCGTCGCAAAGCGGGCCGCGCCGTCCTCGGCCCAGCCGAGCCAGCGCCAGCGGGCGCGGATCTCGACCCCCGCCCCGGTCAGGCGGGCGAGCCAGGCCCGCAGCAGCGGCGAGGCCTTCATCGCGACCGGAAACACCCGACCGGAGGTGCCGGTGAAGACCTCCTGCCCGAGGCCGCGCGCCCAGTCCCGCGCCTCGGCCGGACCGAAGGCCACGAGCATCGGTCCGAGCCACTCCGCCGCCGGACCGTAGGCGTCCGCGAAGATGGCCGGGGGCTCGTCCTTGGTGAGATTGAGGCCGGACTTGCCGGCCATGAGCAGCTTGCGGCCGACTGAGGGTTTCGCCTCGGCGAGCAGGACCCGGGCACCGGCCGCCGCCAACGTCTCGGCGGCCATAAGTCCGGCCGGGCCGCCCCCGACGACCAGCGCCTCGACCGGCTCGGCCTGTGCCCCGGCCAGTTCAGTCCAGCCCGATCCGGGCCCGGATCGCCGGATCGCGCAGCGAGACTTCCTGCCCCGCGAGATCGGCCGCCGCTTCGGTGCAGAGCCAGACCAGCGCCCGCGCGGGGGCCGTCACCGGCGCGTGCTGCGAGAAGTCCATCTGGCTGACCGGATTGATCCCCGAGGCCTTGATGCGTCGCTGCATGTCGGTGGCCACCGTGCCGGGCGACAGGCTGAAGACGCGGACACCGTGACCCTTGTTCTCGAGATGGGCGCAGCGCGTCAGCATGTGCGAGCCGGCCTTCGAGGCACAATAGGCGCTCCAGCCTTCGAGCGGATTATGGGCCGCGCCCGAGCCGATGTTGACGATGACGCCCGCGCCCCGCGCCCGCATGATCGGCAGGGCGGCGCGCAGCCCGTGATAGACGCCCTTGAGGTTGATATCGATCGCCGTGCCCCAGGCCGCCGGGTCGGTGGCGGCCAGCGGGCCGATCGGGTCGATGACGGCGGCGTTGTTGATCAGCGCGTCGACCGCGCCCAGCATCTCGCGGGCGTGGGTCAGGGCGGCCTGGACTTGCGAGAATTCCGCCACGTCGCAGGTCATCGCCTCGACCCTGGCACCGGTGCGTCGCAGCCGGGTCGCGAGTTCGGTGATGCCCTCGGCCTTGCGGGCGAGCAGCAGCAGGCTGGCGCCCTCGGCGGCCATGGCCTCGGCGGTGGCGGCGCCGATGCCGCGGCCGGCGCCGGTGATGACGATGCTCTTGCCTGCCAGCAGGCTCATGATCGCTTCCCCCCAACCGAAAGGCCCCCGGCGGGGCACGTCTTTTCACCCATTGATGAAAGGCGCTCGGGGCGCGAAAGGCAAGAGGCCAGGCGATGCTCTCAGGTTGTTTCGGGTCGGATTCCGACCTAAGTAGCGAAACCGATCCGCCGCATGGAGAAGCCCGGCATGACATCCTCTTCCACGCTGCACATCGTCGCGCTCTATGTCGGCCTCAACGGGCTGATCCTCTTCTGGCTGGCGCTGGCGATCAGCCGGATCCGGACCCGGACCGGCGTCTGGATCGGCGACGGCGGGGTGGAGGAGCTGATACGCGCGATGCGCGGCCAGGCGAACTTCACCGAGTTCGTGCCCTTCGGCCTGCTGATGCTGCTGCTGATGGCCGCGCTGGGGCTGCCCTGGTATCTCGTCCATGTCTTCGGCGCGACGCTGACCGTCGGACGGATCGCCCACGCCGCGCATTTCACCGGCGCCTATGATGCGCTGATCGCGCGGCAGGTGGGCGCGATGCTGACCTTCCTGCCGATCACCCTCGGCAGCGTCGGGCTGATCTTCCACGCGCTGACGGCGATGGGCTGAGCATGGCACGCGATCTCGAAGGTTTGACGGGTGCGCTCCTGCGCGCGGCGCGCAAGGCCGGGGCCGAGGCGGCGGACGCGCTGGCGGTCGAGGGCGACAGCCTCTCGATCGAGGTACGGGCCGGCGCGCTCGAACAGGCCGAGCGGGCCGAGGGTGTGGAAATCGGCCTGCGCGTCCTCATCGGTCGCCGGCAGGCCTGCGTTTCGGCCAGCGATGTCCGGTCCGAGACCCTCGACGCGATGGCCGAGCGGGCGGTCGCCATGGCGCGCGAGGCGCCGGAGGACCCATGGTGCGGCCTCGCCGCGCCGGAGCAACTGGCGCGCTCCTGGGATCTCGTCGCGCTCGATCTCGTCGACGCGTCCGAGCCGCCCTCGGCGGCCGAACTGCGCGAGATCGCGCTCATGGCAGAGGCCGCGGCGCTCGCCGTGCCGGGCATCACCCGGGCCGAGGGCGCGGGCGCGGGCTGGCAGGCGAGCCGCGTCCATGTCGCCGCCAGCAACGGCTTTTCGGGCGGCTACGGTCGCACGGGGCATTCGATCCACGCGGTTGCGATCCATGGCGACGGGCTGGCGATGGAGCAGGACCATTGCGTCGAGGGCCGGTCCCATCGCGCCGACCTGCCCGACCCCGCGCGTATCGGCCGGCTGGCCGGCGAGCGGGCGGTGAAATGGGCGGGCGCGAAGAAACCGCCGACCGGCGCCTATCCGGTGCTCTATGACGAGCGCGTCGCCTCGTCGCTGATCGGGCATCTGGTACAGGCCTTCAACGGCGCGGCGGTGGCCCGGGGGGCGAGCT
>NZ_JAGOID010000063.1 GCF_017995835.1 Amaricoccus sp.
CGGTCACGCGGCTGAGGTCGTCGGCGACGCCGACCACGGTGAAGGCGATGAGGTGGGGCACATGGCTCGTCACCGCGAGCACGAGGTCGTGGTGGTCGGCGTCCATCACGTCGACGCGGGCGCCGAGCGCGCGCCAGAATTCGCTCAGTTCCTCGACGGCGGCGGGGTCGGCGTCGGCGGGCGGGGTCAGCAGGCACCAGCGGTTGTCGAAGAGCGACGCGAAACCGGCCGCGGGGCCGGAATGCTCGGTGCCGGCGATCGGGTGGGCGGGGATGAAGTGCACGTCGGCCGGCAGGTGCTTGCCCACGCGCTCCAGCACGGCGGCCTTGACCGAGCCCACGTCGGAGACGGTGGCGCCGCGCTTGAGGTGGATCGCCATCTCGGCCGCGACCTCGGCCATGGCGCCGACCGGAGTGCAGAGGATGACAAGATCGGCGTCCTTCACCGCCTCGGCGACGGTCGGAAACACCTCGGCGATGCCGAGGTTCTGCGCCTCGCGGCGGGTTGGGGCCGAGCGCGCGAATCCGGTGATGCGCGCCTCCATCCCGGCGCGCCTCATGGCGTGACTGATCGAGGAGGCGATCAGCCCGAGGCCGATCAGCGCGACGTGACGATAGGCCATCAGACGGTGGCTCCGAGGTGGGCGTCGACGGCGGCGACAACGCGGGCGCAGGCCTCCGCGTCGCCTACCGTGATGCGCAGAGCTTCGGGCAGGTTGAAGCTGGCGGCGCGGCGGACGATGAGCCCGGCGGCGCGCAGCGTGCGGTCGCAGGCGTCTGCCTCGGCGGCGTCGCGAAAGCGCGCGAGGACGAAGTTCGCCGAAGACGGGTCGGAGGGAACGCCGCGGATCGCCAGCGCCTCGGCGAGCCAGGCGCGGTTGCGGGTGTTCTCGGCGCGGCACCAAGCCACGTAGTCCTGGTCCTCGACCGCGGCCTCGGCGGCGCGGAGCGCCGGGGTCGAGAGGTTGAACGGGCCACGAATCCGGTTCAGCACGTCGACGACGTGCGCGGGTCCCAGCGCCCAGCCGATCCGCAGGCCGCCGAGCCCGTAGATCTTCGAGAAGGTGCGGGTCATCACCACGTTCTCGCGCGCCGCGACCAGGCCCGCATGCCCGTCGAAGCCGGGGACGTATTCGGCATAGGCGCCGTCGAGCACGAGGAGCGCCTGCGGCGGCAGGCCCTCGGCCAGCCGCGCGACCTCGGCCTCCGGGGTCAGCGCCCCGGTGGGATTGTTCGGGCTCGCGAGAAAGACGAGCCGGGTGCGCGGCCCGGCCGCGGCGAGAATCGCGTCGACGTCCGCCCGCCGCTCGCGCTCGGGAACCTCGACCGGGGTCGCGCCGGCGGCCAGCGCGCTGATGCGGTACATGCCGAACGCGTGGTCGGTGAAGATCACCTCGTCGCCCTCGCCGCAATAGGCGTGGGCGAGAAGCGCGATGATCTCGTCCGAGCCCGCGCCGCAGACGATTCCCTCCGGGTCGAGGCCGTACACGCGGCCGATGGCGGCGCGCAGGCGAGCATGGCCCGATTCGGGGTAGACGTGCAGCTTGTCGGCGCTGGCGCGGAAGGCGGCGAGCGCGGCCGGTCCCGGCCCGAACGGGTTCTCGTTCGAACTGAGCTTCAGCGGCGCCACGGCTCCGGGCAACGTGGCTTCGCCGGCCTGATAGGCCGCAATGTCCAGGATGCCCGGACGGGGGCGGATGCGATCGTGCGGAGTTGTCGTCATGGCCGGACTTCTAGCGACGCGGGCAGCCCGGTTCCAGACCCAACCGGTCCGGCGGGGCAGGGCTTTCGCCCGTGCAGGTGACTCGTGCTGCGGCGGCGTGCAACTCGTTCCCCGGACGCGGGCCTGGCCAGCCTGGTCCGGCAAGGCTCGACGTTCGGTGACGGCACACGCCCGCCGGGGTCGGCGCGAGCAGGCTGACTGTCAGCCGTCCTTGACGAGCTTGTTCAGCTGCTGCTGCATGGTGGCCAGCTGCTCCTTCAGCTCGTCGAGTTCCACGTCCTTGCCGCCCGGGCGGACCTGCCCGGGCGCGCCCTTCTGCATGCCGGCGCTGAACGGCGCGAACATCCGCATCGCGTTCTCGAACCACTCCATGTTGGTCCGCGCCAGCGCCTCGAAATTCGCGAGCGCCGGATTGGCCTCGAAAGCCTGCCTCACCTGCTCGCGCATCCGCTCCTGGTTCTTGGCGAAGGTCTCCATCGAGGCGTCGAGATAGCCGGGCACGAAGCCCTGCAACGTGTCGCCGTAGAGCCGGATCAGCTGGCGGAGGAAATTCGCCGGCAGCATGGTGTTGCCCTCCTTGGCTTCCTCCTCGAAGATGATCTGGGCGAGCACGCCGCGGGTGATGTCCTCGCCCGTCTTGGCGTCGTTCACGACGAAGTCCAGGCCCTCCCTCACCATCTGGGCGAGGTGGTCCAGCGTCACGTAGCTCGATTTCGCGGTGTTGTAGAGCCGCCGGTTGGCGTACTTCTTGATGATGATGGGCTCGTCCGCGGCGTCTTCCTTCTCGGCCAAGCGACTGTCTCCTGCGTGGGGCCGTCCCTGCCGCCACATTAGCGAGGCCAGGTGATATGGCGCAACGCTTTTCCGCAGGTGCGAAAGTCGGCGACGGAACCGGGGACGGTCCCGACGCCGAAGCCGAGGCCGACGAGCGGCGTCGTCGCGCCGCGGCATACGTCGATCTCTGGGAGCGCCAGCTCAGCTACGTCGCGGCCCAGGGCGCGCCGCCGATCCGGCGGCGCAGGCAGGAGAAAGCGTCGGACGCATGACCGTTGCGACGCATCGCCGCGGAGAGCCGAGCCCGCTCGTCTTCCACCTCCTGGCGGCGCTCTCCGCCTACACGCAGGCGCTGCTCGCCGCGCCGCGCGCCGACGACGAGGATTTTCCCTGGAGCCCGCATCTCGCGGCCGAGGCGGCGGCGCTCGGTCCGGGGCTGGATCGCATCGAGGTCGCCCGCGAGATCGGCGCGCGCCTCTCCGCGACGTTGCGCGGGATCGAGACCTGGCAGTCCCACCCGTACCGCCGCGCCGTCGTCGACCCGCCGGCGATCTGGTCGGAAGGCGGGGCGCGGCTTCTCGACTACGGCCAGGCGCCGGAGGCGACCGACCCGGACGGGCCGCCCGTCCTCGTCATTCCGAGCCTGATCAACCGCGCCTACGTGCTCGATCTGGACCGGCCCTGGTCGATGCTGCGCTGGCTCGCCGCCCAGGGCCTGCGCCCGGCGCTGCTCGACTGGGGCGAGCCCGGCCGGGCCGAGGCGGGCTTCGCGCTCGACGACTACGGGGCGCGCCGGCTGGAGCCCGCGCTCGCCCGCCTGCGCGAGGCGAGCGGACGCGCGCCCGCGCTCGTCGGCTACTGCATGGGCGGGACGCTCGCCGCCGGCCTCGCGGCGCGACGCCCCGAAGGCGTGTCCGCGCTCGCAGTCCTCGGCGCGCCCTGGGACTTCGCCTCGACCCGCGGCATCGCCGGCCAGCTCCGCGCCATGGTCCGCGCCGGCGGACCCGCGCGCGTGGAGCGCCAGCTCGACACGCTCGGCGAGGCCTTCGGATTCGTGCCGGTCTCGACCTTCCAGGGCCTGTTCGCGCTGGTCAGCCCGATGCAGGCGACGCTGAAGTTCCAGCGCTTCGCCCGCCTCGACCCGGCGAGCGCGGCGGCGCGGCACTTCGTCGCGCTGGAGGACTGGCTGGCCGACGGGGTGGCCATGCCGGCCCCTGCGGCCAGGAACCTGCTCGTCGACTGGCAGATCCGCAACGCCACCGCCACGGGAGGCTGGCGCTTCCTCGGCGCCCCGGTCGATCCCACCGCCATCCGCGCCCCGACGCTCGTGCTTGCAGGCGCGCGCGATTCCATCGCGCCCGCCCAGCTCGCGCTGCCGCTCGCCCGCGCCATCCCCGGCGCCCGCGCGCTCGAGCCGCGCACCGGCCATGTCGGCATGATCGTCGGCAGCCTCGCCCGCCAGGAGGTCTGGCGCCCGCTCGCGGCCTTCCTGCACGCCCACGCCGCGCCCGCCGTGCGCACGCCGTTCCCGGCGGCCTGAGGCGGGCGCCCGCCAAGGCTCCGCACTCAGGCAATGGGGCTTGCGGATTGGCGGATGGGCTGAACCTCTCTGGCGAGGTTGTCATGGAGAGCCCCATGGACCTGTCCTCGCCCGAGCTCGGCGAAGGGTCGGGCAGCCCGCGCTGCATCTGGTTTTCGCCTTCGCCGCCAACGCCCGCCTCGCGCCAGCGCCTGGTGATCGAGGACGACCGCGAGGCGCATCGTGTCGCCTGCCCGCTGGCGGAGATCCTGCTGCTGGCGGTCTGCGGCACGATCGCCGATTCGCCGATCGGGGCGAGCGCCACCTGGGGTTCCTGCGGCGGTTCCCGCCCTACCGACATGGCGTTCCGTCGAGACGGTGGCTGACGATCGTCATGAACCGGGTCGATCCGGCGCTGTTCCCGGCCTGCTTCTCGGACTGGGTGCACGCCTGCTGGCCCGAGGCTCGCGGCTGGTGGCGATCGACGGCAAGACGCTTGCGCCGCAGCCATGACCACAGCGCCGGGCAGTCGGTTCAATTGAGGGATTTCACCCGAGACGCTTGAGCGCCGCAGAGATGCGTGCATCATGACGGCATTGGGTGGCAAGCCACCCGGCTTTTTCGGGAACTGTCATGGCCTGGACTGCGAGAAGGATCGTCGTCTGGGCAGGAGTTGCGCTCGTCGTCGTGCTCGTCGGAGCGACGGTGGCGGCGCGCCATGCGGCGAAGACCTGCCGCGCGAATGCCGCGCATCCGCTGGAGGAGGGCGGCGGGGTCGCGCTCGACCGGATCGAGCCCGGTACAGCGGGCTATTGCCGGCTGGTCCATGGCTTCGACAAGTCGGCGCCCAACGCGCTTCGGCTCGGGCGCGCATTGATCGCAATCGGCGCGCCCGGTCCGAAGGCGGAAGGGTTCGCTCTGGTGAAATCCGCATTCGAGGCCGGCTACGCGGTCGCGGGCGTGTCGCTCTCCGAGCTTTACCGCGTGGGGACTGGAACGAACGCGGACGTCGCGACGTCGCGACGGGTCATCGAGGCGGTGATTGCGACGGATCCCCCATTCCTGCTCGACGCGCGGGCTCAACTCGGTGCTATCCTGCTCGCAAGCCCCGACGAGGCGACGCAGCGGCAGGGGCTCCGGCTGCTCGGCGAACTGAGCGAAGCGCGGCCTGCGCTGGGACTGACAATCGGCAATCACTATGCCGTCCGCGTCAGTTCGTCCGAGCATCAGCAGGCCGCACTCGACTGGTACGAGTTCGCAGCGCGCGCCGGCGTTCCCGAGGCGGACATCCACCTCGGAGCGCTGCGTGGCGACGAGCGCTCGCCGCTTGCGGACCTTGAAAAGGCGTACCGGCACTATGTCGCAGCGGAGCGGGCCGGCGTGGCGGATGGATGGACCTATGGCGAGCTGGCGCGGCTAAGCTATTACGGCAAGGGAACGCCGAGGCGACAGGCGCAGGCGTTTGAGTGGGCAGTGGAAGGCAGCGCGCGCGGTAACGGATTTTCGAGCTTCATGGCCGGCGTGATGCTGCTCGACGCCGACGACGTAGCCAACGACAGCCTGAGGGCCGAGGCCTACATGGAGCTGGCGGCGCAGCAGGGCTATGAAGGCGATGCGGCCGCGCGCGAGCGGGCACGCGGGAAGGCAAGTGCGGTTCGTGCGATCCCCAACGGTGAGGTGTCGTCGCAGAGTTGCGTCATCCGGGAGACCGCGAGTCATGACCGTAACGTCTATTACTTCAACAATGGCTGTTCGCGCCCAATCAATGTCTATCTGTGCCAGAGCCATGTCGCGATCGACCTGTGGCAGGCGCTCGGTGGAAATTCGAGAGGCGCACGCTGCGAGATGAAGAAGGTCGCAGCCGGCGGGTTCATCGACATGTTCTATGGCGCAGACGAGAACAGCTCGTGGCTGCGCAGCGCGGTAGCAAATTCCTATATGGAATGGGCGAGTTGTTCATGGCCTTTCGTTCCGGTTCCGGGGGCAGATCGCAGCTATCGCTGCGAAGAGCGCTGAAACCGGAGCCGATGAGGCGGAAGCCGGAGCCGGATCAGTCGGCGCGTCCTGGAATCGGGGGGGTCCGACCCTAGGGCCAGGAGACGCGCAACTGGGCCGTCCCGAGATCGGACAGGTCGACCGCGCGCGCCAAGGGACACCCATCGTCTAGCGTGTCGTCTCGGTCAGCCTGCGGCGAACGTAGTCGTCGACGAGCGAGATCATCTCGTCCATCCCCGGGTCGAAGAAATGCGTCGCGCCCTCGATCGTCGCCTGGGTGATGGTGATGCCCTTCTGCTGCTTGAGCTTGTCGGCGAGCGAGGTCACGTCGGCGACGGGCACCACCCGGTCGGCCGAGCCGGAGACGATCAGACCGGAGGAGGGGCAGGGGGCGAGGAACGAGAAATCGTACTGGTTCGACGGCGGCGCCACCGAGACGAAGCCCGCGATCTCGGGGCGGCGCATGAGCAGTTGCATGCCGATCCAGGCGCCGAAGGAGAAGCCCGCGACCCAGCAATGCTTGGCGTTGGGGTTCAGCGTCTGCAGATAGTCGAGCGCCGACGCGGCGTCGCTGAGCTCGCCGATGCCCTGGTCGTACTCGCCCTGGGATCGGCCCACGCCGCGGAAGTTGAACCGCAGGCAGGTGAAGCCGATCCGATGGAAGGCGTAGTGCAGGTTGTAGACGACCTTGTTGTTCATCGTGCCCCCGTAGAGCGGGTGGGGGTGCAGGATGATGGCGATCGGCGCGTCCTTGTGCTTCTGGGGGTGGTAGCGTCCCTCGAGCCGGCCGTCGGGGCCGGGGAAGATCACCTCGGGCATGTGGCCCAGACTCCTGATGCGTCGCACACATGGGCGCGACTCAAACTTGACGGAATCGCTGCCGCAATCTAGAACACTTCTAAATCTGAGGAGGCGACCCCGGGCTTCGCCGCAGTTAAGGGCTTGACCCGCCATCGTCAACACGTAGGTCCGTGCAAACCGTGCGCGGCCGGGAGGGGCATCCCATGAAACTGAGCACCAAGGGCCGCTATGCGATGATCGCGCTGACCGATCTCGCCGCGCAGGGGCCGTCGCGACTGGTCTCGCTCGCCGAGATCGCCGAGCGTCAGGACATCTCGGTCGCGTACCTGGAGCAGCTCTTCGTCAAGCTCCGCCGCGCCGACATCGTCGATTCGGTGCGCGGCCCGGGCGGCGGCTATCGTCTCTCGCGGCCGATCGAGCAGATCCGCATCGCCGAGATCCTCGCCGCCGTCGACGAGACCATGGACGCGCTGTCGCGCGGCGCCGGCGCCAGCGGCGGCGCGCAGGGCACGCGCGAGCAGGAGCTGGCCGACAAGCTCTGGGAGCAGCTCTCGGCCAACGTCTACGTCTTCCTGCACCAGACCCGGCTCGCCGACGTGGTGGGCAACCAGCTCGCGCCCTGTCCGGCGGTGCCCGCCTTCGTGCAGATGGTGGACGACTGATGACCGCGTCGCGTGCCTATCTCGACTGGAACGCCACCACGCCGCTTCGTCCGGAGGCGCGGGCGGCGATGGCGGCGGCGATGGAAATGACCGGCAACCCGTCCTCGGTCCATGCCGAGGGGCGGGCGGCGCGGGCCTGCGTCGAACGGGCGCGCGAGCGGGTGGCGGCGGCCTTCGGAGCCGAGCCGGGGCAGGTCGTCTTCACCTCCGGCGCGACCGAGGCGGCCGCGATGGCGCTCTCGGGGCGCGATCTCGTTGCCGCGCCGATCGAGCACGATTGCGTGGCGGCCTGGACGCGCCCGGAGCTCGCCGTCGGCGCGGACGGGCTCGTCGCCGTCGCCGATCCGGGCGGCGCCGCCCTGCAGGCGGCGAATCCCGAGACGGGCGTGTTGCAGAACCTGCCGCCCGGGATCGCGGTGGTGGACGGGGCGCAGGCGGCGGGCAAGATCCCCTTCGACTTCGCCGGGACCGGCGCCGGGATGGCGCTGATCTCCGCGCACAAGTTCGGCGGGCCGAAGGGCGTCGGCGCGCTCTTCGTACGCGACGGCGTCGAAGCGGCCCGGGTGCTGCGCGGCGGCGGACAGGAGACGGGCCGGCGGGCCGGAACCGAGGCCATCGTCGCGATCGCCGGTTTCGCCGCGGCCGCCGAGGCGGCGGCGCGCGACCTCGCGGATGGGGAATGGGACCGGGTGCGGAATATTAGAGATATTCTAGAATCGGCTCTGGCGTCCGCCGCCGAAGCGACTATTTTTGTCGGGAAGGATTCGGCGCGGCGGCTGCCGAACGTGACCTGCCTCGCGACTCCCGGCTGGAAGGGCGAGATGCAGGTGATGGCGATGGATCTGGCGGGCTTCGCCGTCTCGGCCGGCTCGGCCTGCTCGAGCGGCCGGGTCAAGGGAAGTCGGACGCTGGGCGCGATGGGCCTGCCGCCGGAGGCGGCGAGCGGCGCAATCCGGGTCTCGATCGGCCCGGCGACGACGGAGGCGGAGGTGCTGGCCTTCGCCGAGGCATGGGACAGGGCGCGCCGGCGTCACCGGGACAAGGCCGCGACGGCGGCATGAGGAGAGACGAGATGGCCGTTACCGACGAGATCGAACTGCGCGAGGGCGTCGACCGCGAGACGGTCGAGGCGGTGCGCTCGGTCGGCGAGAGGTACAAGTACGGCTTCGAGACCGATATCGAGACGGAATACGCGCCGAAGGGGCTGAACGAGGACATCGTCCGGCTGATCTCGGAGAAGAACGGCGAGCCGGAGTGGCTGACCGACTGGCGGCTCAAGGCCTACCGCCGCTGGGTCGGGCTCGAGGAGCCGACCTGGGCGATGCTGAGCTACCCGGAGATCGACTTCCAGGACCAGTACTACTACGCGCGGCCGAAGAGCTTCGCGACGCGGCCGAAGTCGCTCGACGACGTCGATCCGGAGCTGCTCGCGACGTATGCCAAGCTCGGCATCCCGCTGAAGGAGCAGATGATCCTCGCGGGGGTCGAGGGGGCAGGCGAGAGCCCGATCGAGGGGCGCAAGGTCGCGGTGGACGCGGTGTTCGACAGCGTCTCGATCGGGACGACCTTTCGCGAGGAGTTGGCGAAGGCCGGGGTGATCTTCTGCCCGATCTCCGAGGCAGTGCGCGAGCATCCGGAGCTGGTCAGGAAGTATCTCGGATCGGTGGTGCCGATCAGCGACAACTTCTATGCGACCCTGAATTCCGCCGTGTTTTCGGATGGTTCGTTCGTCTATGTGCCGCCGGGCGTCAGGTGCCCGATGGAGCTGTCGACGTATTTCCGCATCAACGCCGAGAACACCGGGCAGTTCGAGCGGACGCTCATCATCGCCGACAAGGGGGCGTACGTGAGCTATCTGGAGGGCTGCACGGCGCCGAAGCGGGACGAGCACCAGTTGCACGCGGCGGTGGTTGAGATCGTCGCGCTCGAGGACGCCGAGGTGAAGTATTCCACCGTGCAGAACTGGTACCCGGGCGACGAGAACGGGGTGGGGGGCATCTACAACTTCGTCACCAAGCGGGCGGACTGCCGCGGCGACCGGTCCAAGGTGATGTGGACGCAGGTCGAGACCGGCTCGGCGATCACCTGGAAGTATCCCTCCTGCATCCTGCGGGGCGAGGGGAGCCAGGGCGAGTTCTACTCGATCGCCATCGCCAACAACCACCAGCAGGCCGACACCGGCACCAAGATGACGCATCTAGGCAGGAACACCAAGAGCCGGATCGTGTCGAAGGGGATCAGCGCGGGCGTTGCGCAGAACACCTATCGGGGGCTGGTCAGCGTGCATCCGAAGGCGACCGGGAGCCGGAACTACACGCAGTGCGACAGCCTGCTGATCGGCGACCAGTGCGGGGCGCACACGGTTCCCTACATCGAGGTGAAGAACAACTCGAGCCGGGTTGAGCACGAGGCGACCACGTCCAAGGTGGACGAGGACCAGCTGTTCTACTGCCGGAGCCGCGGCATGGACGAGGAGGAGGCGGTGGCGCTCGTCGTCAACGGCTTCTGCCGCGAGGTCTTGCAGGCGCTGCCGATGGAGTTCGCCATGGAGGCGCAGAAGCTCGTGGCGATCAGCCTCGAGGGGAGCGTCGGGTGAAGGCGGGGTCGGGTTTCGGTTCGATCGGGGCGACCGCGCAGCGCGGGTTGCGCGTACGGGGCGAGCAATTGCTCGTGGCGCTCCTGGTTGCGAGCCCCTTCGCGGTGACGTTCGGGATCTGGCTCTCGTGGCTGACCTGGTGGCCCAATCCGGTGATCTGGGCGTTCGTGGCCTTGGTCGAGGCGGTCGGCGCGGCGTACGCCGCCGGCGCCATGGCCGGGACGGTGGAATGATCGGGGCCCTTGCCCTCGCGGGGATGCTCGCGGCGGGGCTGGCGCTCGCCGGTGCGGCGCGGCCGCAGGCGGAGCCGATCCGGGTAAAATCGAGGAAGAACAATGCTCAAGATCGATAACCTCCACGTGAAGCTCGAGGAGGAGGACAAGGCGATCCTCAAGGGGGTCGACCTTGAGGTTCGCGCGGGCGAGGTCCATGCGATCATGGGGCCGAACGGCTCGGGCAAGTCGACGCTCAGCTATGTGCTCGCGGGACGCGAGGGCTACGAGGTGACGGCCGGGACGGCCACGCTCGAGGGGACTGACCTGCTCGGGCTGGACCCGGAGGAGCGGGCGGCGGCGGGGCTGTTCCTCGCCTTCCAGTATCCGGTCGAGATCCCGGGCGTGGGGAACATGACCTTCCTGCGCACCGCGCTCAACGCACAGCGCAAGGCGCGGGGGGAGGCGGAAGTCAATGCCGCCGACTTCCTGCGGCTGGTGCGCGAGAAGGCGAAGGCGCTCGACATCGACGCGGAGATGCTGAAGCGTCCGGTCAACGTCGGTTTTTCCGGCGGCGAGAAGAAGCGCAACGAGATCCTCCAGATGGCGGTGCTGGAGCCGCGCATGTGCATCCTCGACGAGACCGACAGCGGGCTCGACGTCGATGCGATGAAGCTGGTGGCTCAGGGCGTGAATGCGCTGCGCGCGCCGGATCGGGCCTTCCTCGTCATTACGCATTACCAGCGTCTTCTCGACCACATCACGCCTGACGTCGTGCACATCATGGCGGACGGGCGCATCGTCGCGACCGGGGGGCCGGAACTCGCGATCGAGGTCGAGACCAACGGCTACGCCGGCCTGCTGGGCTCGGTGGCATAGAGGAGGTCCGCACCATGAAACCCGTCGTCCTGCTCATCGGCCGGCTGCCCGGCGTCATCGGCGGCATTGCCCAACAGCTTCAGGATTTGCCCGTCGAGTGGCTCGGCGCGCACAACCGCGAGGAGGTCATCCGCCAGATCGAGGCGGAGCCGAAGATCGTCTGCGCCATCATGGGCGCGGGGCTCGACGACGCGATCCGCGGCGAGCTGGTGGGGGTGATCGCCTCGCGCCGCGCGGACATCCCGATTCATCTCAAGGAGCGCAGCTCCGGTCCCGACGGCTTGGCGCCCTTCGTGCGCCGAATCGTCGAGGGAACGGTCCTGGCGCGGGCGAGCGCGTGATGGCGGTCGCGGCGCGCAAGGCTCCCGCACTCAAGCTAGAGGGCGCGCAGGCGCTGCTCGCGGCATGGCCCGAGCCGGCCGGCGAGGCCTCCTGGGCGCAGGCGGCGCGCGCCCGCGCGGCGCGGCGGCTCGCCGAGCACGGCGCGCCCGGGCGGCGCGACGAGTACTGGCGCTTCACCGACCCCACGAGCCTCGCGGCGCTGCCCGCTCCCGCAGCGGCGGTGCTCGAGGCGCCGGAGGTGTTCGAAGGCGTGGACCGGTTGCGGCTCGTCTTCGTTGACGGCGTCTTCGCGCCGGAGATGTCGGACGCGCCGGAGATGGCCGGTCTTGAAATCCAGCCGCTTTCCGTTGCGTTGCGGAGAGATGTCCACTGGGCGCGCGAGGTCTTCGGCGTGCTGGAGGGCCATGGCCAGGACCCCGTCGATCGTCCGTTCGCCTCCCTCAACACCGCGCGCGCGACCGAGGGCATGGCGATCCGGGCCACCGGCAAGGCGGCCAGGCCGGTCGATTTCGTCTACCTGCACCGTTCCGAGACCTCGGATGCGCTGGTCCGCCACCTGATCAAGCTCGAGCCCGGGGCCGACCTGACCCTCTTGGAGAACGGCCCGGCGGCGGCGCGGCTCAACGCGGCGATCGAGGTCGAGGTCGCCGACGGCGCGGCCTTCCACCACGTGCGCGTGCAGGGGCGCGACCATGAGCGCCGCGCGACGACGGCGATCTTCGCGCGGCTGGGGCGCGAGAGCCGTTTCAAGTCGTTCACCCTGACCGCGAACGGGCGGGTGACCCGCAACGAGTGCGTGATCGAGCTGACCGGCGACGACGCCGTCGCCCATGTCGCGGGCGCGAGCCTCGGCGATCGCGACTTTCACCACGACGACACCATCTTCGTCACCCACGCCGCCGAGCGCTGCGAGAGCCGGCAGGTGTTCAAGAAGGTGCTGAAGAGCGGCGCCGTCGGGGTGTTCCAGGGCAAGATCCTCGTGCGGCCGGGCGCGCAGAAGACCGACGGCTACCAGATCAGCCAGGCGCTGCTCCTCGACGAGGCGAGCCAGTTCCTGGCAAAGCCGGAACTCGAGATCTACGCCGACGACGTCAAGTGCAGCCACGGCTCCACCTGCGGCGCGGTCGATCCGACGGCGCTGTTCTACCTGACCTCGCGCGGGGTGCCGCGCGCCGAGGCCGAGGCGCTGCTGGTGCTCGCCTTCGTCGACGAGGCGATCCAGGAGATCGAGGACCAGGGGCTCGCCGACGAGATCCGTGGCCGGCTCGCCGACTGGGTGGCGCGACGGCGGCGCTCCTGATCCATGGCCGTCGGCGCCTCCCTCTGGCGAGCCTACAGCGATCCCCGCGGCGCCATGGCGCGCGCCGCGGCGGCGGATCGCGGCGAGGTTCCGTCGCTCGTCGAACTGATGGCGGCCTGCGCGATGGGCTTCGTCGCGAGCCTGCCCGAGGCGCGGCGCACCGCCGCCGGCCTCGACGTGGGGGATGCGTTCGCCGGCGTCGTCTCGGCGCATCTCTTCGGCTATCTCTTTCTGCTGCCCCTGATCCTCTACGCGGTCGCGGCGGTCGCGCACCTGCTCGCCCGGCCGTTCGGGGCGCGGGACGGCTTCGCCGGGGCGCGCCGGGCGATCTTTCGCGCCGCGCTCGTCGCCGGGCCGCTGGCGCTCCTCGTCGCGGGGATGCGCGTGGGAGCGGAGGCGGCGGGACTGCCGGGGCTCGGGCCGTGGATCGACGGGCTCGGCTATGCGCTGCTCGCGTTCTGGCTCTGGCACCTCGCGGCGAGCTTCGCCGAGGCCGAGGGGCTCGGGCGCGCCCGGCGCATGGCGGGCTGAGAGCGGCGATGTGGGGCGAGATCCTCGGGGAGACCTTCCTGAAGCCGCGCGACGCGGCGCGGCGCGTGCTGGGCGCCGCCGTCCCGGCGAGCGTGCTCGCCGAGGGGGCGCTTGCCGTCACCAGCGCCGGCGTCGTGCTCGGCTTCCTCGCGCTGCGCCTGACCAACGGCGTCGCGGCCGACCCGATTTCGGGGGCGCTGCTGGCGCAGCCGCTGCTCGGCGTCGGCGTCCAGCTCGCGGGGCTCGTCCTGGTCGCCTGGCTCACAGCGGCGATCGGGCGGCGCTTCGGGGGGCGGGGCACCTTCTTCGGCGCGGCGACGGCGATCGTTTGGCTGAACGCGGTCACGATCCTCGTCCAGCTCCTGCAACTCGTGGCGTTGCTCTTCGCTCCGCCGCTGGCCGGGGCGCTCGCCATCGTGACGATGATCTGGCTGCTGTGGGCCTTCTCCTGCTTCGTCGCGGAGCTGCACGGCTTCGCCTCGCCGGCGATCGTGCTCGGCGTGGCGATTCTCGTCGCCGTGTCGTTCGTCTTCGTCCTGACCTTTATCGCCGCGCTCGCCGGCCTGACGCCGGAGGGAAACTCATGAGCTATGACGTCGAAGCGGTGCGCCGCGACTTCCCGATCCTGTCGCGCAAGGTGCACGGCCGCCCGCTGGTCTATCTCGACAATGGCGCCTCGGCGCAGAAGCCGAAGGCGGTCCTCGACGCGATCGACCGCGGCTATTCCGAGGAATACGCCAACGTCCATCGCGGATTGCACTATCTCTCGAGCATCGCCACCGAACGCTACGAGGCGACGCGGGGGCGCCTGATGCGCTTCCTCGGTGCCGAGCGCGAAGAGGAGATCGTCTTCACCTCCGGCTCGACGATGGGGATCAACCTCGTGAGCTATGGCTGGGCGGCCCCGCGCCTGGCGCCGGGCGACGAAATCCTGCTGTCGGTGATGGAGCACCACGCCAACATCGTGCCCTGGCACTTCCTGCGCGAGCGCCAGGGCGTGGTTCTCAGGTGGGTGGACATCGAGCCGGACGGCTCGCTCGACCCGCAGCGAGTGATCGACGCGATTGGCCCGCGCACCCGGCTCGTGGCGCTGACCCACATGTCGAACGTGCTCGGCACGGTCGTCGACGTGAAGTCGGTCGCCGCCGCCGCGCGGGCGCGCGGCGTGCCGGTGCTGGTGGACGGCAGCCAGGCCGCCGTCCACATGCCGGTCGACATGCGCGACCTCGGCGTCGATTTCTACGCCGTCACGGGGCACAAGCTCTACGGCCCGTCGGGGTCGGGGGCGCTCTATGTCAGGCGCGATCGCTACAGCGAGATGCGGCCGTTTCTTGGCGGCGGCGACATGATCCGCGAGGTGACGCAGGACGGGATCACCTATGCCGACGCGCCGCTGATGTTCGAGGCAGGGACGCCGGCGATCGTCTCGACGATCGGGCTCGGGGCGGCGCTCGACTATCTCGAGGGCCTCGGCATGGCCGACATCGCGGCGCACGAGGCGCGGCTGCGCGACTATGCGCGGTCACGGCTCGCCGCGTTGGACTGGGTCGAGGTGCAGGGCGATGCGCCGGGCAAGGGAGCGATCTTCTCTTTCACCCTGAAGGGCGGCGCGCATCCTCATGATATTTCGACAATCGTCGACCGCAAGGGCGTGGCGGTGCGGGCGGGAAATCATTGTGCGCAACCGCTGATGACGCGGCTGGGCGTGACCGCCACCTGCCGGGCGTCGTTCGGCCTCTACAACACGACGGCCGAGGTCGACGCGCTGGTGGAGGCGCTGGAGACCTGCCACGAGATCTTCGCCTGATACCGCAGGCTTGGGTGGGATGCGGCAAGCTCCTGAAAGCACGTGATTTTCTCTGGCTGGATAGGGGCTGGAAGCCGGCTGGAATCCGGCTTGCCACTTTTTCAGGATTCGGGAAGGCTTCGGCACGAGCGCCTACTTCCGCTTGCGACGGGCCGGGGGGCGTGCGCCGGGGAGGCCGGCGGTCAAGGGCTTGGCCATCTCCCGGGCGAGGGCCTGCTGGTTCTTGCGCGCCTCGGCGAGCCAGAGGCCGCGCGCCGTCGCCGCCGTCCGGTTCGCCGCGCTGAGCCACAGGCTCATCCACGGGTTCTTCATCCTGTCCTCCCGCCATCGCCGGTCAGCCCGACTCGGTCGCCCCAGATCTGCGGCGATCTGCGCGCGGGTCAAGCCTAAGCCCGCGTGCGGGGGGGGTTGGCGACGGCGCCGCGTCGCAGGGCGGCAGGGGCGCGACAGGGGCTGGATGCAGCGTAACCGTCTGAGTCCGAATGACTTTATAACACGACCTGACTGGTCGTGTTTTTATCTTGCAAATCACGATAGACTGAGTCGTAATTACAGCGAGGAACGTCGCGGCTGAGCGGCAGAGCACACTGGGAGCCTGGACATGGGTCATGCTTCGCGGAACGTCGATCAGGGAAGCGGCCGTCTGGTCGCGGCGCTTTGCCTCGGGGTGATCGGCGCGCTGGCGGCGTCCATCCTGACGCTGGTCGCCGGCCATGGGCTTCTGCTCGCGTTCGTCGCCTACATGATGGCCGGCTCGGCGATCTCCGCGGGGGTTCTCGCCGGGGTGCTCGCTCACGCCCGGGTCGCGCACGTCCGGCGGCGCAACCGTCCGGGCGGGGGCGTGCGCACGGCGTGAGCCGGCGCCTGACATCGCCGGTGGAGGAGGCGCGCGTCAGCGTCAGCGCGCGCCCCAGGTGTCGGTCAGGCGATAGCCCTCGGGCCAGGGATCGGACGGGTCGAGCATGTGCTGATGGATGCCGGTTATCCAGGCGCGGCCGGAAATCTCGGGCAGGATCGCGGCATGCTCGCCCACCCGGGTCGTGCCGAGGATGCGGCCCGCGAAGGTCGACCCGATCAGCGAGACGGCGGTCAGCCGGTCCTGCGGCCCCATCTCGCCGCGGGCGTGCAGCACCGCCATCCGGGCCGACAGCGCCGTGCCGGTGGGCGAGCGATCCACTTTGCCGGGCCGGATCGCCACCGCCGCGCCCGCGCTGAGCTCGTTCCCCTGCCGCGTCACCGGCCCGGCGAACAGGCAGAACGAGAGATGCCGCCAGTCCGGGTTCTCCGGGTGGTGGAAGCCGAGCTGCTCGGTCCCGGCCTCGGTGATCCGCACGCCCAGTTTCGCGATGTCGTGCGCCTCGTCCGGGGTCAGCGAGAAGCCGAGCGCCTGGGCGTCGACGCAGACGAAGCTGTCGCCGCCATAGGCGGTGTCGACGGTCAGGGCGCCCAAGCCCGCAACCTCGAGCTTCGCGTCGAGCATCGCGGCGAAGCTCGGCAGGTTCTGGACGAAAATCCGCTCCGCCTTGCCGTTCCGGCATTCCGCCCGCACCCGCACCAGCCCTCCCGGCGCCTCCAGCGTCAGGCGGGTTTCCGGCTCGGTCATCGGCAGGATGCCGCCGTCCAGGAGCACGGTCGCCACGCAGATCGAGTTCGACCCCGACATCGGCGGGGTGTCCTCGGGCTCCATGATGATCCAGGCGGCGTCCGCCTCGGGGTGCTTCGGCGGCACCAGCAGGTTCACGTGGCGGAAGACGCCGCCCCGGGGCTCGTTCAGCACGAAGTTGCGCAGGGTCTCGTCGCGGGCGATCCAGCGCGACTGCTCCCAGATCGTGTCGCCGGGAGGCGGAGCCACGCCGCCGACGATGACGTCGCCGACCTCGCCCTCGGCATGGGCGGAAATCACATGGATCATCCTCGTCGAGCGAATGGGGAACCTCGGAGCTGGCAGGCGCCCGAAAGGTGTGCGCGATGGCCCGCCCGCCGGCAAGGCGTTGATCGGTCGCCGGCGGCATGCGAGGGAAGCGGCATGGATCGACTTGCGATCGATGCGACGGGCCTCGTGCGGCATTTCGGGCGCGTGCGCGCGGTGGACGGCATCGACCTCGCCGTGGCGGAAGGCGCAATCTTCGCGGTGCTCGGGCCGAACGGCGCCGGCAAGACCACGCTGCTCCGGATGCTGGCGACGCTCACGAGGCCGGATGCCGGCCGTGCGACGGTGATGGGGCACGACGTGACGGCCGAGCCGGATCGGGTTCGGCAGGTTATCGCCATGACCGGCCAGTTCGCCTCGCTGGACGAGGACCTGACCGGGCGGGAGAATCTCGTGCTGGTGGCGCGGTTGCGCGGCTTCGGCTGGCGCGCGGCGCGGGAACGGGCCGGTGTCCTGCTCGCGGCGTTCGACCTCGCCGAGGCGGCGGCGCGGCAGGTCAAGGATTATTCCGGGGGAATGCGGCGGCGGCTCGACATCGCCGCCTCGCTGGTGGTGACGCCGGGGCTGCTGTTTCTCGACGAGCCGACCACCGGGCTCGATCCGGCGGCAAGGCAGGAGGTCTGGCGGATGATCCGCGGTCTGGCGGCGGCCGGGGTCACGATCCTGCTGACGACCCAGTATCTCGACGAGGCGGACCAACTCGCCGACCGGATCGCGGTGATCGACAGGGGGCGCAAGATCGCCGAGGGAACCAGCCGGGAGCTGAAGGTGGCGACCGGGGCGGGAATGCTCCATGTGGCGCTTGCCGATCCCGGACGGCTCGGCGACGCGGCGGCGCTGCTCGAGGCGACGCTCGGGGCGGGGGTGGCGCGCAGCGTCGAGGGCGGGCGGCTGGCGGCGCCCTGCGCCTCGGCGGCGGCGGCGTCGGAGGCGCTGGCGGCGCTCGTCGCCGCGGGGATCGAACCCTCCGATTTCTCGATGGGGTCGCCGAGCCTAGAGGAGGTGTTTCTGGCGCTCACCGGCAGGGAGGATGAAGCGTGAAGGAGGACCGCTTCGAGCTGACGACGACGGCGGCTCCGCCGCGGCCGTCGGGATTGTCGAACGCGATGGTGTTCGGGTGGCGGGCGGTGCTGAAGTTCCGGCACGTGCCCGAGCAGCTCTTCGATCTCGTCATGACGCCGATCATGTTCACGCTGCTTTTCACCTACGTCTTCGGCGGCGCGCTGGCGGGGTCGCCGCGGGAGTACCTGCAATTCTTCCTGCCCGGGATCCTGGTGCAGACGGTCTGCTTCAATGCGGTCTATTCCGGGATGGGGTTGTCGACGGATCTGGGCAGGGGGCTGTTCGACCGGTTCCGGACGCTGCCGATCTGGCCGCTTGCGCCGTTCGCCGGGCTGATGG
>NZ_JAGOID010000064.1 GCF_017995835.1 Amaricoccus sp.
CCGTCGGGAAGCGGCCCGGCTCCTGGGCGTGGCTCGCGTGGCCGAGGAGGCGGGCGCGGATCGGGTGGCCCCCGGCGCGCGCGTCCGCCTCGCGCATCAGCACGAGCGCCGCGGCGCCGTCGGAGATCGAGGAGGAGTTCGCAGGCGTCACCGTGCCGTCCTTGCGGAAGGCGGGCTTCAGCGTCGGGATCTTCTCCGGCCGCGCCGTCAGCGGCTGCTCGTCCTCGGCGACCACCGCCTCGCCCTTGCGGCCCGCCACCGTCACCGGGGCGATCTCGGCCCCGAAGGCGCCGCTCTCCTGCGCCGCGCGCGCCCGCGCCAGCGAGGCGAGGGCGTAGTCGTCCTGGGCCGCCCGGCCGAACTGGAACTCGGTGGCGCAGTCCTCGGCGAAGGTCCCCATCAGCCGGCCGCGGTCATAGGCGTCCTCGAGCCCGTCGAGGAACATGTGGTCCATCGCGCTCGCGTGCCCGAGCCGGGCCCCGCCGCGCATCTTCGGCAGGAGGTAGGGGGCGTTCGTCATGCTCTCCATGCCGCCCGCCGCCACGACCCGCGCGACGCCGGCGGCGAGCGCGTCATGCGCCATCGCCGCGGCCTTCATCCCCGAGCCGCACATCTTGTTGAGCGTGGTCGCCGGAACCTCCTTCGGCAGGCCGGCCTTGAACCCCGCCTGCCGCGCCGGGGCCTGTCCCTGGCCAGCGGGCAGCACGCAGCCCATCAGGAGATCGTCGACCTCCGACGCCGCCACGCCGGCGCGCCCGAGCGCCGCCGCGATGGCGGCGCCGCCGAGATCCGCCGCCGAGGCTTCGGCGAGCGCGCCCTGGAAGCCGCCCATCGGCGTGCGCGCCGCCCCGACAATGACGATGCTCTCGACCATGTCTTTCCCCTGCGCGTCCGCAGCATCATCTAACCTCTCCTTCCCGGCAGCGTCCAGTTGGGCGTTCAGGCCCCGGACTGCGGCGCGGGCTCGCCCGTGCCACGTTCCCGGTAGGGCGTGGTCTGGTAGAGCGCCCGGTAGCACTTGGAGAAATGCGACGGCGAGGCGAAGCCGCAGGCGAGCGCCACGGTGATGACGCTCATGTCCGTCTGAAGGAGGAGGTTGCGCGCCTTCTGGAGGCGCAGCTCCATGTAGTACCGCTTCGGCGAGCGGTTGAGGTAGCGCCGGAACAGCCGCTCCAGCTGTCGCGCCGACATGCCGACCCCCTCGGCGAGTTGCGCCGGCGGGATCGGCTCCTCGATGTTCGCCTCCATCTTCTGGATGATCGCCGCGAGCTTGGGATGCCGCACGCCGATCCGGGTCGGGATCGACAGGCGCTGCACGTCGCGATCGGAGCGCACGCCGGTGTGGATCATCTGGTCGGCGACGAGCGCGGCGATCTCCGGGCCGTGGCGGCGCGAGATCAGGTGGAGCATCAGGTCGGCCGAGGCGGTTCCGCCCGCGGCGGTGTAGCGGTTCGCGTCGATGACGTAGACGGTTTGCGTCAGCTCGATGTCGGGAAAATCCTCCTCGAAGCCGTCGCGGTTCTCCCAGTGGATCGTGCAGCGGCGCCCGTCCAGCAGGCCGGCCCGGGCGAGCGCATGGGCGCCGGTGCAGACCGCGCCGACCGCGACGCCGCGTCGGCTCTCGCGGCGCAGCCAGGTCAGGACCGGCCGCGTCACCGCCGTCTTGATCCCGGTGCCGCCGCACACGATCACCGTGGCGTCGCGGCCGATCTCGACAAGGCCGGCGTCGGCGACCACCGGCACGCCGCTGGAGGAGGCGACGGGCGCGCCGGTCTCGCTGACCACGCGCCATTCGTAGAGCGGCCGGCCGGCGATGCGGTTGGCGAGCCGGAGCGGCTCGATGGCGCAGGCGAAGGCGATCAGCGTGAACCGGTCGAGAAGCAGGAAGACGAACTTCTCCGGCGGGGCCTCTGCGGCTGCGGGCATTCGCTGGCGCGCCTTTCGCTAGGGTGACGTGCGGATCTAAGGTGGGGCGGAGCGGGGCGGCAAGGGGCTTGCCCTGATTGCCCGTGTTGCGGCTGGCGCCGGCGGCCCCGGCGCCCTATATGCGGCCGACTTCATTCTTCACCGGGGGAGGCGTCGCGATGGGCGCGGAGTGGACCAAGAGCGACTGGCGCGCGAAGCCGCGGGTGCAGATGCCCGACTACCCGGACGCGACCGCGGTGAAGGGAGTCGAGGCCCGTCTCGCCGCCTATCCGCCCCTGGTCTTCGCCGGCGAGGCGCGCAAGCTCCGGCGCGCGCTCGCCGATGCGGCCGAGGGGCGCGCCTTCGTGCTCCAGGGCGGCGATTGCGCCGAGAGCTTCGCCGAGTTCACCGCCGACAACATCCGCGACACCTTCAAGGTGATGTTGCAGATGGCCGTCGTGCTCACCTTCGGCGCCAAGGTCCCGGTGGTGAAGATCGGCCGCATGGCGGGCCAGTTCGCCAAGCCGCGCTCGGCCCCGACCGAGGTTCTGGACGGGGTCGAGCTGCCGTCCTACCGCGGCGACATCATCAACGACTTCGCCTTCACCGCCGAGGCGCGCGTGCCCGACCCGGCGCGGATGCTGCAGGCCTATACCCAGGCGGCGGCCTCGCTGAACCTCCTGCGCGCCTTCAGCCAGGGCGGTTACGCCGACATCACGCGGGTGCATTCCTGGACGCTCGACTCCACGGCCGGGCAGCAGGGCTACGAGCAGTACCACAAGCTCGCCAATCGCATCTCGGACGCGCTCGAGTTCATGCAGGCGGCCGGCGTCAACGCCGAAACCGCCGACACGCTGCACCGGGTCGACTTCTACACCAGCCACGAGGCGCTGCTTCTCGAATACGAAGAGGCGCTCTGCCGCATCGATTCGACGACCGGCCTGCCGGTGGCGGGCTCGGGGCACCTGCTCTGGATCGGCGACCGCACCCGCCAGCCGGACGGGGCGCACGTGGAGTTCCTGCGCGGCGTGCAGAACCCGATCGGCCTGAAATGCGGCCCGAGCCTGACCGAGAGCGACCTGCTGCGCCTCGTCGAGCGGCTGAACCCGAAGAACGAGCCGGGCCGGCTCACGCTCATCACCCGTTTCGGCGCGGGGGCGGTCGGCGAGCACCTGCCGCGGCTCGTCCGCGCCATCGAGCGCGAAGGCGCAAAGGTGCTCTGGGTTTGCGACCCGATGCACGGCAACACCATCAAGTCGGCCTCGGGCTACAAGACCCGGCCGTTCGATCGGGTGCTGCGCGAGGTGCGCGAGTTCTTCGCCGTCCACGAGGCCGAGGGGACGATCCCGGGCGGCGTGCATTTCGAGATGACCGGGCAGGACGTGACCGAGTGCACCGGCGGCGTTCGGGCGGTGACCGACGAGAACCTCGCCGATCGCTACCATACGGCCTGCGATCCTCGGCTCAACGCCACGCAGTCGCTGGAACTCGCTTTCCTTGTGGCCGAGGCGCTCGACCAGCGTCGGCAGGCCGCCCGCCGCGCCGCGGTCTGAGGGCCGCTTGCGCGTCCTGGTGCTGACCGCTGCGGCGGGCGTCGCCGCGGAGGAGGCGGCGCGCGTCGCCGCCGCCATGCAGGCGGCGGGCATGGCGCCCGGGGCGCCGCGGCGGCTGGCGGCCTCGGCGGTCGAGATCGGCTTCGCCGGCGCGGGAGATCCGCGGGGGTTCGCCTCCGGCGCGGTCGACGCCAACGTCGTCGCCGCCGAGGGCCGGCGCAAGCGGCTGCTGATCGCCGACATGGACTCGACGGTCATCGGGGTCGAGTGCATCGACGAACTCGCCGACTTCGCCGGGGTGAAGCCGCAGGTCGCGGCGATCACCGAGGCGGCGATGCGGGGCGAGCTCGACTTCGAGGGCGCGCTCCGCGCCCGGGTGGCGCTGCTCGAAGGCCTGCCGGAGAGCGTGCTCGGCGACTGCTACGAGGCCCGCGTCCGGCTCAATCCCGGCGCGCGGACGCTGGTCCGCACCATGGGCGCGCTCGGCGCGGATACGGCGCTGGTCTCGGGCGGCTTCGACTACTTCAGCGCGCGCGTCGCCGAGGCGGCGGGCTTCGCGATGAACCAGGCGAACCACCTCAACGTCGCGGCGGGCCGGCTCGCCGGCACGGTCGCCGAACCGATCCTCGGCCGCGCCGCCAAACGCGCGGCGCTCGCCGGGATCTCCGCGCGCGGCGGCTATGCCGAGGCGGACGTCGTGGCCGTCGGCGACGGGGCGAACGACCTCGACATGATCGTGGCCGCGGGGCTCGGGGTCGCATACCGCGCCAGGCCGGCGCTGGCCGAGGCGGCCGACGCCCGGCTCGACCGCTCTGACCTGACCGCGATCCTCGCCCTCCAGGGCATCCCGGAGGGCGAGTGGCGGGAATAGGCGTCCCGGCGCTTCAAGCGGGCATCCGCCGCTCGTAGTCGCGCCGGAGCACGACCCAGGCATCCCAGAACGGATCTGGCTCGATCCCGGCCAGCCGGGCGGCCATGACGTCGAGATGGGCGTGCCAGCCGGAGCTGACGTCGAGGAGCGCGCCGCGGTCGGTCACGCGCCGGTGGACGAGGGTCAGCAGCGTCCGGCCGCCGCTCCGCGGTTCGATCTCGAAGCTGACCTCGCCGGTCTGCCCGAAGCGGAATGCAAGCCGGCGCGGCGGGTCGCACGCGATCATCTCGCAGGACATGCGGTGCTCGGGGCCGAACCCGTCGGGTCGGGCGCCCGGCGGGTCGGTCAGCTCATCGTTGCGCCAGGTAAGCTCGAAGCTCGCGCCCGGCGTCTCGGGCATGACGCCGGCGGCGAGCCAGCGGCGGCGCAGGTCGCTGTCGGCGAGATACGACCAGACCTTCTCCACCGGCGCCGGGAGCAGGCGCTGGATGGTCAGCGTGTCGGGTGCGGTCAGGGCGCCATAGGCCTCGATCGGGGTGAGTTCAGTCATCGGACTTCTCTCCTTGCGGTTGCGGCGGGGCAGGGTGGTCGTCCTTCTTCGTCTCCTCGCGGAGCAGGCGGTCGAGGATGTCGAGGCGCTCGGTCCAGAAGCGCTCGTAGAATCCGAGCCAGTCATGCGCGGCCGCGAGCGGCTCCGGGGCAAGGCGACAGACATGGGTGCGCCAGCGCACCTCGCGCCGGATCAGGCCGGCGGCTTCGAGCACCTTGATGTGCTTGGAGGCCGCGGCGAGCGACATCGCCGCCGGCTCGGCGAGCTCGGTCACGCTGCGTTCGCCGCCGGCGAGGTCGCGGAGCATCCGTCGCCGCGTGGGGTCGCCGAGGGCGTGGAAGACGGCGTCGAGGGGGGAGGCGATTGATTCAACCATGTGGCTGAATGTGCCTCGGCGGGCGCATTCAGTCAACCGATTCGTTTAACGATAGACGGCCCGCCCCGGGTCGGCTCGGGGCGGGGGTCGGGGCTCAGTTGGTCGGGCCGCTGCCGTGGTGCTCGGCGAGTTCCTCCGGGTGTTGCAGACCGCCGGCGGCGCGGTGGCGGACCATGCGGTTCCACGCATAGGTCAGCGCCCAGAGCACGACGCCGAGGCCGAGAAGCCAGCCGGCGATGCGGTACTGCGGCATCTGCGCGGCACTGCGCGCCCAGGGACCGGCGAGATAGGCGCAGGAGATCGCGCCGATCCAGGGCAGCGCCGAGAGGGTGCGGAAGTGTTCGTGGCCGACGGGCGGCCGGCGGCGCAGCACGATCAGCGCGACGTTGACGATGGTGAAGACGCCGAGGAGGAGCAGCGCGGTGGTGCCCCCGAGCAGGGCGACCGCCTGGGCCTTGCCGTTCGTCACCACGACGTAGATCAGCCCGAAGGCGATCGCGGTGGTGAAGAGGATCGCCACCCAGGGCGTGCGGCGGGTCGGGTGGACGAGGCCGAGCGCGTGCGGCAGCACGCCCTGGTTGGCGAGGCCGTAGAGCAGCCGTGAGGCCATCAGCATGTTGATGAGAGCGGAGTTCGCCACGGCGAACATGCCGATGAAGGGGAAGATCCGGTCGAAGGGCAGGCCCGGCGCCCCGGCGCGCACCACCTGGGTGAGCGCCGATCCCTTCTCCGGGTCGGTCAGGTCGCCGACCGGGACGAGCGCGACGGCGCAGATCGAGACGAGGACGTAGATCGTCCCGGTGATGCCGAGGCCGATGATCATCACGCGGGGGAAGTCGCGCACCGGGTTGGTGCATTCCTCGGCCATGTTGACCGAGTCCTCGAAGCCCACCATGGCGAAAAAGGCGAGCGAGGTCGCCGCCGTCAGCGCCATGAAGGCGGATTTCTCCTCGGACGAGCGGAAGATCATCACCTCGGAGAAGTCGGCCCGGCCCTCGGACATCGCCCAGAAGCCGATGAGGATGATCATCAGAAGGCCGGAGAGTTCGACGCAGGTCAGCACCACGTTCGCCTTCACGCTCTCGCCGACGCCGCGGAAGTTGATCGCGGCGACGAGCGCCATGAAGGCGAGCGCGAGGACGAGGATGCCGGTAGAGCCCGCCGCGAAGCCGAGGCCGAAGCCGTCGGAGACGAAGCCCGCGAAGGCGTTCGAGGCGGTCGAGGCCGAGGTGATGCCGGAGCACATCACGGTGAAGGCGATCAGGAAGGTGAGGAAGTGCAGGCCGAAGGCGCGGTGGGCGTAGAGTGCTGCCCCGGCGGCCTGGGGGTAGCGGGTGACGAGCTCGAGGTAGGAGAAGGCGGTGATCGAGGCGACGAGGAAGGCCACGAGGAAGGGCGCCCAGGCGGCGCCGCCGACCTCGCCCGCGACGGTTCCGGTCAGCGCGTAGACGCCGGTGCCGAGGATGTCGCCGACGATGAAGAGGAGGAGGAGCTTGGGCCCCATCACGCGGTGGAGTTCGGGCTGGCCCGACGTTGCTGCGGCCTGCGTCATGGGGCTCCTCCTCGGGTTGACGATTTCGTGACGCTGCGCGCGGAGGTCGCGGCCGTCAAGCGCGAAGGCGGGGATGGAGAGAAACGGTCGCCCTTGGCCTCCGCCGAATTCGGCGGTCGACGTCTCGAGCACGGATCGCGTCCTTCAGACCGCTCCGCGCGCCGAGGTTCTCAGCAGCTGCCGCGGCCGAACACGATGCCGCGGCGCGCGGTGCGAGGCGCCGGTCGCCGGGCTGCTCATACCGGCGGGCTCATGAAACGACTCGCGGACCTTTTTGACCTTTAACACTTTTATCGTGTGTATTCAGGTGGTTACCATGCTATCACGCGTGATAGCCCGTGTTGCGCCGGGTGGCCGGGTAGACTCGCCGGTATCAGGCGACGTATTCCCGGTACGCCGCCTCGTCCATCAGCTCGTCGAGTTCGGACGGGTCGTTGAGCGTCATCCTGAAGAACCAGCCGTCCTCCATCGGATCCTCGTTGACCTTGCCGGGATTCTCCACGATCGCCGAATTGACCTCGGTGATCGTCCCGTCGAGCGGCGCGGCGATGTCGGAGGCGGCCTTGACGCTCTCGATCGTCACGATCTCGTCGCCCCGGGCGACCGTCGCGCCCTCCGCGGGCAGCTCGATGAAGACGATGTCGCCGAGCTGCCCGGCGGCGTGCTCGGTGATGCCGACGACCACCTCGTCGCCGTCGACCCTCAGCCACTCGTGCTCCTCGGTGTATCGCAGCATCGCAGCTCCTCAGCGCTTGTATCCGGGCCGCACCAGCGGACCGCGGGCCACCTTTACAGGCTGCATCCTTCCGCGCAACAGCCCGAAGACCGGCGTATCGGGGGCTGCGAGCGCGGTTGGCACATAGCCCATCGCGACCGGCGCCCCGAGCGTCGGGCCGAAGCCGCCGGAGGTGATCCGCCCGACCGCCGGCCCGTCCTGCGCGGCGTGAATCTCCACGCCCTCACGCATCGGGGCCCGCCCCTCCGGCAGCAGCATCACCCGGCGGCGCGGCGCGCCTGCCGCCAGCTGGCCGAGGACGACGTCGGCCCCGGGAAAGCCGCCCGCCCGCGCGCCGCCGGTCCGGCGCGCCGGCTGGATCGCCCATTCCAGCGCCGCCTCGACCGGGGTCGTCGTCGCGTCGATGTCGTGGCCGTAGAGGCAGAGCCCCGCCTCGAGCCGGAGCGAGTCGCGCGCCCCGAGCCCGATCGGCAGCACGTCGGCGTCATTGAGGAGGGCGGCGGCCACGTCCGCCACGTGCTCGTTCGCGAGCGAGATCTCGTAGCCGTCCTCGCCGGTGTAGCCCGAGCGCGAGACGATCGCCGGCACGCCGCCGACGTCGAGCGACCGCACGTCCATGAACCGCATCCCCGCCACGTCGGGGGCAATGCGCGCCAGCGCCGCCTCGGCCTTCGGCCCTTGCAGCGCGACCAGCGCCCGGTCGAGCGGCTCGACCTCGCAGATCTCGCCGAGGTCCGCTTGCAGATGCGCGAGATCGGCCGTCTTGCAGGCGGCGTTGACGACGAGAAGCAGATGGTCGCCCCGGTTCGCCACCATCAGGTCGTCGAGGATGCCGCCGTCGGGCGCGGTGAAGAGCGCATAGCGCTGCCGCCCCGGCGCGAGGCCGGCGACGTCGACGGGCACGAGCGTCTCCAGGGCTGCGGCCGCGTCGGCGACCGCGCCCGAGCGCGGCCGCAGGACGATCTGGCCCATGTGGCTGACGTCGAAGAGCCCGGCGGCGCCGCGCACGTGCAGGTGCTCCTGAAGGATGCCGGCGGGATAGTTGATCGGCAACTCGTAGCCGGCGAACGGCGCCATCTTCGCGCCAAGCGAGACGTGCAGCGCATGCAGGGGCGTGGTCTGGAGATCGGGCATTGTGGCTCCCTCCGCAGCGGGGTGCGCGAGCATAGGCCGCAGGGTCGCGCCGCCACAAGCGTCGCCGGCGCGCCGCCGTGGGTGCGAGCGGCGCGGGCTTCGCGTCACGGCGCCGTCACGCCGGCGCCACGGGCGGTTAACTAGGATCGGCTAGCAACGCAGGCGAAGGCGGTTTCAGGCGGGCCAATGGCGATCATCGGCGTCACGGCGGGGCAGGGCGGGCTGACGACGGCCGACGGCCGGCCGCTCGACGCCGCCCTCGCGCCGGCGCTCGCCGCCCTCGCGCCGAGGGCGCCCGTCGTCGTTCTCGTCCACGGCTACAAGTTCAGCCCCGAGCGCGCCGCTGACGACCCGCACTGCACCCTCTACGCCGCCCGGCCGGCGGAAGGCTCGTGGAAGGAGCCGAGCTGGCCCGTTGGCCTCGGCTTCGACCCCGACGACGCCGAGGCCGGGCTCTGCCTCGGCTTCGGCTGGGACGCCGTCGAGCCGCACCTCGCGAGCTTGCTCGCCACCGGGCGGTCGGGCTTCGCGCGGGTCTACGACCGGGCCGGCGAGACCGGCCTCCGGTTCGCGGATCTCCTGCGCCGGCTCGCCGTGCTCGCGCCGGAGCGCACGGTGGACGTGCTCGCGCATTCGCTCGGCGCGCGCGTGGCGCTGGCGGCGCTCCCCCATGTCGAGGTCGCGCCGGGGCGGATGCTGCTCCTCGGCGCGGCCGAGTTCGGCGCCCGGGCGCGCGAGGCGCTGGCGGCCTGCCGCGCGCCGCGCAAGCCCGCCGTCTACAACGTGACGTCGCGCGCCAACGACGCCTACGACCTCGCCTTCGAAACCTTCGCGCCGCGGCGCAACTGGGGCGAGCGGGCGCTCGGGCTCGGCCTGCGGACGCCGCCGCCGTGCTGGCTCGATCTTCAGCTCGACCGGGCCGACGTGACCGACTGGATCAACGCCCAGGGCGTGGCGCTGCGCCCGGCGGAGGCGCGGCTCTGCCACTGGAGCTTCTACACCCGGCCCGGCGCCTTCGAGGTCTACCAGGCGATCCTGCGCCGCCGCCCCGGCTGGGACCTCGGCTCGCTGCGCGCCTCGCTCGCCTTCGCGACCCAGGAGCCGCGCTGGAGCCGCTTCGCGCCGCGCGGACCGGTGGCGCAGCGCTTCGGCGTCGGCCGCGGCCTCGGCCGCGCCTGATCGGGGCCGTCGCGCCCATTGGTCGACGCGGGCCCGGGGGGAGCGCCGTCCTCGGGGCCCCCCCTAAAAGGGGGGTCCCGCTCGGACGGCGCTGACGGTCGGCCGCCTTTGCGGCCTCCCTGGCGGAGCGGCCGCAGGGCGGCCGCGAGTCCTTTGCTGCTCCCCGCCCTTTGGCGGGGAGGCGCCTGCTCGATAGGGTTTCTGCCAGTATGAATGCCTGAAGGGGGATTGCAGCGGCGGCGCGGCCTGCGCCGAAGCGTGGTGGGACAGGGTCGCGTTGTGTGTAAGTCTTTTCAAATCCGTGCATTAACCCGATGTTCTCGCCTTTTGCCGCAAGACTGCCCGTCGTGAACTTGCGGGGGTCGCGATGCTCGGGAGAATTGTCGCCTGTCGGCGGGGAGCGGTCAGCGTCGAGGCGGCGCTGCTGATGCCGGCGCTCATCCTGCTCGTGATTGGCGCGATGGAATTCGGTCTGCTGATCTTCACCTACAGCGCGATGCAGACGGCGACGCGGGAGGCGGCGCGCGAGCTCGCTGTCAACTTCGCGACCGCCGGATCGGTCGCGGGCGCCGTCCGCGCCCGCCTGCCGCAATGGAGCCAGGCGGCGGCGACAGTGGAGGTGAGCCAGTCCGCCCCGGGCAACGCCGCCGCGAACGTCATCACCGTGCGCGTCGACATGCGGGCCGACGAGGCGACGCCGGTGCGCATCTTCACCCGCCTCGCCGACGAGTGGGGTCTGCGCACCGAGGTGGTGATGAAGCAGGAGCTGCCGCTGTGACCCGGCTCCGCGACCTGATCGGGGACGACCGCGGCGCGGTGGCGGTCGCCGTCGCCCTGCTGATGCCGGTGCTGATCGGGATCGGCGCCTTCGCCGTCGACGTCAGCCACACGCGGCTGGTGAAGAACCGCCTGCAATCGGCCGCCGACGCCGCCGCGCTGGCCGGGGTGCAGCTTCTCGGCGACCAGGCGGCGGCGCGGACGCGCGCGGTCGCCTATGCCGCCGCCAACGTGCCGCCGGGCTTCGGCGCCGTGACCGCGGCGGCCGACGTCGACTTTGGCTCCTTCGACCCGGCGGAGCGCGTCTTCACGCCGTCGAGCACCGACGTCAACGCCATCCGCGTCGTCGCCCGCCGCGACGCCGAACGCGGCAACGCCGCCCCGCGCTTCCTCGCGGCGATCTTCGGTGACGAGGCGATCGCGGTCGGCGCCAGCGCCGTCGCGGCGCGCACGATCACCACCACCTACGGCCCGCCGGAACTCTTCGACCTCGCGCCCGAGGCGTCCGATTACAACGAGGTCTACGCCTACTGCTACAACTACGCCGGGACCGGCTCGAAGTCGTCGCGGCGGACGAAGATGACGCTGGTCGCGCGAAACATCACCCCGGCCGTCGCCTTCACCTGGCCCGACTGCCCCAAGGGTCAGTCGCTGAGCTTCCGCCTGCGCAACGTCCGGGACGCCCGCAACGACGCCAGGCTTGGCAAGCCGCTGAAGGGCAAGGAGTACAACCATTACTCCGACACCGTGATCGAGGACAGCCGCGAGGTCTTCGACTTCGCCGGCCGCAAGATCCTCGAGACCGTGCGCTGCGACACGCTCGCCGAGTGCAAGCCGAAGAACGCGGGCGGCGCCTTGCCCTACGGAAAGGACCGCGAGCCGAATCGCGAGGACCGGCCCTGCGTGCCGGGCAAGTTCATGTATTTCGGCTGGGAGGACCGGCCGCCCGGGCTCGGGTGGACCGACCAGGACTACGACGACATCGTCTTCGTCATGCGCTGCCCCACCGGTCTCTCCGTCGCCTACGGGGCGTCGCGGCTGGTGCGCTGAGCCTGCCATGCTCGCTCCACGACGGATTCCCAAGCCCGCGGACCTCGCGTAACGTCTCGGTAACGCCGGCCGGCTAGAGCACGGCGAGACCCGAGGCGCGAGGCACCAGTATGGGGCGTTGGGCAGGCCTTTTCCTCCTGATCGCGGGCGCCCTGCCGGGCGCGGCGCTGGCTGACGCAGCGGCCGAGCGCGGCGCCGCGCTCTGCGAACGCGCGATCGTCGACGGCGCCCGCCGGGGCGGCGTGCCTGCCGACGTGCTGCACGCCGTCGCGCTGACCGAGACCGGCCGGATGGTCGGGGGCAAGCTCCGCCCCTGGCCCTGGGCGATCAACCGCGAGGGCGAGGGGCACTGGTTCGCCACGCGCGACGAGGCGCTGGCCTTCGCCCGCGCCAGCGTCGCCGCCGGACGGCGCAGCTTCGACGTCGGCTGTTTCCAGATCAACTACAACTGGCACGGTCACGCCTTCGAATCGCTCGAGGCGATGTTCGACCAGGAGGTCGCCGGCACCTACGCGGCGCAGTTCCTGCGCAGCCTGCATCACGAGCTCGGCGACTGGTCGCGGGCGGCAGGGGCCTACCACTCGCGCACGCCCGAGTTCGCCGAGCGCTACCGCGCCCGCTTCGACCGGCTCCATGCCGGGATCGCCGGGACGCCGCTCGTCGTCGCCGCCGTCGACCCGGAGGTGGCGGCGGCCGAGCCGGCGACGCCGCGCAGGAGCCGCACCCGCACCGGGGCGAAGCCGAAGGTCATCAACCTCGGCGGCGGCCCGCGGCTCTCGGACATCAACGCCGCGCGCGTCGCGAGCATCCGGGTCGAGCGCGGCCGCACGCCCCCCGCGAAGGTCGTCGAGGCGGAGACGACGGACGCCGACGTCACCGTCTCGGCCCGCAACGAGCCGCTCTGAGCGCCGCCGCCGCGAAATTCCGCGTTCCGGCCGGCGTCGGCGGATGGCGTTAACTGCCGGTAAATCTTTTCGGATATTTATCGAGACAGTTCCCGGAAAACTCTCAGTATTGATGAGTTGACTGGTGAAACAGGACAAGTAATGTCTGGGCGTGCGATCGCCGCACGCAGTTCGGTCGTGTAACGAGGAGTAGGGACGTGACCAAGTTCATCGAGTTCGCCAGGCGCCTTCGCAAGGACGACGACGGCGCCACCGCCATCGAATACGGCCTGCTCGCCGCGCTGATCGCCGTGGGGATTATCTCCGCCGTCGGCATCCTGGGCGACAACCTCCGGGACGCCTTCGACGAGGTCAATCAAGAGCTGGTGGACGGTGGCTCGCCCGGGGCCGTAGGCAGCGCCGAAGAGTGATCCGGGCCGCGACCGCAGTCCTGCGTCAACGCGAAAGCTGACCCGCCGTGCGCATCGTCATCCTCCTTGCCGCGGGCCTGATCGCCGCCGGCGGCGCCGGGCTCTATCTCTATCGCGGGATGGAGCCGGCGCCCGTCGAGGCGGCGGTCGAGCCGCCGAAGCGGGCCGAGGTCTACGTCGCGGCGGTCGATCTCGCCCGCGGCGCCATCCTCAAGCCCGAGCATCTCGGGCAGATGCCGCTCGACGACGCGGCGGTGACGCCGGAGATGGCGCCGGCCGGGCCGGAGGGGGACGCGGCGCTGCTCGGCGCCGTGGCGCTGCAACCCCTGCCCAAGGGCGTGCCGATCGCGCGGTCCTCGGTGGTGCAGCCGGGCGACCGCGGCTTCCTCGCCGCGGTGCTGCCGCAGGGCAAGCGGGCGATCTCGATCCCGATCAGCGAGGTCGCCGGGGTCTCGGGCCTCGTGCTGCCGGGCGACCGGGTCGACATCATCCTGACCTATTCGCTCGCGGGCGAGACGATCGACGCCGGCCGCGACGTCCGCGCCAGCGAGACGGTGCTCGGGAACATCCGCGTCCTCGCGCTCGACCAGCGGCTCGGCCAGGCCGCCCCGGAGGAGAACGCGCTCGCCGAGGCGCCGCCGATCGCGCGGACCGCGACGTTGCAGGTGACGCCGCACGAGGCCGAGCGGATCACGCTCGCGACCTCGCTCGGCGATCTCTCCATGGTGCTGAACTCGGTCCATGACGGGGGCGACGAGGCCGAGGGCGCGGCCGCCGCCGCGGCCGACCTGCCCCGGCGGATGACGCTCGACAGCGAGGTGACGACGCTGCTGAACCGCGAGGCGCCGCAGGAGAGCGGCGCGCCGCTCGCCGACCGGACGCTGCGCATCCAGATCGTGCGCGGCGCGACCGCCGGCGCGATCGAGATCGGACCGGAGGTGGTCGCCTCAGCGGAGCCGATCACCGGAGATCCGGCCGGAGAATCGCCGGCCGAGTAAGACGACGCAGAAGGCCCGCAGGAAGAATCCGGAGGGACCATGACGACGCGGAAACGCCCGAGCCTCGCCGCCGCCATCGCCGCGGCCCTGATCCTGCAACCGATGGTTGCGGCCGCCCCCGGCAGCGCCTTCGAGGTCATCGAGCCGCAGGAAGAGCGCGAGATCGCGATGACCGTCGGCTCCGGCCAGCTCGTCAAGGTCGACAGCGAGTTCTCGTCGCTCTTCGTCGCCAACCCGGAGGTCGCGGACGTCGAGGTGAAAAGCCCGCGGATGCTCTATCTGACCGGCGTCGGCGTCGGCGAGACGACGATCTTCGCGGTGGACGAGCTCGACAACGTGCTGATGTCGGCGCGGGTGCAGGTGACGCACAACACCGACGCGCTCAACGAGGGGATCGCGCGGGTGGCGCCGGGGCAGTCGGTCTCGGCGACGAGCGTCGACCAGTCGCTCGTTCTTTCGGGCACGGTCGCCTCGCCGGAGCAGGCAGCCAACATCGTCGAGGTGGCGAACCAGTTCGTCGACGAGCCCTCGCGGGTGGTGAACCGGCTCGCCGTCGCCGCGCCGACGCAGGTGAACCTCGCCGTGCGCATCGCCGAGGTGAGCCGGCGCGTCGACCGCCAGCTCGGCATCCAGTGGAACGAGCTCAGCTACAGCTCGGGCGGCGGGCAGGAGCAGATCCGCTTCTCGGGCGGGCAGGGCGTGCCGGGCGGGTTCTCGACGCAGATCCTGCGGGTGGGCCAGCTCAACATCGACGTGGTTCTCCAGGCGCTGGCGCAGGAGGGGCTGGTGTCGATCCTCGCCGAGCCGAACCTGACGGCGCGCTCGGGCGAGAGCGCGAGCTTCCTTGCCGGCGGCGAGTATCCCTATACCGTCGCGCAGGACCTCGGGACCAACACGATCGAGTTCAAGGACTTCGGCATCGGCCTGAACTTCACCCCCACCGTGCTCGACGGCGGGCGGATCAGCCTGACCATCGCCACCGAGGTGAGCGACCTCGACTTCTCGAACGGCACCAGCGTGCCCTCGATCGTCACCCGGCGCGCCGACACCACGGTCGACCTCGGCAGCGGTCAGACCTTCGCCATCGCCGGGCTGATGCAGAACCGCTCGTCGCAGGACGTCAGCAAGATGCCCGGTCTCGGCTCGGTGCCGGTGGTCGGCGCGCTCTTCCGCTCGAACGGCTTCACGCGGGGCCAGACCGAGCTCGTGATCCTCGTCACGCCGGTGATCGTCTCGCCGACGACCGGCAAGCGGCTGCGCACGCCGGTCGACGCCTACGTGCCGCCGAACGACTTCGAGCGCATCGTGCTCGGCCGCTTCCAGGGCAACCCCAACGCCGTCTCGCAGGCGCAGTCCCGCCTCGGCTCGCGCCGGTTGAACGGCGCGAACGGGTTCACCTTCAAATGAGCGCGCCCCGGACCAGAGCCCTCGCGCTCGCCGGCGCCGTCGCCGCGCTCGCCGGCTGCGTGGCGCAGCCGATCGGGACCTTCGACCCGGCGACGATCACGTCGGAGGCGGCGCAGGCCCAGCGGGATCTCTGGTTCCGCCCGGGCACGGCCGCCTTCCTGCCGGGCCAGACCGCGGAGGCGAACGCGCTGCTCCGGAGTCTGCTCCTGCGCCCCGAAGATGACGTGGTGCTGACCTTCGGCTCCACCGGCTCGGACGTGCTCGACGCCCGCCGCGTGGCGGCGGCCCGCTCGGCGCTCGCCACCGCCCCGGCGCGGCTGCGCATCGTCGGGCCGCTCGGCTTCGCCCGCGCCCCCGACCGGCCGGACGTCGTGCTCCTCCAGGTCCTGCGCTACGACCGCGCCCTCGTCACCTGCCCCGGCCTCGGCCGGACGCAGGAGCCCGCCTCCTTCCTGTCGGACATTCCGCCCATGGGTTGCGCCAACACCGTGAACCTCGCCGTCCAGACCGACCAGTTGCGCGACCTGACGGCGCCGCGTCGCCTCGAGGGATCGGGCGCCGTGGTCGGCGTCGCCGCCGTGGACCGCTATCGCCGCGGCGAGGTCAAGATCGACCCGCTCGAAACCGTCTCGTCGGGGGACTGACGCCGTGGCCGCCCCCGCCGTCGCGCTCAAGCTCTTCGACGCCGAGGATCAGGACCGCGATCCCTTCGGCGCCTATCTCTCGGACGACGCGGCCACGGCCGCGGCGCAGGCGGTCGCCGCCCAGCGGGGATGGTCGGCCGGCTCGATCCGCAAGGGCGGGCTGCCGACCGCGCTCCGCCTCCTCGGCGTCGCGCCCCCGCCGCGTTTTCTCATCCTCGACGTCGAGAACATGCCGATCGAGGAGGTCGAGGCCGGCCTGACCGAGATCGCCCGGCTCGGCACGGCGATCATAGCACTCGGCGCCGTCAACGACGTCAACCACTTCCGCCGCATGATCCGCGCCGGGGCCCGCGACTACATCGTCAAGCCGGTCGACGCCGACACGCTCGGCGAGGCGCTGGTCCGCTTCGAGCAGCCCGGCGACGCCACGAACCCGGCGGGCCGGCTCGTCGGCTTCATCGGCGCGCGCGGCGGGGTGGGCGCGACCACCATCGCGATCAACGCCGCCTGGATCATGGCCGAGAAGCTGTCGCGCCGCACCGCGCTCGTCGACATGGACCTCTACGCCGGCAACATCGCGCTCGCCCTCGACATCGAGCCGACCCGCGGCCTGCGCGAGGCCTTCGACGACCCCGAGCGGGTCGACGAGGTCTTCCTCCAGAACGCCATGGCGAAGTTCGGCAAGAGCCTGCACGTGCTCGCCACCGAGGAGGACTTCGACGACGCCGTCCGCATGACCGACGACAAGGTGCTGATGCTCGCCGACACGATGCGGGCGAACTTCGACATGACGATCCTCGACGTGCCCCGCCACTTCGTCATGCGCGAGCCCCAGCTCTTCACCCGCTTCGACGAGCTGGTGATCGTCGGCGAACTGACGCTCCAGTCGCTGCGCGACTGCAACCGCCTGACGAAGCTGCTCCAGGCGCGCAACCGCCAGATGAAGATCCAGATCGTCGCCAACCAGGCGCCCTCCCGGCCGGACGTCTCGGTCAAGGAGTTCGAGACTGGCATCGACGGCAAGCTCCGCTGCGTGTTTCCCCACGATCCCAAGACCTTCGCCGCGGCCGGGATCAAGGGCAGGGCGCTCGCCGGCCACAAGCCGAAGCACCGCATCATCGCCGAGCTGCACCGCTTCTGCATCGAGCTCGCCGGCGTGCCCGAGGAGCCGAAGCAGGGCTTCTTCCGCCGTCTCGGCGGCCGGAGGTAATCCGCGATGGAGGACGGATTCGAGCCCCCGCACGCCGCCCGCCGCGACCTCGCCGCGCTCCGTTCCGCGGCGCTCGCGCGGCTGCGCGACCAGACCGGCCTCGCCGGCGCGAGCCCGCTGGCGCTCGCCGAACGGGCGAACGACGTGGTCGAGGATCTCGTCGCCGCCGCCGCCGACAAGCCCACCCTCGCCGAGCAGCGCCAGCTCCTGCGCGAGCTGATGGCCGATCTGCGCTCGGCGCAGGCGAGCGCCGACCGCGACGCCCCCGTTTCCGCGGGCGCCGCCGCCCCGGCACCGGCCGCCCACGACCCGCTCGCCGAGATCGCGGTGAAATCCACGCCCGAGACCCGCAACAAGCGCGAGCTTCAGGTCAAGGCCCAGGTCATGCCGATGCTGATGCAGCGGATCGACATCTCCGTCGCCTCCGCCCTCGGCCCGGACGAGCTGCGCGCCCAGATCGCCGAGATCGTCGAGCAGATCATCCTCGACCTGCGCATCCAGCTGAACGCCTCCGAGTTGCGCTCGATCGTCCGCCTCCTCGTCGACGACATGGTGGGCCTCGGTCCGCTCGAGCCGCTCCTCGCCGACGAGACCGTCACCGACATCATGGTCAACGGCCCGGGCCAGGTCTACGTCGAGCGCCGCGGCAAGCTCGACCTGACCGACGTGGTGTTCCGCGACGACGCCCACGTTATCCACGTCGCGACCCGGATCGTCACCGAGGTCGGCCGTCGCGTCGACGAATCCACCCCGCTCGTGGACGCCCGCCTCAAGGACGGCTCGCGCGTCAACATCATCATCCCGCCGCTCGCCATCGACGGCCCGACCATCGCCATCCGCAAGTTCTCCACGAAGGAGATCACCCTCGACGTGATGGCGCGGCAGTCGAACCTGTCGCCGGACATGGCCACGGTCCTGAAGATCGCCGGCCGCGCGCGGCTCAACATCCTGATCTCGGGCGGCACCGGCTCGGGCAAGACCACGCTCCTCAACGCCATGAGCCGCATGATCGACCACGGCGAGCGCACCGTGACCATCGAGGACGCGGCCGAGCTTCAGCTCCAGCAGCCCCACGTCGTGAGGCTGGAGACCCGCCCCGCCAACATCGAGGGTGAGGGCGAGATCACCATCCGCCACCTGCTCAAGAA
>NZ_JAGOID010000065.1 GCF_017995835.1 Amaricoccus sp.
CTTCGTCCGGCAACCGGAGACCAACGGCGTCATCGAGCGCTTCTTCCGAACCTTCAAGGAGCAGGTCGTGCATGGCCGCATCTTCCAGAGCATCGACGATTTCCGCGACGCCGTCCGCGACTTCGTCCTCCGCTACAACACCCAGTGGCTGATCGAGAAGAACGGCCACCTCAGCCCCGCCGCCGCACGTCAGAGATGGCTCGACCAGAACCTGCCATGCGCGGCATAGTGCAACCTACTGTCCAGGGAACCGGGTGCGGTACAGCTCCGAGGCTCCCCGCCGCCGAGCAGCCATCACCGGCCAACTTGGTTGTCGGTGCCGGACATCGAGGTTGACGCGTTACAAGCAGCGGCGGATATGCGACCCGCCCCAGCCTGCCGGCATCGTCTGGAGGCGCCACCGCCGACGCTCCAGCAAGGACCGTACCCGCGCCTTGGGCGAAGAGCGTCCGCGGCAAACGCAAGCTTATGCGCGAACGCGCAAAGATATGGGTGGAACGCAACGAAATGCACGAACCTACACCGTATCAGGCGTCGAGGTTCGCCACCGCCAGCGCGTTCGTCTGGATGAACTCGCGCCGCGGCTCGACCTCGTCGCCCATCAGCTTGGCGAAGATGTCGTCGGCGTCCGCGACATCCTCCACCCGCACCTGCAGGAGCGTCCGCGCCTCCGGGTCGAGCGTCGTCTCCCAGAGCTGCTCGGGGTTCATCTCGCCGAGGCCCTTGTAGCGCTGTAGCGACAGCCCCTTCTCGCCCTCGCGCATCACCGCCTCGAGCAGTTCCGTGGGCCCGTGGATCGGCAGCTCCCGGTCCTTGCGCACCAGCCTCGCCGGCTCGCCGTAGACCTCCTGAAGCGCCTTCGTCATGCTCGCGAGGCGGCGCGCCTCCGCCGAACGCAGGGCGAAACCGTCGATCTCGCGCGCCTCCTCGACGCCGCGCAACACCCGCCATAGCCGAAGGCCCCGGTCCTGCGTGGGCCGCCCCTGCCAGCCGCGCTCGTACTCGGCCGCGATCCGGTCGAGCCGCCCGGCCACCCGGTCCGCCGTACCCTGCGGGTCGGCGTCGAGCACGCCGGCGACGAGCGCGCCGGCGATGGTCGCCTGCTCCAGGATCGGACGCGAGTAGTGCGTGGGAAAGGCACCCAGCGTCGCGCGCACCGTCCGCGCTTCCTCGACCACGCGGGCGAGGTCGGGCCCGGCGATCGCCGAGCCGTCGCCGAGGCGCAGAGTCGCGCCCTCGATCCCCTGCTCTATCAGGTAGGCGTCGAGCGCGGCCTGATCCTTCAGGTAGACCTCGGAGCGGCCCCGCGTCACCTTGTAGAGCGGCGGCTGGGCTATATAGAGATGGCCGGCCTCGATGAGTTGCGGCATCTGCCTGAAGAAGAACGTGAGCAGGAGGGTGCGGATGTGGGCGCCGTCCACATCGGCGTCGGTCATGATGACGACCTTGTGGTAGCGCAGCTTGCCGAGGTTGAACTCGTCGCGCCCGATCCCAGTGCCGAGCGCGGTGATCAGCGTGCCGATCTCCTGGCTGGACAGCATCCGGTCGAAGCGCGCGCGCTCGACGTTGAGGATCTTGCCGCGCAGCGGCAGCACCGCCTGGTTCTGGCGGCTCCGGCCCTGCTTGGCCGAGCCGCCGGCGCTGTCGCCCTCGACGAGGAACACCTCCGCCTTGGCCGGGTCCTTCTCCTGGCAGTCGGCGAGCTTGCCGGGCAGGTTCGCCACGTCCATCGCCGTCTTGCGCCGGGTCAGCTCGCGCGCCTTGCGCGCCGCCTCGCGCGCCAGCGCCGCCTCGACGATCTTGCCGACCACCGTGCGCGCCTCGGCCGGGTTCTCCTCGAACCACTCGGCGAGCTTCTCGCCGACCAGGCTCTCCACCGCCGGGCGCACCTCTGACGAGACCAGCTTATCCTTGGTCTGCGATGAGAACTTCGGGTCCGGGACCTTCACCGAGAGGACGCAGGTCAGCCCCTCGCGCGCGTCGTCGCCCGAGAGCGCGACCTTCTCCTTCTTCGCGAGGCCCGACTCGCCGGCATAGGCGTTGATCGTGCGCGTCAGCGCGCCGCGGAAACCCGCGAGATGGGCGCCGCCGTCGCGCTGGGGGATGTTGTTGGTGAAGGGCAGAACCGTCTCGTGGTAGCTGTCGTTCCACCACAGCGCGACCTCGACCCCGATCCCGTCGCGCGTCCCCTCGATCCAGATCGGATCCTTGATCAGCGGCGTCTTGGAGCGGTCGAGCCAGCGGACGAACTCGCGCACGCCGCCGTCGTAGTGCAACTCCACCTCCATCGGCTCGGCGTGACGCCGGTCGACGAGCATGATCCGGACGCCCGAGTTCAGGAACGCGAGCTCGCGCAGCCGGTGCTCCAGCGTCTTGAAGACGTAGTCGAGGTTCGAGAACGTGTCCGTCGAGGCGAGGAAGCGCACCTGCGTGCCGCGCTTGCCCTCCGCGGGGCCGACGACCTTCAGGGGTTCCACCGTCTCGCCGCGCTCGAAGCGGACGAAATGCTCCATCCCGTCGCGCCAGATCCGGAGCTCCAGCCAGTCGGAAAGCGCGTTCACCACGCTGACGCCGACGCCGTGCAGACCGCCCGAGACCTTGTAGCTGTTCTGGTCGAACTTTCCGCCCGCGTGCAACTGGGTCATGATGACCTCGGCCGCCGACACGCCCTCGCCCTCGTGGATGCCGACCGGGATCCCGCGGCCATTGTCGAAGACGCTGACCGACCCGTCGGCGTGCAGCGTCACGCTCACCCGGTCCGCCCAGCCGCCCAGCGCCTCGTCGATGCCGTTGTCGACGACCTCGTAGACCATGTGATGCAGGCCGGACCCGTCGTCGGTGTCGCCGATATACATCCCCGGCCGCTTGCGCACGGCCTCCAGGCCCTTGAGGACCTTGATGGAATCGGCGCCGTATTCCTCGGAGGCGCGGGTCGGGTCGGCCATGCTGTCGGGGGTCCTCGTCAGTGGTGAGACAGATTAGCGGGACGGGGCAGGGATGTCACGCGCCCCTTGCTCCCGCTTGGCGGCTCTCCCAAATCTTCAAGGGGTTATATGGGCGCCGGGCGCCGGTTCGCCTCGCCACTGCGGCCCGCGGGGCGGTGATCCCGGGATCCGCTTCGCATGACACCGCGCCTGTCGCGCGCTATGCTGCACCCATGAACACCCAGGCCCGTCCCCATCGCCCCGCGACCTATCAGGACGTGCTCGACGCGCCCCCGCACACGGTGGCCGAGACATCGATCTGAAGCGTTCCATCCTCCCCGATCTCCCAGAACGGGTTCATCGCCAGTTCCCAGACATGCCCGTCCGGGTCGGCGAAATAGCCCGAATACCCGCCCCAGAACACCTTCTCGGGCCGCTTGAGCGCCGTCCCCCCGGCCTCCAGCGCCAGCGCGTAGGCCGCGTCCACCTCCGCCTCGGTGGCGAAGTTCCGGGCGAGCGTCATGGCCCCCGTGCCCAGCCTGGCGCGTTCGCGCCCCTGGTCCTTCGCCAGATCCTCGATCCCGAACAGGCACAGCATCTGCCCGGCCAGGTGGATGAAGACCACCCCCCCCTGCGCCTCGTCGGCCTGCCAGCCCAGCCGCGCATAGAAGGCCCGGGACCGGGCGAGATCCGCCACGCCCAGCGTAACCGCCGTGATCGACTTCGCAAACATGGCCGCCTCCCCGGGTCTTTCCATGATCATCCCCGGCGCCGGCGAGCGGGCCAAGGCGGGCGAAAAGGCATGCAGGAACACGTCGCGTGAGGCGAACCCGTCGGCCGCCCATCATTGGGAGAGGGCAGGTCACCGAGCCGTCCGGAGCCACGGCGACAGGTGCGATCTTTCCTCGGACGTCTCGCGTGTCGTCGCCCGATCGTCATAGGATGGCGCGTGCACGCATGAAGGAGGCATGGCGATGGCGAAGAAGCGCAGCGGCGCCCGGCCGGACGGCGGCGAGATCCTGGAGGACGCGGTCGAGGGCGTCGCGCGCGAGGCGGCGTGGAAGCTCGCCGCCGCTCCGCGCAGGCGCAAGGGCTATGTCCGCGAGCTCGTCCGGTTGCAGTTCGAGCTTCTCAAGCTCCAGGACTGGGTCAAGCGCGAGGGGTTGCGCGTCGTCGTCCTATTCGAGGGCCGCGACGCCGCCGGCAAGGGCGGGGTGATCAAGCGCATCTCCGAGAGCCTCAACCCGCGCCACTGCCGCATCGTCGCGCTCGCCGCCCCGACCGAGCGCGAGCGCGGCCAGTGGTACTTCCAGCGCTACGTCGCCCATCTGCCGGCGCGAGGCGAGATCACCCTCTTCGACCGCTCCTGGTACAACCGCGCCGGGGTCGAGAAGGTGATGGATTTCTGCACGCCCGAGGAACATTCCGAGTTCCTGCGCGCCGTTCCGCAGTTCGAGGAGATGCTGATCCGCTCCGGCATCGTGCTGGTCAAGTACTGGTTCTCGGTCAGCGATGACGAGCAGGAGCGTCGCTTCAGGGAGCGCATCCGGAACCCGATCAAGCGTTGGAAACTCTCGCCGATGGACGTGAAGTCGCGCGCCCGCTGGATCGACTACTCGCGCGCCAAGGACGAGATGTTCGCCGCGACCGACACCGATCTCTCGCCCTGGTACGTCGTCGACGCCGACAACAAGAAGCGGGCCCGGCTCAACTGCATCGCTCATCTCCTGCGTCAGATCCCCTACGAGGAGATCAAGCCGGCGAAGGTCCGCCTGACGCCCCGCCAGAAGGACGACGGCTACGTCCGCCCCGCGAAGGACAGTCAACGCTGGGTGGAGGCTATCTACTGACGCGGCGGGCGCCGAAGGCGGCGGCCGGCGCTCGCGCCTCCCGGGCTTTCCCGCTATGTCGGCTCCATGTCCGGCGCTCGCCTGCTCTTCCTCGCCGTCTCTCCCGGCCTCGAACCGCTGCTGCGGGACGAGGCCGCGGCGCTCGGCCTGCCCGGCCCGCAGTCGGTTCCCGGCGGCGTCGCTCTCATGGGCGGCTGGCCCGAGGTCTGGCGCGCCAATCTCTGGCTGCGCGGGGCCACCCGCGTCCTCATCTGCGTCGCCGAGTTCCGCGTGCTGCACCTCGCCCAGCTCGACAAGCGAGCGCGCAAGGTCGACTGGGCGGCGACGCTGCGGCCCGACGTGCCCGTGCGCATCGAGGTCACGACGCGGAAGTCGCGGGTCTATCACGCCGGCGCCGCGCGGGAGCGCATCGCGACGGCGATCCGCGAGACGCTCGGGGCGCCGGTCGTCGCGGCCGGTTCGGAGGACGAGCCGGGCGAGGCGGTGACGCTCAGGGTCAGGATCGACGACGATCTCTGCACGATCTCGGTCGACACCTCCGGCGAGATGCTGCACCGGCGCGGCCACAAGCAGGCCGTCAACGCCGCGCCGATGCGCGAGACCATGACCGCGCTCTTTCTCGCCGCCTGCGGCTACCGGGGCGGGGAGCCGGTCCTCGATCCGATGTGCGGCTCGGGGACGTTCCCGATCGAGGCGGCGGAGATCGCCATGAACCTCGCGCCCGGCCGCTCGCGCGGCTTTGCCTTCGAGCGGCTGGCGAGCTTCGATCCGGCGGCCTGGGCGGCGATGAAGTCCGAGGCTGCGGCGCTGCGGCGCGAGACGCCCTTGCGCTTCCACGGTTCGGACCGCGACGCCGGGGCGGTGGCGATGAGCCGCGCCAACGCCGCGCGCGCCGGGGTGGCGGAGGTCGTCGCGTTCCGGCAGGCGGCCGTCAGCGACGTCGTCCCGCCGGAGGGGCCGCCGGGGCTCGTCATGGTCAACCCGCCCTATGGGGCGCGCATCGGCGAGACCGGCAGGCTCGGGCCGCTCTACGCCGCGCTCGGCGCGACGCTGGCGTCGCGTTTCTCCGGCTGGCGGGTCGGGCTCATCGCCGCCGATCCGGGGCTCGCCCGGGCGACGCGTCTCCCCTTCGGGCCGCCGGATCCGCCGATCCCGCACGGTCCGCTCAAGGTACGGCTCTACCGGACGGGGCCGCTGGCCTGAGGCCGAGGGTGAACGTGGCGACGTCCTCCAGCACGATCCCGCCGTGGAGGTCGCGGAACAGCCAGTGCCAGCCTTCGGGGTAGAGGCGCCAGCCGGCGGCGGCGGGGATGCGGTCGTGGACGCTCTCGACCCGGTCGGGGCGCAGCACCTCGTCATGGGCGCCCATGAGCGTCAGCGTGGGCGTCTCGACCGAGGGCGCGGCGGCGGCGGCCATGTCCATGATCCGCACGAGTCCCCAGAGTTCCCGGCTCGACGGGTCGCCGAAGAAGCGGGGATCGGCCACCGTCCGGCGGATTGCCTCGATGTTGTCCGTCGGGCTGATGTCGACGACGCCGTCCCCGGTCCAGCGTCTGTCGGGCATCAGCGCGGCCATTGTCCACGCCCCGGCGCGCAGGACCGGGTTGAGCGCATCGCCCCCGGCGATCGCCGGGCCGGCCAGCACCAGAGCGTCGGCGTCGAGGCCGGCGGCCGCCGCCGCCAGCGCCACGCCGCCGCCCATCGAATGACCGACCACGACGAGCGGCACGCCGGGGTGGCGGGCGCGGACGATGTGCGAGAGCTGGGTCGCGTCGGAGACCAGCGCCTCGGCCCCCGGCCAGCGCCGCCAGCTCGGGTTCTCGCCGAAGCCGCGCTGGTCGGGGGCGTAGACGGCGATGCCCCGGCTCGTCCAGTAGCGGGCGGCCTCCGCCCAGGCCGTCGCCCCGGTGTCGCCGAAGCCGTGGAGCGCCAGGATTGTCGCCCGCGTCTCGCCCCGCGCCGGCCAGGACCGCAGCCTCACTTCCGGGTCCGCCGGCGGCGGGCCGGCGCAGGCAGCGGCGAGGAGGGCGAGGGCGAACAGGGCGCGGCGCATGGCGCGGGGATAGCCAAGGTCGCGGACCGTGGAAAGCCGAGCCTCGCCAAGGCTCATCGGGGTGCGATCTCGATCCAGGCGGGGGCGTGGTCGCTGGCGTCCGGCTCGCCGCGGGCGGCGCGGTCGACGCCGCCCCGGCGGAGGCGGCGGGCGGCCTCGGGGCTGAGCAGGAGGTGGTCGAGGCGCATTCCGGCGTCGCGCTCCCAGCGGTTCCGGCGATAGTCCCAGAAGGTGTAGATGGTGGCCTCCGGCTCGAGCCGGCGCAGGGCGTCGGTCCAGCCGTCGGCGAGGAAGGCCGCAAAGGCGGCGCGGGTCTCCGGCTGGACCAGGGCGTTGTCGTCGTAGGAGCGGGTCGGATAGACGTCGCGGGGCTCGGGGGCGACGTTCCAGTCGCCGGCGAGGACGACGGGCACGCCGGCCGCGAGCAGGCCGGCGGCGTGGGCGCGCAGGCGGGCCATCCAGGCGAGCTTGTAGTCGAACTTCGGCCCCGGCCGGGGGTTGCCGTTCGGGGCGTAGAGCGATGCGACGAGGACGCCTCGGACGGCGGCCTCGATGTAGCGGGGTTGGCGGTCGTCCGGGTCGCCGGGGAGGTCGGTGCGGGTCAGGACCGGCTCGGCGTCGCGGGCGAGGATGGCGACGCCGTTCCATGCGCGCTGCCCGCGCCAGACGGCGGCGTAGCCGGCCTCGGCGAGGGCGGCGGCGGGGAAGTCGGGCTCGGCGGCCTTGAGTTCCTGCAGGCAGACGACGTCCGGCCGGGTCGCGTCGAGCCAGGCGAGGAGGTTCGGCAGGCGCCGGACCACGTTGTTGATGTTGAAGGTGGCGATCCGCATTTCCCTTCCGTCAGCCCGGGCCTAACACGCGTGAAATGATATTAGTGCATTGAAATTACGTGGTAATTTTAAAAGCCTGAAGTTATCCACAGGGCAGGCGTGAGACCCATCCGGCGACCGCGGCGGCGAGCGCGCGGCGGTGCTCGGGGGCGGAGACGCCGGTGACGGACTTGCGCGGGGCGAGGTAGTGGTCGCCGTCCTCGAACCATATGAGCTCGATCGCGGGGGAGAGGTCGTAGGTGGCGACCTCCTCGGGGCCGCCGAAGGGGTCGCGGGTTCCCTGGCAGATCAGCGTCGGCGTCCGCAGGGTCGAGAGGTGGGCGGTGCGGGTCTGCGCCGGCTTGCCGGGCGGGTGGAACGGGTAGCCGAGGCAGAGGAGGCCGGCGGGGCCGACGGCGTCGGCGGCCATCGAGGCGACGCGGCCGCCGAGGGACTTGCCGCCGATCACCAGCCGGCCGGGCGGGGCGAGGGCGGCGACGGCGTCTATGAACTCGGGGATCAGGGTCTCGCCGCGCGGGGGCGGCTTGCGGACGCCGTCGCGGCGGGCGGCCATGTAGGCGAACTCGAAGCGGGCGACGGCGAGGCCCTCGGCGACGAGAGCCTCCGTCAGCGCGTTCATCCAGGGGCTGTCCATCGGCGCGCCGGCGCCGTGGGCGAGGAGGAGCGTCGCCGGGGCGTCGTCGGGCCCGTCGCGGAGCAGCCGGGGCATCAGCCGCGCCGCGCCAGCGCGACGAATTGCAGGCCGCGCTCCGCCGTGCGCGCCCACTCGGAGGAGGCGTCGAGTTCGAGGTAGCGCCGCCACCAGCGTTCGGCGGCGGCGAGGTCGCCGGCCTCGAACTCGAGCGTGGCGAGGTTGTAGACGGCGTCGGCGTAGTCGGGGTCGGCGGCGATGGCGCGGGCGAGCTGGCTGCGCGCGGCGGCGGTGCGGCCGCGGGCGCGGGTGAGGCCGGCGAGGTTGAACCAGGCCTCGACGAAACCGGGGTCAAGCTTGAGCGCGCGGACGTAGCCGCGTTCGGCCTCGGTCGCCTCGCCGAGGAGGCGCAGGCAGTTGGCGCGGTTGAAGGCGGCGGTGGCGTCGGTCGGGTCGAGCGCGAGGCAGCGGGCGTAGGAAGCGGCGGCGTCCGTGAGGCGGCCTTCGTCCTCGGCGGCCTCGGCCTCGGCGAAGAGGTCGTCGGGGGTGGCGCCCGCGCCGCCGAGGTCGAGCAGGAACTGGCCGTCGAGCTCGCAGAGCCGGTCGGCGCCGTCGCGGGCGAGGATGGCGCGGCCCTGCCGCTCCAGCGCCCGGGCGGGCAGCGTGACGCGGCAGGCGCCGCGGAGCGAGCGGGCGATCTCGCCCCAGCCGGCGCCGTCAGTGAGGAGGGCCGCGTACTTGCGGGCGAGGATCAGGTCGCGCAGGCCGAAGGGGGCCGCCGGGGTCTCGAAGGCGTCGAAAAGGCGCAGGAGTTCGAGCTCAGTCGGGGGCAGGCGGGATTTGTCGGCCAGTTCGGCGGCGGTCATGCCGGCGGGAGCGGGCGCGGGCGCGAGGCCGAGGGCGGCGAGGAAGCCCGCCTCGGAGAGGAGCGCGCGCCCCGACGCGGCTTCGGCGGCGACGCGCGCGGCGAGGGTGGAATCGTCCCGGCGGTCGAGGAGGCCGCGGCCGAGGACGAGATGGGTGACGCCCCGGTCGGCGCCGCGGCGGAGCCGCGCGCCAGCCGTGATCGCCGCGCGGGCGGCGAGGCGGCGGGGAAAGGCGGTGAGCGGGCCGAGGAGGCCGTAGACGGGGGCGGGGGGGGGCATCGGTCGGTGCGAGATCTCTAGTGCATTACGGCGGTGGGGCGCATGTCCCCGGACCGCATCTTGCGGGGCGCCAGTGGCGCGCCGCGCGGTCCGTCGCCTGGAGCGCCATGCGCGGAGGGCGAGGGGGGTGAAGATTTCCGTTGCGAGAGCAATCGCGGCGCGCCTGCCCGGCTGGCGCGGAATCGCGCCTGCCCCGGGCGGGCAGGCGCGGCGCGATTAGCCACGGGTCTAATCGCGCGGAGACATCGGCACGGATCCCGCGTCGTTCCCGGAGGCGAAGGCGCGAACGGTTCGAACGGATCTCGGATACCCGCCCCGCGCACGGACCCGACGTTGCGCCCGCCTCGCTGCCGTGACGTCACGCCCCGGCCTTGGCAGGGGCGCGCTTCGCGCGCGGGGCCGGCTTCGCCGGGGCTTCGGCGGCGGGCTTGTCCGCGGCCTTGCTGCGGCTCTTCGCCGGCGGCTTCGACTGGCCGAGCGAGGCCTTGAGCGCGTCCATGAGGTTGACGACGTTGCCGCGCTCCGGCGCGGCGGCGATGATCGGCTTGTGGCCCTTGAGCTTCTCCTTGATCATCGCCATCAGCGCCTTCTCGTAGCGGTCCTCGTAGGCCGCCGGGTCGAACTCGGTCGCCTTCTGCTCGATCAGCTTCTCGGCCAGCGCCAGCATCTCGGCGTCGGGCTTGTCGTCGGGGATCGAGTCGAAATAGGCGGTCGTCGCCCGGACCTCGCTCGGGTTGCGCAGGACCGAGACGAACATGCCGCGGTCGCGCGGCGATATGCAGACGACGCGCTCGCGCGAGGACAGCACGAGGCGGGCGATGGCGGCCTTGCCGGAATCGCGCATCGCCTCGCGCAGCACGATGAAGGTTTCCTCGGCCATAGCGCCGTCTGGGGCGAGGTAGTAGGGGCTGTCCTGCCAGATGACGTCGATCGAGCCGGCGTCGACAAAGGCCTCGATCGCCATGGTGTGGTTGGTCTCGATCCGGACCGCGTCGAGATCCTCGTCGTCGATGATGATGTATTTCTTGTCCTCGTACTCGTAGCCGCGCACGAGGTCGGCGCGCTCGACGAGACCGAGTTCGGGATCGACCGGCTTCATGTTGATGCGGTTGTGGGTCTTCTTGTGGAGCTGGTTGAAGCGGACCCGTTCGGTGGAGCTGGTTGCGGGATAGAGCCGCACCGGGCAACTCACGAGGCTCAGCTTCAGGTAGCCGGTCCAGCTCGCCCTGGGGGCCATGGTCGTCCTCCCGTCATTGCGCGGCGGGCAGTTCCCGGGCGGAGGCGTCGATCTCGGCCCAAGGGTCGCCGCTTGTCGCGATCAACTCCGGAACGGAAGCATAGTTCAGATCCGTCGGTGCGTCGATGTTTCCGAGGTTCTCCCACGCGATCGGCGTCGAGGCGGAGAGATTGTTGCGCGCCCGCAACGAGTATGGCGCGACTGCGGTGGCGCTGCGGGCGTTGCGGTGGAAGTCGATGAAGATCCGGCGCTTGCGGTTTTCCGGGCCTTGCGTGGTGGTGAAGAGGTCGGGGGCGGTGGCGGCGATGCGGCGGGCGAGCGCCCCGGTCGCGTCGTGGACCGCCTTCCAGTCGAGCCTCGGGACGAGGGGCACGACGACGTGGACGCCCTTGCCGCCGGTGGTCTTGACGAAGGGGACGAGGCCGGCCGCGGCGAGCGTGTCGCGGACCTGGACGGCGGCCTCGGTGACGACGCGCCAGTCGATGCCCTCGCCGGGGTCGAGGTCGAAGGTGACGCGGTCGGGGGTCTCGATTGCGTCGCGGTGGCAGCCCCAGGCGTGGAGTTCGATGACGCCGAACTGCGGCAGCGCGAGGTAGCCGCGGGCGTCCTCGACGCTGATGTAGGTCTTCGGGCCGTCGGAGGTCTCGATCTCGAAGCGGGCGATGGTGGGCGGCATCCCGGTGAAGGCGTGGCGCTGGAAGAAGCAGTCGGCCGGCTTGCCGGTCGGGCAGCGGTAGAGGCTGACGGGTCGGCCGATCAGGTGCGGCAGCATCGCGTCGCCGACGGCGGCGTAGTAGACCGCGACGTCGAGCTTGGTCGGGCCGGAGCGGCCGAAGAGGCGACGTTCGGGGTTGGTGATGGTCACCGAGGCGAGGTCGGCCTCGGTGATCAGGCGCGGGCGCGGCAGGCCCGCGGGCAGGTCGGCGAGCTTCATCTCGCGCAGTCCCTTGAAGACGGCATGGCGGAGCAGGCCCTCGCCGGTTCTGTTCGCATAGTGGATGTGGGCCGTGAGCAGCGGTCGGACAGGGTGGACGTCGCGGGGGGCGCCGTCGAGGGGCGCCGCGCCATCGCGCAGCGGCTCCAGCCGGGCGAGGAGATCGGCGATCGTCGCCGCGTCGAAGCCGGTCCCGACCTTGCCGCGGTAGACGAGTTCGCCTTGCTCCCATTCGGCGAGCGCGAGCGCGCCGAGGCCGGCGTTGACGGCGGAGCGGGTGAAGCCGGCGATGGCGAAGTCGCCGGCCCGGCGGGCCTTGGCCTTGACCCAGGTGCGGGAGCGGCCGGGGTGGTAGGGGGCGTCCGGGCGTTTCGAGACGACGCCCTCGAGGCCTAGGTCGGCGGCGCGGTCGAAGAAGGCGGCGCCGTCGCCCTCGATGTGGTCGCTGATCTGGATCGCCGCGCGGGGGCCGAGCGGGCGCAGGAGATCGGCCAGCAGCGCCTTGCGGCGGGCGAGCGGCGCGCGGGTCAGGTCCCAGCCGGCGAGCCAGGGGAGGTCGAAGGCGAAGAACACGAGTTCGTGGGTCGCGTGGCGGGACAGCGCGTCCTGGAGCATCTCGAAGCGGCTGACGCCTTTGGGGTCGAGGACGAGCGCCTCGCCGTCGATCAGCGCGTCGGGGAGGGTGGCGAAGGCGTCCGCGAGCGCGCCGTAGCGCTTCGTCCAGTCGAGGCCGCCGCGGGTGATCAGGCGGACCGCGCCTGCCTCGACGCGGGCGAGGGTGCGGTAGCCGTCGAGCTTGATCTCGTGCAGCCAGTCGGGCCCGACGGGCGGCGCGTCGGCGGGCGCGGCGAGCTGGGGGGCGAGGGTTGCGGGCGGCGGGGCCTTCACGGCGCCGGGGAGCGCGCCGGGGCGGAGGCGGGGGGCTTTCACGGGCTTCGCCTCCGGCGTCGGCGGATCGGGGCGCAGCTCCTCGATGCGCAGGCCGGACTTCACCGATTCCGGGCAGGCGGTCAGGATGTCGGTGGCCGGGTCGGCGGCCTGGTCGCGCTCCTTGAAGAGCAGCCAGTTGCGCCTGGTCTCGCCCTTCTTCGGTTTCAGGCGGGCGAGCATCCAGCCGCCCGAGAGCTTCTCGCCGGCGAGGCGGAACTTGAAGGCGCCCCTGGCCAGCGCCGTCGCCGGGTCCGGGTCCATCGGCGCCCAGGTTCCGGTGTCCCAGACGATCATCGGCCCGCCGCCGTACTCGCCCTCGGGGATGACGCCCTCGAAGTCGATGTACGCGACCGGGTGGTCCTCGGTCTCGACGGCGAGGCGCTTGTCGGCCGGGTCGAGCGAGGGGCCCTTGGGCACGGCCCAGCTCTTCAGCACGCCGTCGAGTTCGAGGCGGAGGTCGTAGTGGTCGGCGGTGGCGTGGTGCTTGTGGACCACGAAGCGGCGCCCCGGCGACGCCACGACGGCCCCGCGCGGCTCGGCGGTGCGACCGAAGTCGCGCTTGCCCCGATAGGTGTCGAGCCTGTCCGCCACGCGGGGAACGGTAGGACGGGGCGCCGCTCCCGGCAAGCGGCGCTTTCGGCAGCTCGGTTTACGCCTCTTGCCGCGGGGCCAGCGGGCGGCGAGAATGCGCGCCATGAGGAAGGGTCGGATCGACATCAACAGCGAGAGCGACGTCTCGGGCAGCCTGCAGATCGGGCCGACCTCGCTCGGGATGGTGCGGATCTTCGTGGAGACCTCGACCGGGGGCTTTCCGCTCGACTTCGAGCCGGAGGAGGCTGAGGAGATCGCCGAGGAGTTGCGCGCCGCCGCCCACCGGGCGCGGACGGCGAGCGGCAAGGGCGGCCAGAACAAGGGCGGCCCGAAGCGGTAGCGCCGCCGCGGCGTCAGCCGATCGGCCCGAGGCCGGGAATCGGGTCGAGCGCGCTGGCGAGGCGGCTGGCGGCGAGGCGGGCGAAGCGCTGGGTGAGCGCGCGGCGGCGCGCGGCCGGCAGGGGCGTCTCGAGCGCCATGCGGGCGATCTCGGCCCCGTAGGCGTCGGCGATGACGAGGCCGGCCTCGGGCGGCAGGAGGTCGGTGGGAAAGTCGGCGTCGACGGCCCAGAAGAAGCGATCGCACCATTCGAGGTAGCCCGTCCACTTGCGGTCCGACACGAAATCGGCGCGCGAGGACTTGCACTCGACGATCCAGATCTCGCCGCGGGGGCCGACGCCGATCACGTCCACCCGCAGTCCGGTGGCGAGGACGAGTTCGCAGAGCGGCGCGAAGTCGTAGGAGCGAAGCAGGCGGCAGACGCCGCGCGCGAGGCGGAAACCGGGTGCGGGGAGATCGGCCACGCCGCGCATGATCGCGGCGGCGGCGGGGAACGTCAAGCGTGACCATTCCCAAGGGCTTGATCGGCAACGCTTATCCCGCCGGCGGCGCGAGCGGCGGGTCGGTCGCTGCGGCGGCGCAATATACTGTCATGCACGGCGAAGTGACGCTTGAGGCCGGCGTTCCAGCGGGCTAGACAGGGTCAGGCAGCGTGCCCCCCGGGGCGCGCGGCCGTGCGTTCCGAGGAGAAAGCCATGGCCGACGCCGCCCACAGCCACAGCCACGCCGACGATCACGGCCACGGTTCGCCAGGCTTCTTCACCCGCTGGTTCATGTCGACGAACCACAAGGACATCGGGATCCTCTACCTCGTGACAGCGGGGGCGCTCGGGTTCGTCTCGGTGCTGATGACGGTGTACATGCGGCTCGAGCTGATGGAGCCCGGCGTCCAGTACATGCTGATCGACGGCGTGCCGAACGGACACCTCTGGAACGTGCTGATCACCGGCCACGGCATCCTGATGATGTTCTTCGTGGTCATTCCCGGGCTCTTCGGCGGCTTCGGCAACTACTTCATGCCGCTGATGATCGGCGCGCCGGACATGGCGTTTCCGCGCATGAACAACCTCAGCTACTGGCTGTTCGTCGCCGGCGCCTCGCTCGCGGTCGTGTCGCTCTTCGTGCCGGGCGGCGGCGGCCAGCCGGGCGCCGGCGTCGGCTGGGTGCTCTATCCGCCGCTGTCGACGACCGAGCAGGGCATGTCGATGGATCTCGCGATCTTCGCGGTGCACCTCTCGGGCGCGTCGTCGATCCTCGGCGCCATCAACATGATCACCACCTTCCTCAACATGCGCGCGCCGGGCATGACGCTGCTCAAGGCGCCGCTCTTCGTGTGGTCGATCGTCGTCACCGCCTTCATGATCCTGCTGGCGCTGCCGGTGCTCGCCGGCGCGATCACCATGCTGCTCACCGACCGCAACTTCGGCACGACCTTCTTCTCGGCCGATGGCGGCGGCGACCCGATCCTCTACCAGCACATCCTGTGGTTCTTCGGGCATCCCGAGGTCTACATCGTGATCGTGCCGGGATTCGGCATCATCTCCCATGTGATCTCGACCTTCTCGCGCAAGCCGATCTTCGGCTACCTGCCGATGGTCTTCGCGATGATCGCCATCGCCGCGCTCGGCTTCGTCGTGTGGGCGCACCACATGTATACGGTCGGCATGTCGGTGACCCAGCAGGCCTACTTCATGCTGGCGACGATGGTGATCGCAGTGCCGACGGGCATCAAGATCTTCAGCTGGATCGCCACGATGTGGGGCGGCTCGGTCGAGTTCAAGACGCCGATGCTGTTCGCCCTCGGCTTCATCGTCCTGTTCACCATCGGCGGCGTGACCGGCGTCGTGCTGTCGCAGGCGGCGATCGACCGGGCCTATCATGACACCTACTACGTGGTGGCGCACTTCCACTACGTGATGAGCCTCGGGGCGGTCTTCGCGATCTTCGCCGGCATGTACTACTGGATCGGCAAGATGTCGGGCCGGCAGTACCCGGAATGGGCGGGCAAGCTGCACTTCTGGGTGTTCTTCATCGGGGCCAACCTCACCTTCTTTCCGCAGCACTTCCTGGGGCGGCAGGGGATGCCGCGGCGCTATATCGACTATCCCGAGCAGTTCGCGCTCTGGAACTACGTCTCGTCGATGGGGGCCTTCATTTCCTTCGCCTCGTTCTGTTTCTTCATCGGGGTGGTCTGGTACACGCTGCGCCACGGCCGGCGGGTGACCGACCCGCAATACTGGGGCCCGCAGCCCGATCCGACGCTGGAATGGACGCTGCCGAACCCGCCGCCGGAGCACACCTTCGAGACGCTGCCGACGCCCGACATGTGGGACCATCGCGGCGGCTCGCCCGCCCACCACTGAGGGCCGTGGACGCGCGGCGCAGCGACGATACGGGTGGGGCGGCCGGCGACGGTCGCCCCGATCCTTTCGGGCGCGCGGACCCGCCGGTGCTGGCGCTGACGCTGTGGCCGAACCGCTCGCTGCCGCGCCGCGGCTTCGCCCTGGTGGTCGCGGTGGTCGCGGTCGGGGCGGCGCTCCTGCTCGTGCCGTTCCTCGCGACCCCGGTGGTCTGGGGGCTGCTGCCGTTCGCGGCGATCGCGCCGCTGGCGCTGTGGGCCGCGTTGCGGCGGAGCTACGCCGACGGGCGGCTGCGCGAGGAACTGCGGCTCTGGCCCGACCTCATCACGGTGGAGCGGCGCGAGGCGGACGGCGCTGTGCGGCGATGGCACGCCGATCCGCACTGGGTGCGGGTGCGGCTGCTCGATGAGGATGCGCCGGTGGAGAAGTACCTGACGCTGGAGGGGAACGGCCGCGAGATCGAACTCGGCGCTTTCCTCAGTCCGCCCGAGCGCGAGGCGCTCTATCGTGACCTCCGGGCAGCGCTGGGGCGGCTCCAGCCGGCGGGGTGAAGTTCCGGGGTGAAATGCGCAAGAGACGGCTGGCTTGGGCGGCGCGAGGCAATAGACTGAAAAGGCGTGGTTCTATCTGGCTGGAAAGTGGCTGGAAGGCGGCTGGAATCGGGCTTGCCACTTTTTGGGGATTCGGGAAGGCTTCGGCACGAGTCAGGCGCCCGGGCCGTTGGCATGACAGGAGAGACATCGAAGATGCGATTGGCGTTTGTACTGGGACTCGTGCTGATGGCCGGGCCCGCGGTGGCGGACGAGTTCACCGACGTCGTCGAGGAGGCGCTCGAAGCGTATCGGGGCGGCGACGTGGCGGGAGCGCGCAAGGATCTGGACTATGCGGTCAAGCTCCTTGCGGACGCCAAGGCGCAGGAACTGGCCGCGCTCCTGCCGGCGGCGCCGGAGGGCTGGACGCGCGAGGACGGCGACGCCGCGGCCAGCGGCATGGGGCTGGCGATGTTCGGCGGCGGCACTGCCGTCTCGGCCACCTACAGCCGCGGCGACGACTCGGTGGAGCTGTCGGTCATCACCGACTCGCCGATGGTGAGCGCGGTCAGCTCGATGGTCGGGAGCATGGCGTCTCTAGCCGGGACGGCGACGCGGCGCATCCACCGCACGCCCTTCGCCGTCACGGATGGCGAGATGCAGGGCGTGATCGACGACCGCGTGCTGGTTTCGGCGACCGGCTCCGCGTCGGAGGACGACAAGGCCGCGCTGATCGAACTGATGGACTTCGACAAGCTCTCGCGCTTCTGAGGCGGTCGGCCCATCGGCAGGGGAGAGAACGGCGGGGCCGCGCGGGGAGCCTGCCCGAGTCACGCGACGGTAACGCAAGGCGGGGCAGAACGGGGCGCGACCGAAAGGAGCCTGTCCCATGCTGTTTCCGAACCATCCCCCGATCAATCCCGTCGGCCGGCTGCCGCTCCGGCGGCGCGAACGGTTCTCGACGCCCTGGCTCGTCGCGATCCTGTCGCTGGTGATCGCGAGCGCCTTCGTCGTCGACGTCGGCGTTCCCGCCCGGATCGACCCGGCCGCGCAGCAGGTGGCTGGAACGCCGTGACCGTTCAGCGAACTCCGCCGAGGACCGTCAGCCAGACGGAGATGGTGAGCACCGAGACCGCGGTGCAGAACAGCACCGCGCTTGCCGCCTGGGCCTGGCCGCGGGAATAGAGGCTCGCGAAGACGTAGGCGTTGACGCCCGGCGCCATCGCGGCCGTCACCACCGCCGAGCGGACGAAGTCCGTCGGCAGCGCGAAGGCCTGGCAGAGGCCATAGGCGATCGCGGGATGCACGAGCAGAGACAGGACGGCGATCATGCTCGCCTCGCCGAGCGAGGCGCGGATCGCGTAGCGGGTCAGCACGCCCCCGAGGCCGAAGAGCGCCGCCGGCAGCGCCGAATCCGCCACCATGTCCACCGCGACGGCGACCGGTTCCGGGATCGGCGTGCCGGAGACGTTCACGACGAAGCCGATGGCCAGCCCGATCATCAGCGCGTTGCGGAACATGGCCCGGGCGACGGCCTGCGCGGTGCCGGCGAGGCCGCGGCCGTCGGCGCGGGCGAACTCCATGGCGGTGATGCCGAGCAGGTAGCAGAGCGGCGCATGGATCGCGATGATGGCGAAGTTCGGCGCCAGCGCGTCGGCGCCGTAGGCGCGCTGCATGATCGGGATGCCGAGGAGCAGCGAGTTGGAAAACAGCGCGCCGAAGCCGATCGCCACCGCCTCGCCGGGGCGGCGGCGGAAGATCACGCGCGCGCCGAGGATGCCGAGGGCGAAGCAGATCACGGCGCCGGTGTAGAAGGATACGAGCAGCCGCGCGTCGAACACCGCGCCGAGATCGAGGTCCGCGATGCCGCGGAAAAGCAGCACCGGAACCGCGAAGTTCTGGGTGTAGACCATCAGCCCGTCGACGCCGCCCGCGGAGAAGCGCCCCGTGCGCGCGGCGAGCCATCCCGCGCCGATCACCAGGAAGACCGGCAGGACCACGGT
>NZ_JAGOID010000006.1 GCF_017995835.1 Amaricoccus sp.
ATGCACGACGTATGCACAACGCATATGCCAAGCAAAAGAGTCGGAATTGAATCGCTAATGCCGACGCGAGGCATTCAGGCGGAGGCCGTATGACCCCAGCCCGGCGCCCGGACACACCGGGCGCCGGTTTCGCGCGCGCTGGCGCGGGCGGCTCGCCGCCGACCCGTCAGAAATGACGCCTACCGCGGCAGGCCCGCGGCGACCAGCAGGGCCACATAGGCCTCGGCGAGCGCGGGCGATCCGAAGGGGAGCGCCGCCCCCGCCTGCGCGGCGCGATGCTCCGGCAGGAGCTCCAGCAGCCGCGCCGCCGCCTCGCGGGCCGCGGCGGCGTCGCCGAGGCCCGCGGCGGCGGCGGCCATGATCCGGTGGCCGGCAGGATAGTCGGGCTTCAGCGTGGCGAGGCGGCGCCCGGCGGCGAGGGCCCGCTCGAACCGGCCCGACAGCACCGCCGCCACGCCCTCGGCGTTGATCCAGATGCCGGAGCGCGGATCGAACGGGCTGAGCCGGGCGGCCCGGTCGACCGATTCCAGCGCCGCCTCCGCCTCGCCCGCGAAGGCGAGCGCCAGCGCCAGCGTGCCATGGGCGAGCGCCGAAGCCGGCTCCGCCTCCACCGCCCGGCGCAGCTCGGCGAGGGCGCCGGCGTGGTCGCGCGCCATCAGCCGGCAGCAGCCATAGGCGAGCAGCGCCCAGGAATCCGCCGGCGCCAGCGCCAGCGCCCGGGAGGCGGCCACCTGCGCCCGCGCCCCCGAGGCGGCCGGGTCCGGCGTCCAGCCGAAGGTGATGTCCCAGAGATGCGTCAGCGCCAGCGCGGCGTGGCTGCGTCCCGCGCCCGGCTCGGCCGCGATCGCGGCCTCGATCAGCGCCCGGGCCTCGGCGTTGGCCGCGCCGCTCGGGCCGGCGAGCAGGGTCTGGGCGCGGATGAAGAGCTGCCAGGCGGTGGCCTCGGACGGCGCGGCGCGCGTCGCGCGTTCGAGCTCCGCCCCGATCAGGCCGGGATGGATCGCCTGCACCAGCTCGGCGCCGATCTCGTCGAGCAGCGTGAAGACGTTGTCGATCGTCCGGTCGAGCCGCGCCGCCGCCACTTGCCGCCCGCTCGCGGCCTCGATCAGCCGGGCATGGACCCGAACCTCCCTTCCGTGGCGCAGCACGCTGCCCTCGACGAGATAGGCGACGCCGAGCGCCGCGGCGATGGCGCCGGGGTCGAGCCCGCGTCCGTGCAGCGCCATGACGGAGTCCCGGGCGATCACCGGAAACCAGCGGAAGCGCCCGAGGCTCGCGATCAGCTCCTCGGCGATCCCCTGGGCCAGCACCGGATCCGGCGGCGAACCGCGGTCGAGAAAGGGCAGCACCGCGATCGCCGGCCCGTCCGCCCCGGTCGGCGGGCGCGGGGCCGGGGCGGGCGCGCCCTCGGCCTCGACCTCCACGGCGCCGCGGAACCGGAAGCCGCGGCCGTGCAGCGTCTCGATCAGCCGCTGCGCCTGCCCGTCGTCGCCGACCGCCCGACGCGCCGCCTTGATCCGGCTGCTCAGCGCCGCGTCCGAGACGATCCGGCCCTTCCAGACCTCCGCCAGGATCGCGTCCCGCGTCACCAGCCGGTCGCGGTTCTCGACGAGCATGATCAGCAGCTCGAGCACCTGCGGCTCGACCGCGACCCGTGCGCCGTCGCGGTGAAGCTCCATGCGGCCGGTGTCGAGCACGCATCCCGCGAAGCCGTAGCGCATCCCCGGGTCCCCTCCCCTCGCCCGCGGCGGCCCGACGAATCCACGAGCCCTCCATGAATTCTCCACGGCGCCGCCAAGCATGACGAGGGCGACCCGAGCTATCAACCCGCCGTGCCGCAGACGCGGCCCCATTCGAGAACGCGAGACCGACACCATGGCAATCCTCAACGGCACCAACCTCGCCGACATCCTGAACGGCACGAGCCTCGCCGACACCATCTTCGGCAACGGCGGCAACGACATCCTGCGCGGCAACGGCGGCGACGACCTGATCCGCGCCGGCGGCGGCAACGACATCCTCGAAGGCGGCGCCGGGAACGATCGGCTGTTCGCCGAGACGGGCGACAACTCGCTGTTCGGCGGCGACGGATCCGACATCCTCGTCAGCGGCTCGGGCTCTGACATGCTGAACGGCGGGTCGGGCGTCGACGCCGCGAGCTTCGAGACCGCGACGACCCGGGTCTTCGCCAACCTCGCCGCCGGCCGCGCCACGGTCGGCGCGGTCGAGGATATCCTGGTGCGGATCGAGAACCTGATCGGCGGCGGTTTCGCCGACGTGCTGACCGGCGACGAGGGCGTCAACGAGCTTTTCGGCGCGGCGGGCGACGACGTGCTGTCCGGCAATGGCGGCAACGACTTCCTGTCGGCCGGGACCGGCAACGACCGCCTGTTCGGCGGCGAGGGCAGCGACCGGTTGCGCGGCGACGTCGGCGACGATGTGCTCGACGGCGGCGCGGGCTTCAACGAGCTGCGCGGCGAAAGCGGCCTCGACACCGTCGACTATTCCGGCGCGGTCGGCCCCCTCGATCTCGACCTGACGAGCGGCGGCCTGACCGGCGACCGGCTCGACTCGCTCTTCGACATCGAGAGCGCGATCGGCACCGGGTTCGGCGACAGGATGGGCGGCAGCAACTTCGGCAACCGGCTCGACGGCGGCGCCGGCGCCGACCGGATCGAGGCCTTCGGCGGCAACGACGCGCTGGTCGGCGGGATCGGGAACGACACGCTCGACGGCGGGACCGGGAACGACGTCCTCGACGGCGACGCCGGGGCGGATCTGTTCGTGTTCACCGCCTCCGACGTCACCGGCATCGGCCGCCGGCCCTTCGACTCGGGCGACGACCGGATCGCCGACTTCGAGCGCGCCGAGGGCGACCGCATCGACCTGCGCGGCCACTTCGAGGCGACGACCTTCACCGACCTCCGCGCCGGCGCGAGCCAGTTCGGCGCCGACACCGTGCTGACCCTCGGCGATGACACGATCCGCCTCGAAGACGTCACGCTCGGCGAGCTCAGCGCCTCGATGTTCCTGTTCTGATCTTCTCTCACGGAGACCACGCCATGAAGATCCGAGCCCTTTCCCTCCTCGCACTCCTCGCACGCCGCCGGCGGGCGCCGCCCCCTTTGCTGCTCTCCGACCACCTGCGTCGCGACATCGGCCTCGACCCCCTCAAGCCGAGGTCGCCGCAGTTCGACCGGGCGCGCCTCGACCTGCCGCTGTGACGTCCGGGCCCGACCGCCACGGTCGGGCCCGATCCCGCAATCCGCTTCGCAAGGAACAAGACCATGCTCGACGCGAACCGCATTCCCTACGGCCTCGTGGAGGCCATGTCCTTTCCGCTGGTCGAGGCGATCCGCGGCCGCCGCTCGCGGCGCTTCGCCAGGGGCGCGACCATCCCCGACGGCCCGCTCGCCTTCGCCTCGCGCCACGCGCCCGAGCCGCTCGACCCGCGCGAGCAGGCGCTGCTTCTCGCCACGGTCGCCGGCAACACCGGCTGGGCCGAGCTCTTCGCCCACCACCCGCGCTACGGCGGGAGGCTGCCGAACTACACCACCTCGCCGGGCGGGCGCAGCTTTCCGTCCTCGGCCGGGTTCAACACCTCGGAGTTCTTCTTCACCGACGACAGCGGCGTCTACTTCCTGCCGACCCGCGACATGACGCCCGCGGGCGAGGCCGGCGACCTGAACGACTGGGTCGAACGGCACCGCGCCCGCATCGTCAAGCTCGCGGACGGCAGGCTGGCCCTGCCCGCGGAGGAGCCGCATGTCGAGGGCCACAACACCTGGTGCGCCAATGTGCCCGGCTCGACGCTGATCTTCCCGGTCGCCGACCTCGCCCAGCACGTGATCCTGCTCCTGTTCTACCTCGTGCAGAACGGCACCGGCATCTACGACGACATCAACGGCCGGCCGATCCCGGGGCTCGACGCCTATGCGCACCGGCTCGACCTGTCGGTCGCCGCGCCGCTGCGGTTCCTGGAGCAGATCGCGCTGACCGACGTCTCGGTGGAGCTCGGATCGGCCTGCCATACCGGCGCGCTGATGTTGCAGGCTCTGGGGCTCGGCGGCTGGATGTATACCGGCATCAACGCCTTCAGCGTGTTCGGCGCCAGCGGCGACCCGAAGGTGCCGGGCCTCGGCTTCCGCTTCGAGATGCTGGAGGGCGACCCGCTGCCGCATGTCACCGGCCTGCCCGGCGTCTTCGAGGCGCATGTGCCGCCGCATCACGCGGACATGCGCGCGGCGGTGGAGGCGGCGGCAGCGCGCAAGTTCGGCGCGGGCCGGCCTTTCGACCCGAAGCTCGGCGGCCCCTACCGCGACAACGCCGACGTCCGGGCCGGAGCCGCGCCGATCGACGCCGAGGCGGTGGAGATCACGGCCCTGATGGCGGAGTACGTCTTCCGCACCTTCGGCCGCTTCCCCGCAACAGTGCCGCCGGTGTTCCTGAAGATGTATCTCCAGGCCCACCGGCTCGACACCGAGTTCTACGACCGCCACCACGTCGAAGGCGGCTACCTGCACACCCACGCGAGCCACGACGCGAACTGGGGGTGACGGGGTTGCAGGGGCAGACGCCGCGCGGCGTCTGCCCTCTTTTCGCGCCCGCTAGAAGCTGTTGCGCTCGTGATAGGTGCGCAGGAACCCCTGGATACGGGCGTCCTGCGGCTGGTGCAGGATGCGGTCGGGGACGTCGACGGCGACGAGTTCGCCCTTCTCCATGAAGGCGACCCGGTCGGCGACGTGGGCGGCGAAGCCCATCTCGTGGGTGACGACGACCATGGTCATGCCCTCGGCGGCGAGCGCCTTCATCACGTTCAGCACCTCGCCGACGAGTTCGGGATCGAGCGCCGAGGTCGGCTCGTCGAAGAGCATCAGCTTCGGCTCCATGGCGATGGCGCGGGCGATCGCCACGCGCTGCTGCTGGCCGCCGGAGAGGCGCGAGGGGTGGTTGCCCATCTTGTCGGCGAGCCCGACCTTCTTCAGCGCCTCGGCGGCGCGGGCCTCGGCGTCGGCCTTGCCCATGCCGCGGACCCGCTGGAGACCCTCCACGACGTTGCCGAGCGCGGTCATGTGCGGCCAGAGGTTGAACTGCTGGAACACCATGCCGATGCTGCGGCGCATGGCGCGCAGCTCGCGGCCCGACATCCTGGCGCCGCCGGGCGTCTTGTAGCCGATGAGCTGGCCGTCGATGCGGATCTCGCCCGAGTCGTATTCCTCGAGGAAGTTGATGCAGCGGAGCAGCGTCGACTTGCCCGAACCGGAGGGGCCGATCAGGCAGGTGACCTTGCCGGGCAGGATCGACAGGTCGATGTTCCTGAGCGCGTGGAAGGTGCCGAAGTGCTTGTCGAGGTTGCGGATCTCGACGGAGGAGGCTTCAACCATCTCAGGGCCTTTCGGTCAGGTGGCGGGTGACGCTGGCCTCGATCCGGCGGCCGAAGCGGGAGATGAGCTCGACGAGTCCCCAGAAGAACAGCGCCAGCACGAGGTTGCCTTCGAGGAAGCGGAAGGTCTCGGTGGACATCCGCTGCACCTGGTACATGAGTTCCGGCACGGTGATGATCGACAGGATCACCGTCTCCTTGGTGAGGATGATCGAGAAGTTGACGAGCGCGGGCAACGCCGAGACGAGGCCGAGCGGCAGCAGGATGCGGCGCACGATCGCCGGTTCGGCCATGCCGATGGCGCGGGCGGCCTCGATCTGGCCGTGCGGGACGGCGCGGAAGCCCGAGCGGAAGATCTCGGCGAAGTAGGGGCTGCCGTAGAGCGTCAGGCCGAGGATGCCGGCGGGCAGCGCGTCGAGGCGCAGGCCGATCATCGGGCCGCCGTAGTAGAGCACGAAGAGCTGCACCAGGAACGGCGTGCCGCGAATGATCTCGATGTAGACTTGGATGAGCCAGCGGACCGGCTTCGATCCGTAGCGCTGGGCGAGCGCGATCAGGAGCCCGAGCGCCATTCCGAAGAGCGTGCCGAGAAGCCAGGCGAGGACGGTGAGCGCGAAGCCCCGGAGCAGCATGGGGCCGTACTGGACGAAGATCGAGAGGTCGAAGTCCATCAGATCGCCATCCTGTGCTCGAGGTAGCGGCCGACGCCCGCAAGGACGAGGTTGATCATCAGGTAGACGCAGGCGGCGGCGATGTAGACCTCGAGCGGCCGGTAGGTCGTCGCGGCCTCCGCCTGACTGGCGCGGGTGATCTCCATGATGCCGACCACCGAGACGAGCGACGACGCCTTGACGAGCAGGATCAGCTCGTTGACCAGCGCCGGCAGCGACAGGCTGACCGCCTGCGGCAGGATCACCCGGGTCCAGACGTCGGTGGGATTCATGCCGATGGCGACCGCGGATTCGGTCTGGCCGCGGGGCAGCGCGGCGATGGCGCCGCGCCAGATCTCGGAGATGTAGGCGCTGGCGCAGACGCCGACGGTCACGACCGCCGCGACCAGCGCCGGCACGTCGATGCCGATCACCGGCAGCAGGTAGTAGAACAGCAGGAGCTGCACGAGCAGCGGCACCCCGCGCAGGAAGCTGACCCAGATCGCGGCGAACCGTCTCAGCGCGGGAATGGGCGAAAGGCGCGCGGCGCAGATCAGCGCGCCGATGACGAGCCCGAGGCCGATGCCGAGGACGGAAACCAGGAGCGTATAGCGAGCCGCCCAGAGCAGGGGCCCGAAGCTGTCGAAGAAGGCGGCGATGGAGAACATGCGCGCTCCAGTGCGGGGATACGTGGGAGAGGTGCAGGACGGGGCGCGCTGCGCGCCCCGCCCGCATCGGGGACGTCAGCTGGCCGGCACTTCGCGGGGCAGCTCGGTGTAGGAGCCGAGCCATTTCTCCTGGATCGCCTTGATGCGGCCGTCGTCGGTCATCTTCAGGATCGCGGCGTTGATCGCCTCGGCGAGGCTGGCGCTGTCCTCGCCCTTGCGCAGCACCCAGGCGAAGTACTTCGGATCGCCGAAGGTGGCGGGCTCGAGCAACGCGAAGACGTCGCCGCGCTCCTTGACCAGGTAGGAGAGGTTGGGCAGGGAGCCCGCCACGGCGTCGAGGCGACCGGCGACGACGTCGGCATAGGCCTCGTCGGTCGTGCCGTATTCCTTGACGTCGGCGCCGCCGATCTTCTCGGCGAAGGCCTGGAGCTGGCGGAACTGTGCGGTGCCCTGCTGGACGCCGACGGTCTTGCCCTTGATGTCCTCCGGCTTGACGATGCCGTCGTTGGCGGCCGCCTTCACGAGGCCCACCGTCGCGTTGGCGATCGGCAGGGAGAAGGTGTAGCGCTCCAGCCGCTCGGGGGTGATCGTGACCGGCGCGATCACGATGTCGAACTTGCCGACCTCGAGGCCCGGAAGCTCCGCCGTCCAGGGAATGTCCTGATAGACCGGCTCGACGCCGAGCTCCTTGGCCACCTCGTCGAAGAGGTCCTTGGTCATGCCCTGATAGACGCCGCCGATCAGCATGTCGAAGGGCGCATAGTGCATGTCGGTGGCGGTCACGATCTTGCCTGCCGCCTTGACGTCGGCGAGCTGGTCCGCCGCCGCGCCGCCGGCGGCGAGGCCAAAGGCGGCGAAGCCGAAGAGCGCCGCCCCGACGGTGTTTCTGATGTTCATTTCGTTCTCCTTGTCGGACTAGAGTTGGTGGTCGTTCCCTCGTTCAGAGGATGCCGGGCAGCTTCAGCCCGTATTCGCGCGCGCAGTCGAGCGCGATGTCGTAGCCTGCATCGGCGTGGCGCATGACGCCGGTGGCGGGGTCGTTCCAGAGCACGCGGGCGAGGCGGGCGTCGGCGTCGGCGCTGCCGTCGCAGCAGATCACCATGCCGGAATGCTGCGAAAAGCCCATGCCGACGCCGCCGCCGTGGTGGAGCGACACCCAGGTGGCGCCCGAGGCGGTGTTGAGGAGCGCGTTCAGAAGCGGCCAGTCGGAGACCGCGTCGGATCCGTCCTGCATCGCCTCAGTCTCGCGGTTGGGCGAGGCGACCGAGCCGCTGTCGAGGTGGTCGCGGCCGATGACGATGGGGGCGCTAAGCTCGCCGGTCCGCACCATCTCGTTGAAGGCGAGGCCGAGCTTGTGCCGCAGCCCGAGGCCGACCCAGCAGATCCGCGCCGGCAGGCCCTGGAAGGCGATGCGCTCGCGCGCCATATCGAGCCAGTTGTGCAGGTGCGGGTCGTTGACCAGTTCCTTCACCTTGGCGTCGGTCTTGTAGATGTCCTCGGGGTCGCCGGAGAGCGCGGCCCAACGGAACGGGCCGATGCCGCGGCAGAACAGCGGCCGGATATAGGCCGGCACGAAGCCCGGGAAGGCGAAGGCGTTCTCGAGCCCTTCCTCGAACGCCATCTGTCGGATGTTGTTGCCGTAGTCGACGGTCGGGATGCCCATCTCGTGGAAGGCGACCATCGCCTCGACCTGCACCTTCATGCTGGCGCGGGCGGCGCGTTCAACGCCCTTGCGGTCGGTCTCCTGGCGCGCGCGCCAGTCGCCGACGCTCCAGCCGGCCGGCAGGTAGCCGTGCACGGGGTCGTGGGCGCTGGTCTGGTCGGTGACGATGTCGGGACGGACGCCGCGGCGCACGAGTTCGGGGAAGACCTCGGCCGCGTTGCCGATCAGCGCGACCGACTTCGCCTCGCCGGCCTTGGTCCAGCGCTCGATCATGGCGAGCGCCTCGTCGAGGCTGTCGGTCTTCTCGTCGACATAGCGGGTGCGCAGGCGGAAGTCGGCGCGGGTCTCGTCGCATTCGACCGCGAGGCAGGAGGCGCCGGCCATCACCGCGGCGAGCGGCTGGGCGCCGCCCATGCCGCCGAGCCCGGCGGTCAGGATCCACTTGCCCTTGAGGCTGCCGCCATAGTGCTGGCGCCCGGCCTCGACGAAGGTCTCGTAGGTGCCCTGCACGATGCCCTGCGAGCCGATGTAGATCCAGGAGCCGGCGGTCATCTGGCCGTACATGGCCAGGCCCTTCTTGTCCAACTCGTTGAAATGGTCCCAGGTCGCCCAGTGCGGCACGAGGTTCGAGTTGGCGATCAGCACCCGCGGCGCGTCCTTGTGGGTGCGGAAGACGCCGACCGGCTTGCCCGACTGCACGAGCAGCGTCTCATCGGCCTCGAGCCCCTTCAGCGTATCGACGATCAGGTCGAAGTCCTTCCAGGTCCGCGCCGCCCGGCCGATGCCGCCGTAGACGACGAGCTCGTGCGGGTTCTCGGCGACGTCCGGGTGCAGGTTGTTCATCAGCATCCGCATCGGCGCCTCGGTCAGCCAGCTCTTGGCGGTGATCTCGGATCCCGTGGGCGGGAAGACGTCGCGGATGTTGTGGCGGGGATTGGTCATTGTCGTTCCTCCCTCGGGGTCAGGCCAGAAGCTGTGCCGAAATGATGCTGCGCTGGATCTCGCTCGATCCCTCGTAGATCCGCATGATCCGGAGGTCGCGGACGATCCGCTCGACCGGGAAGTCGCGGGTGTAGCCGTAGCCGCCGAGAAGCTGGAGCGCGGTGTCGGCGATGCGGCCGGCCGCCTCGGAGGCGTGGAGCTTCGCCATCGACGCGGCGAGCGAGAAGCGCCCGCCCCCCTTGTGCGCGGCGTCGCGCTGGCGGGCGGCGTCCTGCGCAAGCAGCCGCGCCGACTGGAAGGCGAGGCCCATGTCGGCGATCATGAAGCGGATCGCCTGGCGGTCGGTCAGGGGCTGGCCGCCGATGACGCGATCCTTCGCATAGGCGATGGCGGTGGCCATCGCGGCTTCCGCGAGGCCGAGGCATTGGGCGGCGACCTCGATCCGGCCGTTGTCGAGCACCTGCATGGCGGTCTTGAACCCCTGCCCCTCGACGCCGCCCAGCAGCGCGTCTTCCGGCAGATGGCAGTCGAGGCCGAGGGTGAAGACATGCCCGCCCTTGAGGCCCATCGTGCGCTCGGGGGCGCCGGCGGAGAGGCCGGGCGTGCCCTTCGGGACGATGAAGGCGGAGATGCCGCGATGCGCGCGTGCCGGATCGGTGACGGCATAGACGACGAGGAAATCGGCGACGGCGCCGTTGGAGATGAAGCACTTGGCGCCTTCGAGGCGCCAGCCGCCACCCTCGCGCCGCGCGCGGGTCTTCATGTCGGCGGGGTCGGAACCGGCGGTCGGCTCGGTCAGGGCGAAGGCGCCGAGTGCGCGGCCCTCGGCGGCGCCGGGCAGCAGCGCCTGCTTCTGCGCCTCGGTTCCGCCGATCAGGATCGAGTCGGTGGCGAGATAATGCGCGGTCAGCGCCGAGGCGGTGGAGCCGCAGGCCCCGGCGACGATCGCCACGGCGCGCAGCAGCGCCGGGGCGGAGATGCCGCCGCCGCCGTATTCCTCGGGCAGGTTCGCGCCCATCATGCCCGCGCCGCCCAGCGTCGCGAGCTGGTCGTGGACGAAGCGCGCGGTCTCGTCGGTCTCGGCGGCGCGTGGTGCGATCCGCTCGGCGCAGAGGCGTTCGAGCACGTCGCAGAAGAGCCGCTCCTCCTCGGAGAGCATGTGCCAGGGGTCGGTCATGCGCAGGTCTCCAGGCCGAGGGATTTGAGGATCGCGGCCCGGTCGCCGCCGAGCCGCGGAGCCGAGGTCGCCGCGACCGGCTTCGCGCCGTCGAAGCGCACCGGCTGGCCGACGACCGGCGCGGAGCCGAGGACCGGATGCGCCAGCCCTGTCACCAGCCCGCGGGCGGCGGAGTGCGCGCTGGCGGCGGCCTGCGCGATGTCCCGGATCGGCGCGGTCGGCAGGCCCTCGGCGGCGAGGGCGGCGACGGCCTCCTCGGTGGTCAGGCGGCCGGACCAGGCCTCGATGACCGCGCGGATCTCGGGCTCGTGCGCGGTGCGGCTCTCGTCGGTGGCGAAGCGCGGGTCGTCGGCGATCTCGGGGCGGCCGATCAGCGCGGCGAGGCGCTGGAACTGCTTGCCGTTCAGGACCGCGATCACCACCTGGCCGTCGCTGGTCGCGAAACAGCCGAACGGGGTCGAGAGCGGATGCCGGTTGCCGACCCGCGACGGCGCCACGCCGGCGTAGAGGTGCAGCGCGTGGCTCGTCGTCAGCATCGAGAAGAGCGCGTCGTACATGGCGACGTCGAGCGTCGCCCCCTCGCCGGTGGCGCCCCGCCGCACCAGAGCGGCGAGGATCGACCAGCTCGCGAACAGGCCGGCGATCAGGTCGGCGACGCTCTCGCCCGCCTTGAGCGGCGCGCCGCCTTCCTCGCCGGTCGCCGCCATCAGCCCCGACATCGCCTGCACCACGAGGTCGTAGGCGGGCAGGTCGCGGAACGGCCCTTCCTGGCCGAAGCCGGAGATCGAGCAGTAGATCAGCCGCGGGTTCTCGGCGCGCAGCGCCTCGGCGCCGAGGCCGAGGCGGGCGGCGACGCCGGGGCGGAAGTTCTCGACGACGACATCGACGCGCGCGGCGATCGCCCGCGCCAGCGCGAGGTCGGCCGGATCCTTCAGGTCGAGCACGAGGCTCCGCTTGCCGCGGTTGTTGAGGGTGAAGAGCGCGCTTTCGCCATCCTTGAACGGGCCGATGTGGCGGTAGTCGTCCCCTTGCGGCGGCTCGATCTTGATGATCTCCGCCCCGAGGTCGGCGAGAAGCGCGGTGCAGTAGGGGCCGGCGAGGACGCGGGACAAATCGAGGACGCGGATGCCGCTCAAGGGTCCGCTCATGCCGACGTCCTCAGGCCGGGCGCAAGTGCCGCGAGCGCGCGCAGGATTTCGCCGAGCGGCTGGCGCAGCGCGGCGGCCCTGGCCTCGTCATAGGCGAAGGGCGGCGTCTCGGTGGCGAGATGCGTCGATTGCGCCAGCTCCATCTGGATCGCATGGACGCCGGTCTCGGGCCGGCCGTAGTGGCGCGTGGTCCAGCCGCCCTTGAAGCGGCCGTTGACCGCCATCGTCCGGCCGGTGGCGCCGCAGACGCCGCGCACGGTCTCCTCGACGCGCGGGTCACAGGTCGCGCCGTTGTTGGTGCCGATGTTGAAATCCGGCAGCGTCCCCTCGAACAGGAACGGGATATGGCTGCGGATCGAGTGGCAGTCGTAGAGGATGGCGACGCCGTGCCTCACCCGCACCCGCTCGACCTCGGCGGCGAGCGCGGCGTGGTAGGGGGCGTGAAAGGCCGCCCGACGCTCGGCGACGTCGGCGGCGCCGGGCGCGTCGGTCCAGATCGGCTCGCCGTCGAAATCGGTCAGCGGCACGAGGCCGGTGGTGTTCTGTCCCGGATAGAGGCTGGCGTCGTCCGGGCCGCGGTTCGCGTCGATCACATAGCGGTGGAAGGTCGCGCGCACCGTCGTAGCCCCGGGCAGCAGGCCGTCATAGAGCCGCTCGATATGCCAGTCGGTATCGGCGAGCACACGGCCGCGGTCGTTCAGCCTGGCGCGGATGGCGTCTGGCAGCCATGTGCCGGTATGCGGCAGGCCGAGGATGACCGGGCCATCACCTTGAACCACTTCCACCGGGATCATGGCCGGACCTCGGCGAGAAGCGCCGCGGGCAGCGCGCCGACCAGCGCGTCGCTGCGCACGAGTTCCGCGGCCTTCGCCAGATCGGGCGCGAGATAGCGGTCCTGCTCCAGCGCGGGAATGTCGGCGCGAAGCCGGGCGATCACCGCGGCGAGCGGGGCCGAGGTCGCGAGCGGCGCGCGGAACTCGACGCCGGCGGCGGCGCACATCGCCTCGATGCCGACGATCTGGGCGAGGTTGGCGTTCATCCGGCGCAGCCGCCGCGCGCCATGGGCGGCCATGCTGACATGGTCCTCCTGATTGGCGCTGGTCGGGGTCGAGTCGGTCGAGCAGGGCGTGGCGAGGTGCTTGTTCTCGCTCATCAGCGCGGCGGAGGTGACTTCGGCGATCATCAGCCCGGAGTTCAGGCCGGGGTCGGGGGTCAGGAACGGCGGCAGATCGTGGCTGAGCGCCGGATCGACCATCAGCGCGATGCGGCGCTGCGAGATCGAGCCGATCTCGGCAATGGCGAGCGCGATCTGGTCGGCGGCGAAGGCGACCGGCTCGGCGTGGAAGTTGCCGCCCGAGACGATCTCGTCGACATCGGTCAGCACCAGCGGGTTGTCGGTCGCGGCGTTCGCCTCGATCTCCAGCGTGCGCCCGACCTGCCAGAGCAGATCGAGGCAGGCGCCCGTCACCTGCGGCTGGCAGCGGATGCAGTAGGGATCCTGCACCCTTGTGTCGCCCTCGCGGTGGCTCTCGCGGATCACCGAGCCGGCGAGCAGGCCGCGGATCACGCTCGCGGCGAGGATCTGGCCGCGATGGCCGCGCAGCCGGTGGATCTCGTCGTAGAGCGGCGCGGTAGAGCCCATGATAGCGTCGGTCGAGATCGCCGAGACGACGAGCGCGGCGCGCGCCGCGCGGAAGGCGTCGAAGAGCCCGGCGAGCGCGAAGGCGGTCGAGACCTGGGTGCCGTTGATGAGCGCGAGGCCCTCCTTCGCCGCCAGCACAACCGGGGCGAGGCCGGCGGCGGCGAGCGCCTCGGCGGCCGGCATCTCGCGGCCCTCGAAATTGGCGCGGCCCTCGCCGAGCATGGCGGCGGCCATATGTGCGAGCGGCGCGAGGTCGCCCGAGGCGCCGACCGAGCCCTGCGACGGGATGACGGGCAGCACGCCCTTGGCGAGCATCCCTTCGATCAGCGCGATCACCTCGGGGCGGACGCCGGAGGCGCCGCGGCCGAGCGAGAGCAGCTTCAGCGCGAGGATCAGGCGCACCGTCTCGGGTTCGACCGGCTCGCCGACGCCGCAGCAATGCGACAGGATCAGGTTGCGTTGCAGCGTCGCGGTGTCCTTGGCCGCGATCTTGATCGAGGCGAGCTTGCCGAAGCCGGTGTTGACGCCGTAGACGGCCTTGTCGCCCTGGGCCGCGGCGGCGATGCGGGCGGCGGCGGCGGCGACGGGGCCGCGGGCGCTCTCGTCGAGGCGCACGGCGAGGCCGTCGCGCCAGATCCGCTCCAGTTCCGCGAGGGTGGCGCGGCCGGGGGTCAGGACGATCTCAGACAAATTCACCTCCGAAGACGCGGGCATGGAGCGGGTTGAAGCCGATGCGGTAGCTGAGCTCGGCCGGCGAGGCGGCGTCCCAGATCGCGAGATCGGCGCGCTGGCCGGGGCCGAGCGTGCCGCGATCGCGGAGGCCCAGCGCGCGGGCGGCGTTGCGGGTGACGCCGGCGAGGCATTCGGCCGGGGTCATGCGAAAGAGCGTCGCGCCCATGTTCATGGTCAGGAGCAGCGAGGTCAGCGGCGAGGTGCCGGGGTTGCAGTCGGTGGCGAGCGCGATCGGCACGCCCGCGTCGCGCAGGCCCTGCACCGGCGGCAGCCTGGTCTCGCGCAGCGTGTAGAAGGCGCCGGGCAGCAGCACCGCTACGGTTCCCGCCTCCGCCATCGCGTCGATGCCGTCCTGGCCGAGCCATTCCAGATGGTCGGCCGACAGCGCCCCGTGGCGGGCGGCCAGCGCGGCGCCGCCAAGGTCGGAGAGTTGCTCGGCGTGCAGCTTCACCGGCAGGCCGAGCGTCGCCGCGTGGTCGAACACGCGGCCGATCTCGTCCGGAGAGAAGGCGATTCCCTCGCAAAAGCCGTCGACCGCGTCGATCAGCCCCTCGCCATGGGCCTTGTCCATGCCGGCGATCGCCACGTCGCGGATATAGGCCGCGCGGTCGTCGCGATATTCCGGCGGCAGCGCATGGGCGGCGAGCCAGGTCGTCGCCACCGTGACCGGCCGCTCGCGGCCGATGGCGCGGGCGACGCGCAGCATCTTGCATTCGTTTTCGATGTCGAGACCGTAGCCCGACTTGATCTCCAGCGTGGTGACGCCTTCGGCGATGAGCGTGTCGACCCGCGGCAGCGCCGCGGCGAGCAGCGCCGCCTCGTCGGCGGCGCGGGTGGCGCGCACGCTCGACAGGATGCCGCCCCCGGCGCGGGCGATCTCCTCGTAGCCCGCCCCTTCGAGGCGCATCTCGAACTCGCGCGCGCGGTCGCCGCCGAAGACGATATGCGTGTGGCAGTCGACCAGCCCCGGCGTGACCAGCCGCCCGCCAAGATCGCGACGTGGCGCGGCGGCGAACTCCGCCGGCAGGTCGCGCTGCGGGCCGACCCAGGCGATGCGGTCCCCGTCAAGCGCCAGCGCGCCCGCCTCGACGAGGTCGTAACCGCCTGATTCAACGCCGATCTTCGCGATCGTGGCATTGGCGAGAACCTGCATCCGCTCCCCTCCGGCTGCGTGTTCGGGTTGATTATGTCTAGATGTATTTTTCTATTATGTCTAGACTTATTTTGCTGTATGACGGAAGGGTCAAGGAGGAGGCGACGATGACGGTGCTCTGGGCGGAACGGGCCTTGCTGCCCGAGGGTTGGGCGGAAAACGTGCGGGTCGAGGTCGCGCCGGATGGACGGATCGCCGCGGTCGCGCCCGGCGCCGCGCCCGAGGGCGAGCGAATCGACCTGCTGCTTCCGGCGATGGCCAATGTGCATTCGCACGCGTTCCAGCGGGCGATGGCCGGGCTCTCCGAGGCGCGCGGGCCGCAGCCGCGCGACACGTTCTGGACCTGGCGGCAGATCATGTACCGCTTCCTCGATCACCTGACCCCGGACGACGTCGAAGCGATCGCCGCTCTGGTGCAGATGGAGATGCTCGAGGCCGGTTACGCCACGAATGTCGAGTTCCATTACCTCCACCACCGCCCCGACGGCCAAGCCTATGACGACCTCGCCGAGATGTCCGCGCGCATCGCCGCTGCGGCGCAGCGCACCGGCATCGGCCTGACGCTCCTGCCCGTTCACTACCAGTTCGGCGGCCTCGACCGCCGCCCGCTCGGCCCCGGCCAGCGACGCTTCGGCACCGATCCCGACGGCTTCGTCCGCCTGCTCGACGCCGCCGAGGCGGCGCTCGGCGACCTGCCTGCCGATGCCGGCATCGGCGTCGCGCCGCATTCGCTGCGCGCGGTCAGCCCCGAGGCGCTCGCCATGTGCGCGGGGCTGAGGCCCGGGCGGCCGCTGCACATGCACCTTGCCGAGCAAATCCCCGAGATCGAGGAGGTCGTCGCCGCAACCGGCCGGCGCCCGGTCGAATGGCTGCTCGACCACCATGCCCCCGACCGGCGCTGGACGCTGATCCACCTCACCCACATGACCGAGGACGAGACCCGCCGCCTCGCGGCGACCGGCGCGGCCGCCGGCCTCTGCCCGATCACAGAATCGAGCCTCGGCGACGGCATCTTCAACGGCACGATCTGGAAGGACGCCGGCGGGCGGCTCGGCTTCGGGTCGGACAGCAACATCCGCATCGCGCTCGGCGAGGAACTGCGCACGCTCGAATACAGCCAGCGCCTGCGCGACACCGGCCGCGCCATCCTCGCCGAGCCCGGGCGCTCGACGGGCCGCGTGCTCTACGAGGCCGGCCTCGACGGCGGCGCCACCGCCGCCGGCCGCGATACCGGCGCGATCCGGGCGGGACTCTGGGCCGATCTCTGCGCGCTGTCGGTCGCCAACCCGGTGCTGGCCGGGCGCGAGGGCGACGAGTTGCTCGACAGCCTGATCTTCGCCGGCGGCGACGGACTGGTGCGCGACGTCTGGGCGGCCGGGCGCCACGTCGTCCGCGACGGGCGGCACAGCGACCATGACCGGATCACGGCCGACTATGTGGCCTGCGTCGGGCGACTGCGGGAACGGATGTGACCGACCGGCGCGCCGGCCCGACCTCCTCCAAGGTGCAGGGCATCGCCGCCGAAGTGCGCCGCCGCATCGTCGAGCGCGAATGGCGTCAGGGCGATCGCATCCCCGACGAGGCTGACCTCGCGATTGAGTTCGACGCGGCGCGCGCGACGGTCAACAAGGCGTTGCAGCTCCTGGCCGACGAAGGGCTTCTCGACCGCCGTCGCCGGGCAGGCACCCGCGTCGCGGTCGACCCGGTGCGCAAGGCGACCTTCACGATCTCGCTCGTGCGCGAGCAGGTCGAGCACGCCGGCATGGACTACAGTCACCGCGTGGTGGCGCAGCGACGCAGCCCGATCCCGGCGGATATCGCGGAGCGGCTCGGCCTGCCGGAGGGCGAGGTGCTCGTCCACATGAGGACGGTGCACTACGGGGACGGCCGGCCGTTCCAGCTCGAGGACCGCTGGATCAACCCGCGCGCGGCGCCGGGGCTGGATCGCCTCGACTTCTGGCAGTTGAATGCCAACGAGTGGCTGGTGCGCAACATTCCCTATCTGCGGGCCGATTTTGCCTTCGCGGCCGAGAACGCCAACCGCCGCGACGCGCGGCTCCTGCGGACCGAGCCCGGGCGGGCGCTGCTGATCTTGCACCGCACCACCTGGAACGATATCGGGCCGATCACCACGGTCCGGCTGGCGTTCCGCCCGGGCCACCGCGTGGGCGCGGAGAATGGTCGGAGCGACAGCCAATGAACCCGCCGCCTTCGCCGATGATCCGGGCCTTGTCGCGAGCCACGCATCGCCGCAGGATGACGAGCGTCGACGGGAGCCTTCAAGGGGACGCTGGGGCATGACCGAACCGGGAGTCTTCCGCCGTGCGGACCGGGCGTTCCGCCCCTGGAAGAACGGCGGCGGCGAGACCGCCGAGATCGTGGCCGCGCCGCCGGGCGCGGATTTCGAGAGCTTCGACTGGCGGATCAGCACCGCCATCGTCGCCGCCTCCGGGCCGTTCTCCGCCTTTCCCGGGGTGGACCGCGTGCTGACGGTGCTGGAGGGCGACGCGATGATCCTGTCCCTCGACGGGCAGGAGCACAGGCTCGATGCGACGAGCGAGCCCCTCGCATTTCCCGGCGACACACCCGCCTCCGCGCGGCTGGAGGGCGGGGCGCTGCTCGATTTCAACGTGATGACGCGCCGCCCGCTGCGAGCGACGGTGACGCGCGGTCCGCTCGCGCCCGGCGGCCGGGGCGCGAACGAGCGCGCGCGGCTCGCGTTGCTGCTCGAGGACCGGGCCGGGCTCGCGCGGCTCGATCTCGTCGACCTCGGAGCCGCCGCGCCTTCGCTCGTCGCTTCGCTGGCGGGAGCCCGGTCCCTCGACGTCCGCATCGCCGGCTGAGCGCCGCATTCGGCCGGCGGGGAGGCGCGACCTGAGCCGGCGGGCACTTCCTACCGGGCGCCCCCCTGCCCGCCCCCGCCGGCTATTCTTTCGCGGACCCGTCGCCCGCCGCCCCGTGCGCTCTTCGGCCCCGCCGTCGCGGCGCTGCGGGGGTCGCCAGACCCTCGCGCAGAACCGTCGTCATCGGGTGGTCGGGGGCCTCGCCTGCATAGAGATCGAGCAGCCGGGCGATCTCGGCGGGTCCGGCCGTCGGCTGTCCGAGCGCCCAGTCGAGCAGGATCGACCGGCATTCCGCCGGCCCGATCGCCATCCGGTAGGCCTCCCGGATCAGCCCCCGCGGGTCGGCCTCGGCTGCGCGCCGCGCCGTGTCGTCGCTTTCCGTCATGCGAATATCCCCGTCCCCGCCGTCATCGCGGCGTCGAGGGCCTCTCGCGCGCCATAGGGCCCGTTCGCGATGGCGAGCCCCGAGCCGGTCATGCCGCGCGACGGCGGATGGCGGAACGTCACCTCGTTCACGAGCGGGCGCAGCGGCGCGATCCCGGCGAGAAGCTCCGCGTGCCGGCCCGCCGGCAGAACCGGATACCAGATCATGATCGCCGCCTGCGGCCACTTCGCCGCCAGCCGGAGCGCGAAGCGCGCCGCATCGGCATACTCCGTCTTCACCTCGTAGGACGGATCCACCAGCACCAGCCCGCGCCGCGGCGACAACGGCGCGAGCGCCAGCAGCCGCTCGAAGCCCTCGCGGTGATGAATCGAGGCCCCCGACCCCGCCATGGTCTCGTGCAGCGCCGCGTGCTCGGCCGGGTGCAGCTCCATCAGGGTCATCCGGTCCTGCGGCCGCAGGAACGCCCAGGCGATCACCGGCGAGCCCGGATAGAACCGCGGCCCGAACTCGGCGCGCACCATGGCGAGCGCCTCGCCGTAGGGGCTCGCAGGGTCGGCCTCCGCCTGCCCTATTCCCGCCGCCGCCTCGCCGGTCCTTGCCGCCTCCGGCCCGTCGAGGTCGTAAAGCCCGCGTCCGGCATGCGTCTCGGCGTAGCTGATCCCCCGTCCCTTGCGCGTCAGGAGCGCCAGCATCGCGGCCAGCGCCGCATGCTTGTGGACGTCGGCCGGCCCCCCCGCGTGATAGGCATGCTGGTAGGACAACATCGCGCCCGGATAGCCGAAGCCGGCCCCGAAGACCAGCCGGCCGCGACTTTCCGAGGCATGGCGGAGGGTCTATGCTGGCCCGGATCGCCGCGGAGGGCCGGGCTTGGGCCACGGACATCACCACCACCATCACCACCACGTCGATCCCGACGCGGGCGACCGTCGCGTCGCCGCCGCCGTGGCGATCAACCTCGGCCTTACGGTCGTGCAGGTTCTCGGCGGCATCCTCGCCGGCAGCCTCGCGCTGATCGCGGACGCGCTCCACAACTTCTCCGACGCGATCTCGCTGATCATCGCCTACGCGGCCCGCCGGATCGCGCGCCGACCGGCCGACCCGGCGATGACCTTCGGCTACGGTCGCGCCGAGGTCGTGGCCGCGCTGATCAACTACACCACGCTGATCGTCGTCGGCCTGTACCTCACCGCGGAGGCCGTCGGGCGGCTCCTGATCCCGCAGGGCGTCGACGGCTGGCTCGTCGTCGTGATCGCCGGCGTCGCCCTGGCGGTGGACCTCGCCACCGCGGCGCTGACCTGGACGATGTCGAAGACCAGCATGAACATCCGCGCCGCCTTCCTGCACAACGTGGCCGACGCGCTCGGCTCGGTGGCGGTCATCCTCGCGGGCACGGCGATCCTGCTCTGGGACTGGCGTCTCGCCGACCCAATCGTAACGCTCGCGATCGCCGGCTACATCCTGTGGATGGCCCTCTCCGAGATCGGCGGGGTGATCCGCATCCTGATGCTCGGCAGCCCGCCTGAACTCGACGCGGCCGGAGTGGCGGTCTCGCTCGCCGAGGTCGAAGGGGTGCGCGAGGCCCACCACCTGCATCTCTGGCAGATGCAGGAGCACGCGGCGGCGCTGGAGGCGCATCTGGTGGTCGAGGCGGGCCGCTGGGTGGACGCCGACGCCATCAAGGTTCGCGCCAAGACGATGCTGCGCGACCGCTACGGTATCGCCCACGCCACGCTGGAACTCGAATGCGCCCGGCATGCCTGCGGCGACGTCATGGCGATCGGTCACGCGGAGCCCGCGCGCTGACGCCGCCCCGGACGCGGGTCAGGCTTTCCTCACGCCTGCGCCCGCGCGGCGTCGAGCGCCTCGTCGAACGCCGCGAGCGTCGCCTCGAGCGCGAGCAGGATCGAGGCGTGACGGTTCTTGTAGTCCCGCGCCGGCAGCAGCACCTCGAGCCCGTCGAAGGGCGCGTCGGGAACCGGCCCGCCCGCCTTCAGCATCGCCGAGAGCTGGTCGCGCGCCGTGGCGATCTCCGCGCGCGTCCGCCCGATCGCGTTCGCGCCCACCACCGCCGCCGCGGCCTGGCCGAGCGCGCAGGCCTTCACGTCCTGCCCGAAATCGGCGATCCGCCCGTCCGCGAGCGTCAGGTCCACCGTCACCGTCGAGCCGCAGAGCGGCGAGCGGCGCTTCGCGCTCACCTGCGGCGCCGCCAGCCGCGCGGCATGGGGAATGTCGGCGGCCAGCGCCAGGATGCGCTGCGAATAGAGCTTGATCAGGTCGTTCTCGCCGCTCATCCGGACGTCCTATGCAAGGCGGTCTTCCCCGCATAGATAACGCGCCAGCCGCCCGTCGCAAAGGGGAGCCCCCATATGGACAACAGCCCCCCCGTCTTCGACCCCGCCACGCTCGCCTGGGATGCGCGTGGCCTTCTGCCCGCCATCGCCCAGTCCACCGACGGCGAGGTGCTGATGCTCGCCTGGATGAACGCCGCGAGCCTTGGCGAGACCCTGCGGACCGGCCGCGTCACCTACTGGTCGCGCTCGCGCGGTGCGCTCTGGCGCAAGGGCGAGACTTCGGGCCATGTCCAGCGGCTGGTCGAGCTGCGCATCGACTGCGACCGCGACGCGCTGCTGCTGATCGTCGAGCAGACCGGTCCGGCTTGCCACACCAACCGCCGCTCGTGCTTTTTCACGGCCTTGCGCGACGGGGTTGAAGTGACGATCGCCGCGCCGGTCTCATAGTCCGACCATCGCCCGCACCTCCGCGGGCGTCACGCCGTCGGCCCGGAGCGTGGCGAGGGCGCGGGCGTCGTCGCGTTTGGCGAGGCGGCGGCCGGCTTCGTCGCGGACGAGACGGTGGTGCAGCCAGACCGGCGTCGGCAGGTCGAGGAGGGCCTGGAGGAGGCGATGGAGCGGGGTGACGGGGCGGAGATCCTCGCCGCGGACGACGTGGGTGATCGCCTGCGCCGCGTCGTCAACGACGACCGCCAAATGGTAGGAAACACCGAGATCTTTTCGCGCCAGCACCGGGTCGCCGAGCTCGGCGGCGAGGCGGGGGTCGAGCCGCCGGGCGCCGGCGTGCCAGGGGCCGACCTCATGCCAGGCGAGGGGGCCGGCCTGGGCGAGGGCGGCGCGGAGGTCGAGGCGGAGCGCGGCGCCTGCCTCGGGCAGGAGCTTCCCGCGGCAAGTGCCTGGATAGATTGGGCCTTCCGCGCCTTCCTGCGGGGCGGAGAGGGCGATGTCGCGGCGGGTGCAGCGGCAGGCGTAGAGGAGGCCGAGGGCGCGCAGGCGGTCGAGGGCGGCGGCGTAGGCGGGGGCGCGGGCGGACTGGCGCAGCGGCGGCTCGGGCCAGGTCAGGCCGAGCCAGCGAAGATCCTCGACGAGGCCGGCCTCGAATTCCGGGCGGCAGCGACCGCGGTCAATGTCTTCTATTCGCAGGAGAAATTCGCCGCGCTCGGCGCGCGCCAGATCGGCGGCGACAAGCGCGGAGAAGGCGTGGCCGAGATGGAGGCGCCCCGTCGGGGAAGGGGCGAAACGGGTGCGCAAGTCAGCGTCCGGCGTGGTTGATGGCGATCAGGTAGGGCGGCCGGGCCCCGGGCGCAAGCGGCGGGAATTCGGCCCTCGCCGTAATCGGTTGGAGCGGCCGGAAGGCGGATGGAATCAGGCCCGCCACTTCTTGGCGAGAGGTTAACCCTCGCTTCGCGATCCCGGCGCCGTCTCCCGGCCCCGCCGGTCAGCCCTGGCGGGCGCGGACCAGGTCGGCGAGGTGGGCGAGGTCGGGATCCTCGATGCCGAGGGCGGCGAGGCTCGCGATGGTGTTGGTCAGGTATTCGACGTTCGGACCCATCGGCCCGACGGCGCGGGCGATCACCGCGGCCTGCTCGTCCAGCCCGAGCCCGCCGGCGTATTGCGGGTGGTCGCGGTTGGTCACGTAGGCGAGCGCCTCCACCTCGCGGCCGTCGTCGAGCCGCACCGGCAGGCGCATCTCGTCGTAGGCGTAGGAGACAAGCTCGCGCTCGCGCAGGTAGGCCACCACCGCCTCGGCCCGCTCCGCCTCGACCCGGTAGGCGAGCCCGGCGCAGCGCCCGCCCGGTTCGACGTCGAGCGCGAGGACGAGGCCGGGCGTCTCGGGCGTGCCGCGATAGTGCATCGAGGTCATGCAGAAGGCCCGCCGGTAGCCCTCGAGGGTCGCCGGGCGGCGCTCGGCGAAGTCGAAGCCCGGCCGCCAGAGCAGCGAGCCGTAGGCGAAGACCCAGACGCTGTCGGGCATGTCCCGCTGTCTCCTCTTCCGGGGGGCTTGCGCTCGGCCCGGACGTCGGCGAGGAGGTAGGCCATGCGAATGCTCTATGCAATGCTCGGCGTGATCGTGGCGGCGGCCCTGGCCTGGACCGCCTGGTGGTTCTTCATCGCCACGGCCAAGGACCGGGCGCTCGAGGGCTGGCTTGCCGCCCGCCGCGCCGAGGGCTGGGTCGCCGAGGCCGCGGCGATCGACGTGGGCGGCTTTCCCTATCGCGTCGACACCACGATCCGCGGTCTCGAACTCGCCAATCCGAAGGGCGGCTGGAGCTGGACGGCGCCGGAGTTCCAGTTCACCGCGCTCGCCTACCAGCCGAACCACCTGATCGCGATCTGGCCGCCCGAGCAGAGCTTCTCCACGCCCTTCGGCGTCACGAACGTCACGTCGCAAACCATGCGCGGGTCGGTGATCTTCCAGCCGAACCCGCGGCTGGGCCTGCGCCGCGCCACGATCGAGCTCGGCGATGTCGTCCTCGCCGGCGACCGCGGCTGGCGGGTCGGGCTCGCCGAGGGCGTCCTCGCGGTGCGCGAGGCCGAGGCCGCCGACGCGCCGCCGAACGCCTACGACGTCGCCCTCGACGCCGCGGGCGTCACGCCGCCCGCGGCGCTCGCCCGGAGCCTGCCTGCGGGCGTCGTGGCCGACAAGATCGACACGCTGCGTCTCAAGGCGACCGCGGTCCTTGACCGCCCGCTCGACCGCTCCGCCGTCGAGGGCGTGCGACCCTCGATCGAGCGGCTGACGGTCGACGAGGCGGTCTTCGCCTGGGGCCGGCTCGACCTGCGCGCCACCGGCGCGCTGGTCGCCGACGCGAACGGGCTCGCCGAGGGTCGCATCGACCTGCGCGCCCGCAACTGGCGCGAGATGGTCGAGATCGCCGAACGCTCGGGCGCGCTCCCCTCCGGGGTGGCGAGCGCGCTCCAGGGCGGGCTCGGGCTGATCGCCCGGCTGGGGGGCGATCGCGACAGCATACAGGCGCCGCTCGAATTCGCCGACGGCTCGGTGCGGCTCGGCCCGATCCCGCTCGGGCCCGCGCCCCGCCTCGCCGCGCCGTGATCCCGAGCCAGCGCGCGCTCTTCGACCTGCCGCGCGAGGTCGCCTATCTCAACTGCGCCTATATCGGCCCGATGCTCGCCGAGGCGGTCGAGGTCGGCCGGGCCGCGCTGGCCCGCAAGGCGCGGCCGTGGACGATCCGGCCCGCCGACTTCCACGACCAGACCGAGGAACTGCGCCCGCTCTTCGCGCGGGTGATCGGAGCCGACGCCGAGGGCGTCGCGCTCGTGCCGTCGGCAAGCTACGCCATCGCCACCGCGGCGCAGAACCTGCCGCTCGGGCACGGCCGCACCATCGTCGTCCCGGCGGAGCAGTTCCCCTCGAACCTCTATCCCTGGCGCGCCGCCGCCGCGGCCGCAGGCGCGGAGGTCGTCACCGCCGCCCCCGGGCCCGACCTCACCGCCGCGCTCCTCGCCGCCATCGACTCGCGCACCGCGGTCGTCGCCTGCGCCCATTGCCGCTGGACCGACGGGGCGCTCGTCGATCTCGCCCGCGTCGGCGCCGCCGCCCGCGCGGTCGGCGCGGCGCTCGTCCTCGACCTCACCCAGTCCGCCGGGGCGCTCCCCTTCGACGCGGCCGGGGTCCGGCCGGACTTCGTCGCTGCCGCCGCCTACAAGTGGCTGCTCGGCCCTTATGCGACCGGGTTCCTCTGGGTCGCGCCGCATCGCCGCGACGGCAGGCCGCTGGAGCAGACCTGGCTCGGCCGCGCCGGCTCGGAGAATTTCGCCCGGCTGATCGACTACCGCGACGACCACCGCGCCGGCGCGCGGCGCTTCGACATGGGCGAGGCCCCGAACTTCGCGCTGCTGCCCGCGCTCCGCGTCGGGCTCGAGCGCATCCTCGCCTGGGACGTCGAAGCGATCCAGGCGACGCTCGCGGCGCGCACGGGCGAGATCGCCGCGCGCGCCGCCGGGCTCGGCCTCGCGGCCTCGGACCCGTCGCTGCGCGCCGGGCATTTCCTCGGGCTGCGCTTTCCGGCCCCGCCGCCGCCGGACCTGCCCGACCGGCTCGCGGCGGCGCAGGTGCATGTCAGCCTGCGCGGCGACACGCTGCGGGTGACGCCGCACCTCTACAACGACGACGAGGACGTCGAGCGCCTGATCGAGGCCCTCGCCGCCGCGCTCTGACCACGCCTCAGGCCAGCGCCCGCGCCCGCGTCTCCACGTCTATCAGCGCCGTCGCCACGGCCGCGACCATCAGCAGCACCGCGAAGAAGCCGATCGTCCCGGCGAAGCTCTGCACGAACAGCAGCCCCAGCGCCGAGGGCGCGAGCAGCGCGCCGAGCCGCGCCATCGCCCCGGCGGTGCCCATCCCCGTCGCCCGCTTGCCGGTCGGGTAGAGCTCGGGCGTGTAGGCGTAGAGCCCGCCCCAGCTCCCGAGCAGCGCGAAGCTCATCAAGAGCAGCGCCACGGCGACCATGCCGGAGCTGCCGGCGAAGGTGAACATCAGGCAGCCCGCCGCGCTCAGCACCAGAAAGCCGATCAGCGTCGGCTTGCGCCCCCACTTCTCGACCCCGTAGGCGGCGAGCGCATAGCCCGGAAGCTGCGCCAGCGCCACCAGCACCAGGAAGCCGAAGCCGCGCACGAAGCCGAACCCGTCGGCGGCGAGCTTGGCCGGCACCCAGACGAAGACGCCGTAATAGGCGAGCGAGACCAGGAACCAGACCGCGAGGATCATCACGCTGCGCCGCCGCAGGTCGGGGGTGAAGAGGCTGCCGCCCGGCGCGGTCGCGGCGTGCGTCAGCTCGACCCCCGGCCCCAGCGCCGGCTTGCCGTTGGCGACGAGAAGCCGATCCACCACTGCCCGCGCCTCGGCGTTGCGGCCGGCGTTCAGCAGGTAGAGCGGGCTTTCGGGCAGCCGCATCCGCAGCCAGAAACCGACGAAGGCGGGCGCCGCGGTCGCGGCGAAGATCCAGCGCCAGGGTTCCGTCGCCCCGGCCGAGGCCGCCCACCACGCGACCATGGCCACAGCGACGGTGCCGACCGCCCAGAACCCTTCGAGGATCACCAGCCAGCGGCCGCGGTTCCGCGCCGGCAGGAACTCCGCCATCATCGCGTAGTCGACCGGCAGCGTCCCCCCGACCGCAATCCCGGTCAGGAGGCGGAACACGAGAAGCACCGCGAAGCTCGGCGCGAACACCGACAGGAGCCCGAAGACCGCGTCGCCCGCCACCGTCCAGATCAGCACGTTGCGCCGCCCGAACCGGTCGGCCAGCCGCCCGAAGACCGTCGCGCCGATCAGCATCCCGAGGAAGAACAGCGTGCCGGTTTGCAAGGCCTGCGGCACGGTCAGCCCGAAGCTCTTGGCGATCGAGCCGGCGGTGAAGCCGACCGCGAGCACCTGCATCGCGTCCGCCGCCCAGACCAGCCCGAAAATCCCGAGAAGCCGCCGCTGGAACCTGCCCGCCCCGGCGGTCTCCAGCGCTTCGTCGAAGGAAATCCGCATCGCCAGCCCCCGGCATACCGCGTCGCCGAACCGCGTTAGCGACCGCAACGGCGCATGTCCAGCGCCGATGCGCCGCGCGATCAGTCCAGCCGCCGCGCCTCGTCGACGAGCAGCACCGGGATGCCGTCGTGAACGGGAAAGGCGAGCTTCGCGCGCTTCGAGATCAGCTCGCCCCGCTCGGCGTCGTAGACGAGCGGGCCGCGCGTCACCGGGCAGACCAGCAGCTCCAGCAGGCGGCGATCGACCTCCGCGCGCGCCGGCGCGGCGGACGCGTCGGCGTCCTCGCCCTGCCCTCCCGGCGCGACGTCCGCGTCCCGGGTCATTGCAGCGTCCCCTCGCCGCCGCCGGAGCGCAGCGCGAACTCCATCAGCGTCACCAGGGTCTCGCGGCGCTCCTCGAGCGTCGGGGCCTCGAGCAGGGCCTGCTTTTCCTCCGGGTCGAACGGGCAGAGGATCGACAGCGAATTGACCAGCAGCTCCACGTCCGCCTCCTTCAGGCTTTCCCAGTCCGATGACAGCTGCGCCGCCTCGAAGAACCGCGCCAGCACTTCGAGGAACTCCGCCCGGTCGAAATCCTCGCAGGTCTCGCTGCGGCCGAGGTCGCGCGCGAAGCCCGTCCAGTCCATCTCGGCCCGGCGATAGGGCGCGAAGCCCTCCACCTCCCGGGCCATGCGGAACCGGCTCACGCCGGAAAGCGTGATCAGATAGCGCCCGTCCTCGGTCTCCTGGAACGCCGTCACCCGACCGGCGCAGCCGATCCGGTGCAGCCGCTCCGCCCCGTGGCCCTGCGGCGCGCCGACCGGCTGGACCATGCCGATCAGCCGGTGCGGCGTCTTCAGCGCGTCCTCGAGCATGGCGAGATAGCGCGGCTCGAAGATGTTGAGCGGCAGCCGGGCCCGCGGCAGCAGCAGCGCCCCCGGCAGGGGGAAGATCGGGATGCTGTCCGGTAGATCGGCGAGGCTGAACTTCCGGCCCATGGCCCCCTCGGGCTAGTCTTGCTGCGTCAAGGCGCGTCGACTCAGGCGAAGATCATCGAAGAGAGCCGCCGCCGCCCGCGCGCGGCCGCCTCGGACTTCGGCCCGAGGCTGTCGAATACCTTGAAAAGCTGCGCCTTCGCCGCGCCGTCGTTCCACTCCCGGTCGCGCCGGAAGAGCTCGAGCAGCCCCTCGATCGCCGCGTCCGCGTCGCCGCGGGCGAGCTCCGCCGCCGCGAGGTCGAACCGCGCCTGGTGATCGTCGGGATCCTTCGCGACCCTGGCCGCCAGCTCGCCCGCCGCGCCGATGTCGCCCGCCGCCTCGGCGAGCTCGATCTGCGCCCGGACGGCGGCGATCAGCGCGTCGCTCTCCTTGCCCTTCGGCGTCAGCTCCAGGACGCCCTTCGCCTTCTCGAAATCACCCATGGCGAGATGGCTGCGCGCCAGTCCCGCGATCGCCCGGAGGCTGGCGTCGTCCTCGGCAAGGATCGCCGCATAGGTCTGCGCCGCGTCGGCGACCGCGCCTTCGGCCAGCATCTCGTCGGCGGCGTCGAGCGCCTCCTCGACGCCGGCGGCCGGCCCCGCCGCCGCGATCAGCCGGTCGACGAAGGCCTTGATCTGCGAGGCCGACTGCGCCCCCATGAAGGCGTCGACCGGCTGCCCGCCGATGAAGGCGAAGACCGCCGGGATCGACTGCACCCTGAGCTGGCCCGCGATCGCCGGGTGCTTGTCGATGTTGACCTTGACGAGCCGCACCTTGCCCCTGGCGTCGGTCACCGCCTTCTCCAGCGCCGGCCCGAGCTGCTTGCAGGGCCCGCACCACGGCGCCCAGAAATCGACGATGACCGGAACGTCCATCGAGGCCTGAACCACGTCCTCCATGAAGCTCTGGTCGGTGCCGTCCCTGATCAGCCCCTGATCCGTCGTCGCCGCCGCGTTCAGTTCCATGGCGTGGCCGTCTCCGTCTTTCCTCGCGCAGGCCGGCCCCGCAGCCGGCATGCTTCCCGTTCGCGGCCTAGGTGGTGCAGCGTTCTCCCTCCGTCAAGCGCATTCCCGCGCGGCGCTACGCGCGCGCCAGCACGTAGATGCAGGCCCGCAGCGCGCCCTCCGCCGTCGCGACCACCGTCTCGACCCTCTCGTAGCCCACGCCCTCGAACGCATCGAGCCGCGGCCAGTGGCGCGGCAGCTCCGCCGACTCGAGCAGGTCGATGGCGACGGCCGGCCCCGACGGGTCGAGCACCAGGCCGGGGAAGCCCATCGACGCGCCCCAGCCTTCGGCGACCAGCCGCCCCTGCACCTCGCCCTTGAGCCAGCGCCCGCCGAGCGGCGCCAGGTGATGGTGGTTCGGCCGTCCCGGCCCGAGCGTCCCGTAGGTCGCGAGCCGCGTCCGCGCGTCGTCGTCCACTCGTCCGTCCCCTGCCTGTCCGCCGGTGCGGATCGTAGCAGCCGCCGCACGTCCGCAACAGGCGTCATCGCGGGACGTGGCTGGCGGCATCACCAACCGCTTGGACCGCGTCCGGCGCTCCGATAGCTTCGGGGCGCCGGGCGTCACGGAACGCGGACGGGAGGCAGACACGTTCGCCGATCCCGCTCCGCGCCGCCCGCGCACCCGACCGCCCACGTTGAAAGGCCCGTTCCGATGCCCGCGACGACGACCGACCGGTTCCAGGACATCCGCGACGCGGTCCGCGCCCTCTGCGCCGGGTACCCGGCCGAGTACCACCGCAAGGTCGACGAGGCCCGCGCCTACCCCGATGCGTTCGTCGACGCGCTGACCAGGGCGGGCTGGATGGCCGCGCTGATCCCGGAGGAGTACGGCGGCTCCGGTCTCGGGCTCACCGAGGCGAGCGTCATCATGGAGGAGATCAACCGCGCGGGCGGCAATTCCGGCGCCTGCCACGGTCAGATGTACAACATGAACACGCTGGTCCGGCACGGCTCCGAGGCGCAGCGCCGGAAGTACCTGCCGAAGATCGCCGCCGGCGAACTGCGGCTTCAGTCGATGGGCGTCACCGAGCCGACGACCGGCGCCGACACCACGAAGATCAGGACGACCGCCGTGAAGAAAGACGGCCGCTACGTCGTCAACGGCCAGAAGGTCTGGATCAGCCGTGTCCGGCACTCCGACCTGATGATCCTGCTCGCCCGCACCGCCCCGCTTGCCGAGGTGCGGAAGAAGTCCGAGGGCCTGTCGATCTTCATCGTCGACATTGCGCAGGCGATGCAGTCGGGCATGACCATCCGACCGATCCTCAACATGGTCAACCACGAGACCAGCGAGCTGTTCTTCGACAACCTCGAGATCCCGGAGGAGAACCTGATCGGCGAGGAAGGTGAGGGCTTCAGGTACATCCTGACCGGCCTCAACGCCGAGCGGACGCTGATCGCCGCGGAGTGCATCGGCGACGGTTACTGGTTCACCGACAAGGTCACGCACTACGCCAAGGAGCGCACCGTCTTCGGCCGCCCGATCGGCCAGAACCAGGGCGTGCAGTTCCCGATCGCCGAGGCTTTCATCGACGTCGAGGCGGCGAACCTGATGCGCTTCGAGGCCTGCCGCCGCTACGACGCGGACGAGCCCTGCGGCGCCCAGGCCAACATGGCGAAGCACCTCGCCGCCAACGCCTCGTGGAAGGCGGCCAACGCCTGCCTCCAGTTCCACGGCGGCTTCGGCTTCGCCTGCGAGTACGACGTCGAGCGCAAGTTCCGCGAGACCCGGCTCTACCAGGTCGCGCCGATCTCGACGAACCTCATCCTTTCCTTCGTCGCCGAGCATGTCCTCGGCCTGCCGCGGAGCTTCTGAGCCATGAGCGAGACCGCCACGATCGACGCCGAACGCCTGCGCGGCTGGATCGGCCGCGAGGAGGTCGCGACCGACGTGGTCAGCGCCGACCTGGTGGCGAAATTCAACGCCACCTTCGACGTCGACGCGCCTTTCCCGCAGACGGGCGAGATCGCGCCGCGCTTCATCCACTTCTGCCTGACCCCGGCGATCCGGCCGATGCGCGCGCTCGGCCGCGACGGTCATCCCCTGAGGGGCGGCTTCATGCCCCCCGTGCCCCTGCCCCGGCGGATGCGCGCCGGCGGCTTCGTCGCCTTCCGCGACGATCTGCGCGTCGGCGACACGATCGAGCGCATCGCCCGGATCACCGACGTCGCCGTCAAGCGGGGGCGCAGCGGCGCGCTCTGCTTCGTCACGATAGAGAACCGCATCGCCGTCGCCGGCCGGCCGGTCCTCACCGAGACCGAGGACATCGTCTACCGCCCCGACGGCGGTCCCGCGGGCCCGGGCAAGACCCCGCCCGCCGCCGCGCCCGGCGCCTGGAGCCGGCCGCAACCGGTGTCGCCGACCCTGCTTTTCCGCTACTCGGCGATCACCTTCAACGGCCACCGCATCCACTACGACCGCCGCTATGCGCAGGAGGTCGAGGGCTATCCCGGCCTCGTCGTCCACGGGCCGATCCAGACGACGCTGCTCTACCGCTACGCCCACGAGCTGCGTGGGGCGCCGCCGACCCGGTTCCGCTTCCGCGCCCTCTCGCCGCTCTTCGACGACGACGCCATCGCGCTCCACGCCGAAGAAGCGGCGGGTGGCGGGCTCAAGGTCTGGACAGCGAAGGCGGGCGGGCCGGTCGCCACGCTCGGCGAAGCCGAGTGGGACTGAACCGGGGCGCCGGGATGAAGGCCCCTCGCCGTGGTCAACGCGGTGCGCTTCGAGGAGTAGGAATGGACGCCGGGCCATGCGGTCGATAGCCTGCGCCAGAGCAGACCAGAACCGCCGAGACCGTCGGCTTCGGAGGTGCGGATGACGCCACGGCTGACCTTTCACGGCGCCGCCCGGGCCGTCACCGGCTCGTGCTTCCGGCTGGAGGCCGGCGCGGGTCAGCTGCTGATCGACTGCGGCATGTTCCAGGGCTCGAAGACGGAGAAGGAGCTGAACTATCGCGCCTTCCCGTTCCGACCGGACGGGATCGCGGCGGCGATCCTGACCCATGCGCATATCGACCACAGCGGCCTGTTGCCGAAGCTGGTCAAGGACGGCTTCGCCGGCCCGATCCATGCGACCGCCGCCACCGCCGATCTCGCCAGCGTCATGCTGCCCGACAGCGCCCATATCCAGGCGATCGAGGTCGAGCAGCTGAACCGGCGCAAGGCGCGCTGGAGCGCCGCGCCGGTCGAGCCGATCTACACCGGCGCCGACGCCGACGCCTGCCTCGGGCTCTTCCGCCGCGAATCCTACGGGAGCTGGTTCGACGTCCTGCCCGGCGTCCGCGCCCGGTTCTGGAACGCCGGCCACCTGCTCGGCTCGGCCTCGGTCGAGATCGAGATCGCCGGGGCCGGCGCCGGCCCGGAGCGGCCGCTGCGGCTGCTGTTCTCCGGCGACATCGGCCCGGACTTCAAGCTGCTGCACCCCGATCCCGAGGCGCCGCGCGATCTCGACTACGTCGTCTGCGAGGCGACCTATGGCGACACCGACCGGCCCGAGGCGACCGACGCGAGCCGCCGCGCGCTGCTGGGCGAGGAGGTCCGCGCCGCGATCCATCCGAACGGCGCGCTCTTGATCCCGTCCTTCGCGGTGGAACGCGCGCAGGAGCTGATCGTCGATCTCACCCGGCTGATGGCCGAGGGCGAGTTGCCGCAGATCCCGATCCACGTCGACTCGCCGCTCGCCAGCCGCGCCACGCGCATCTTCGCCCGCCACGCGCGCGAGCTCGAGGAGGGCGCGGGGCTGCTCGCCGGGCTGCGCTCGCGCCAGGTGCATTTCACCGAGACGGTGGAGCAGAGCAAGGCGCTCGACCGCCAGCAGGGCTTCCACATCGTCATCGCCGCCAGCGGCATGTGCGAGGCGGGCCGCATCCGCCACCGGCTGAAGAACTGGATCTGGCGCGACGAGGCAACCGTGCTCTTCGTCGGCTACCAGGCCGAGGGCACGCTCGGCCGCATCCTCCAGGACGGCGCGAGCACCGTGCGCATCCAGGGCGAGGACTTCCCGGTGCGCGCCCGCATCCGCTCGATCGACCTCTATTCCGGCCATGCGGACGGGCCGGAGCTGGCCGAGTGGATCCGCGAACGGCTGCCGATCGCCCGCGAGGTGTTTCTCGTCCACGGCGAGCCGCCGGCGATGGACGGACTGGCCGCGCGGCTGGCCGGCGTCCTCGACCCGGACCGCGTGCTGACGCCCGTGCTCGACGAGGGCTTCGAGCTGGCGCCGGCGGGGGCGCGAAGCCTGCCCCCCGCCGGCGCCCCGCGCCTCCCCTCCGAACGGGTGGCGCGGCTCGACTGGCACAACGACGTCTCGCGGCTGATCCTCGACATCAACGATGCGCTGGCCGACGCCGCCGATGAACGCGCGCGCGACGTCCTGATCCGCCGGCTGCGCCGGGCGCTGGACGATGGCGGCGCGGAGCCGCGCAAGCGAGGCAGTTGACCCCTGCCGGCGCGGGGACATACCCGCGGCCGCCGCACCGTCCTGCGGCCCCGGTCCACGTCACATGGTGAGCCGGGGCCGCTCCGGAGTCACAGGACGAAGTCGGACGCCCGGTAGGCCGCGGCGAGGACGCCACCGTCCTCGATCAGGAGCTGGAACTCGAAGGCCGCGTCGCCGTCCGTGTTGCCCCGGACGAGCGTGTTCCCCCCGGACTCCACGACCGAGAGCCCGCCCGCGCCGGTCCGGCCGAAGGCGAAGGCCTGGTTGCCGGACCGGGTTGCGTCGGCGTCGATGCCGGCGAGGTCGATCAGATCGCCCGCCGCCGAACCGGCGCCGTCGAAAGCGACGCCGCCATCCGCCGCGCGCAGAATGTCGCGCGCCGCGCCCGGGGAATGCGCGGCGGCGTCGAAGTCGAACACGTCCGGCCCGCGCCCGCCCATCAGCACGTCCGCGCCAACGCCGCCGACGAGGATGTCGCGCCCGTCGCCGCCGCGGAGAAAGTCCGCGCCTCCGTTGCCGACGAGGGTGTCCGCCCCCCCGAGCCCGACGAGGGTCTCGGCGAAGTCGCTGCCGGCGATACGGTTGGCGAGCGCGTTGCCCGTGCCGCCGGTGGCGAAGGAGCCCACAAGCGTCAGGTTCTCGAAGTTGTCCCCGAGCGTGTGGACGACCGTCGAGATCACCGTGTCGGTTCCCTCGCCCGCGAACTCGAAGACGAAGTCCGAGAGGCTGTCGACGTGGTAGGTGTCGTTCCCGGCGTCACCGCCCATGATGTCGTCGCCGACGTTGCCCCAGATGACGTCGTTGCCGGCGCCGCCGCGGATGTCGTCGTTCCCCGGCCCGCCATAGATCGTGTCGTTGCCGCCGTTGCCGTCGATCGCGTCGTTCCCGGCGCCGCCCGACAGCACGTCGTCCCCGTCCCCGCCTTCGATCGCGTTGTCGGCGGCGTTGCCGAGGATGTCGTCGTCGCCCGACCCGCCGATCACCGCCTCGATCAGCGAGCGCGGGTCGTTCTGGTACTGGAGCGCATTGTAGACGTTGCCGCGGGCGTAATGGCCGTCGCCGAGCGCCGCGAGCTGCACGTCCGCGAACTTCGACGAGCCGCCCGGGGTCAGGTCGATCCGGAGGTCGGAGGAATAGTTGGAGAGGTCATAGGTGTCGTAGCCCCCGCCGTCCCAGATGGTCATGAAGATCCGGTTCTGCAAAGGGTCGAGCGCCCGCGCGCCGTTGACGAAGGCGTCGCCCGTGGTCGGGCTCCATGAGTACACCGTCGCCCCGGCGTTGGTGGAGAAGTCCGCGCCGTATTGCTGCTGGAGCGCGCGGATGTCGCCCATCATGTAGGTCTGCGGCATTCCGCCGATCTCGTTGGAGTACTCGCCGATCTCGGCCCCGACATAGGAGCGGAACGACATGACCGTGTACTCGAGCGCGTCCCAGGCGGCCGAGACCGGCCCCCATTGCGAGGCGTCATGGGCGTATTTCAGCCCGAGGCCGTGCGCGGCCTGCTGGAGGATCGTCAGGTAGTCGGCCGTCCCGTGCACCGGCAGCCGCCCGGAGCCCCCGAAGAACACGTCGCCGCTGCGCACGTCGCCCTGCTGGGGCATGAAGGAATACGCCGTGCCGGGATCCTCGGAATTGGCGAAGCGCAGCACAGCCGCGCCGGTCCCGCCGCCCCGGTAGTCGAAGTTGGCGTTGGTGAACGCCTCGACCGAGAACACGCCGGCGTTGACGTTGCTCGCGATCGGCCCGTTGGCGTCGAGCGCCCATTGCACGGCGAGGAGCTGGCCGGAGGAGATCTGCGTCACGCTGAGGATCGGCACGGGATAGAACGCGCCGTAGTCGGAAGGGGAGTTCGGGTCGCTGTAGCTGAGATTGTTCGAGCCCCAGTTGAGGCCGATGAGTCCGTCCACACGGGCGTCGCCTACGCGGTCGACGACGTTGCCGACGGGCACGTTGATGCCGGTCATGGTACTGCCTTCTCGATATGACGATGAGGGAGCCGCAGCCGGAATTGGGCGCGGCGGAACTGGAAAGGAGCGCCCCTGCCGAAATGTGGCGGGCGTCGGTCAGGCTCGCAGGTCTCGGTGGTCCTTCTTCGGTTCAGTCACCGCCGACAAACTGCCCCGTGGCGACCCCACGCGTCCAACGAGTTCTCGCAATCCGATTCATGACGAACCCTCATCGGTCGTCGTTCCGTGGCGCCGGCGACCCCCGTCGGCGCGGACCCGCGCCTTATACCGGCGGGCTCATGAAACGACTCGCGGGCGCTTTTTGGCCTTTAACGCTTTTATCGTTTGTACTCAGGCAGTTACCCTATCTATCACGCGTGTTAGCCCGTGCTGCGCCGGGCGGCCTGGTAGGCTCGCCGGTATTACTCGGCGGCGATCCGCATGCCGTGGGCGGCATAGGCGAGGCGCATGTCGGCGGCGAGCAGCGCGGCGAGCCGCCGGCGCGGGCCCTGGGTCGCCGCCATGTTGATGCCGAAGCCGGGCAGGTCGGGCAGCGCGCCACGGTGGTCGATCACCTCGAACCCGGGCGGGATCGTGCCCTCGAGCATCATGTAGACCGCCATGTCCGCGGCGACCGCGCCGTCGACGCTGACCTTCGACGCCTCCATCGCGATCTCCCAGTCGAAGCCGGAGGCGCCGAGCCTCTCCACGGCGGCGCGAGAGAAGGCGCAGCCGACCACGGTGGCGAGGGGCAACGGCCTCCGCCGCCAGGCATTGCCCCCGGGCGCGCCGATCCAGACCAGCGGCGCCTCGGCCAGCGTCTCGGCTCCGGGCGCGGGTTCGAGGTCGGTGGTCAGGATCAGGTCGATCGTGCCCGCCCGCAGCCGCTCGTGCAGCGCGCCGCTCACATGCGACTCCAGCACGATCCGCACGTCGGGCCGGCGCTCGCCGAATGCGCGGATCACCTGCGGCAGGTGCAGGTGGATCAGGTCGCAGGGGGCGCCAACCCGCAGTTCGCCGCCCGCGGTCGCGCCCGACATCCGAACGACGATCTCGTCGTTGAGCGCGAGCAGCCGACGGGCATAGCCGACGAGCTGCTCGCCCTGAAGCGTCAACGCGACGCCGCGCCCGACCCGCTCGATCAGGCACTGGTCGAGCGTCTCCTCGAGCCGCTTGACCTGTAGCGACACCGCCGACTGGGTCAGGTTGAGCTGGGCGGCGGCCCGGGTGACGCCGCCCATCTCCGCCACCGCCACCAGCGCCCGCAGCGCCGCCGTGTCGAGGTTGCGCACCGCCGCCCCCCACCCTGCCGGAAAGCCCGCGTCATAGCAGATTTCGCCGCGACTCGCGAGGGCCGGCCCCAGCCGCTCCTACCAGAGCCGCTTCTACCCGCCCGCGGCCTCGCGGAGTTCCTCGAGCTCCAGCCACTCGGTCTCTGCGGCGGCGAGCGCCGCCTGCCGCTCGGCGAGCGCCGCGCTCGCCTTGCCGAAGCGCGCCGGGTCGCGGGCGTAGAGGCCGGGATCGGCCAGCAGCGCCTCGAGCCGGGCGATCTCCGCGCCGAGGCGCTCCATCTCCCCGGGCAGACGCTCCAGCCGGTGGGACTGCCCGAAGCTCAGGCGCGGCGCCCGCGCCGGCGCGGCCCGGCGCTCCGCCGCCGGCTTCGGCCGCGCCGGCGCCGAGGCATCCGGCGCGACATCCGGGCGGCGCTGGCTGCGGTAGTCCGACCAGCCGCCGGCGTAGATCGTCGCGCCTTCGTCGCCCTCCATGGCGATCGTCGTCGTCGCCACCCGGTCGACGAAGTCGCGGTCGTGGCTGACAAGGAGCACCGTGCCGGGATAGTCGTCGACGAGCTCCTCCAGCAGGTCGAGCGTCTCGACGTCGAGATCGTTGGTCGGCTCGTCGAGGACGAGCAGGTTCGAGGGCCGCGCCATCAGCCGGGCGAGCAGCAGCCGCGCCTTCTCGCCGCCCGACAGCGCCGAGACCGGCCCGCGTGCCTGGCCTTCGGAGAACAGGAAGTCCTTCAGGTAGCCGACGACGTGCCGGGGCGTGCCGCGCACCATCACCTGGTCGTTGCGCCCCGAGACGCCGATCTCGGCGTCGCCGTTCAGCGTGTCCCAGAGCGATGCGTCCGGGTCGAGCGCGGCGCGGGCCTGGTCGAAGACCGCGAGGTCGAGATTGGCGCCGAGCCGCACCGTCCCCGCGTCGGGCGGGATCTGCCCGATCAGCATCCCGAGCAGCGTCGACTTGCCGACCCCGTTCGGCCCGACGATGGCGATCCGCTCGCCCCGCTGCACCCGGAGCGAGAAATCGCGCAGGATCGTCCGGCCGTAGGCCTTCGATATGTTCTCTGCCTCGATCGCCAGCCTGCCGGAGGTCCGCGACTCGCCGAACGCCATGCGGGCGGTTCCGGCGCGCGCGATCCGGGCCCGCCGCTCGTCGCGCATCTCCGCCAGCCGGCGCACCCGCCCCTGGTTGCGCTTGCGTCGCGCCGAGATGCCCTCGACGGCCCAGCGGCCCTCGGCCTTGATCAGCCGGTCGAGCTTGTGGCGCGCCAGATCCTCCTCCTCGAAGACCGTGTCGCGCCAGTCCTCGAAGGCGGCGAAGCCGCGGTCGAGCCGGCGCGTCACGCCCCGGTCGACCCACAGCGTCGCCTCGGTCAATGCGCGCAGGAAGGCGCGATCGTGGCTGACGACGACGACCGCGGCACGGCTGTCGCGCAGCCAGGCTTCCAGCCAGGCGATCGCCTCGACGTCGAGGTGGTTGGTCGGCTCGTCGAGCAGCATCAGGTCGGGCGCCCCGGCGAGAACGCGCGCCAGCGCGGCGCGGCGGCGCTCGCCGCCCGAGGCGACGGCCGGATCGATGCCGGCGTCGAGCTTGACCCCCTCCATCGCCATCGCCGCCCGCCATGCCTCTGCCTCGGGCAGCCCCGCCTCGACATAGGCGCCGACCGTCGCGAACCCGGCGAAGTCCGGCTCCTGGGCCATGTAGCCGATCGTCGCACCCGGCCGCACGAAGCGTTCGCCGGAATCGGCGGCGACCTGCCCGGCCATCAGCTTCATCAGCGTGGACTTGCCCGAACCGTTGCGACCCACCAGCGCGATGCGCTCGCCCGGACGCACGGCGAGGTCGACGCCGGCGAGGATCGGCTCGCCGCCGAAGGTCAGGCTCACGTCGGAGAGGGTCAGGAGCGGAGGCTCGGCCATGGCGGCGAGCTAAGGGGCCGGCCGGCGGCGGTCAAGCCCGGCCCGCGCCGGGGCGCGCCGGGGCGGGGAGACGGCGCCGCCGGGCGCGACGCCGCAGCGCGCCGCGGGCGCGACGCCGCCACCGGCGCGACGCCGACGCGGCGCCCGGGTCCGGCCGGCGCAGCCGGGCGGTGGCGGCGGGGCGGTCGGGATGACGGCGCGACGCCCGCATCCGGCGCTTGATGGACGCCCCGTCGCGCGCGTAGCATCCCGCCCATGACCCCGCTCAGCCCCCTCATCGCCGCCACCCCGCCGCCCCCGGTCATGGAGGCGCGGCGCTGGGTCGCCGACGCGGTCTTCCCGCCGGAGCGGCCGCTCATCAACCTCAGCCAGGCGGCGCCGGTCGAGCCGCCGCCCGCGCCGCTGCGCGCCGCGATGGCGGAGATGCTGAAGGATCCCGAGTGCCACCTCTACGGCCCGGTCCTCGGCAATCCCGACCTGCGCGACGAGATCGCCGCGCAGTGGAGCGCCGCCTATGGCGGCGACATCCGCGCCGCCGACGTGGCGATCACCGCCGGCTGCAACATGGCCTTCTGCGCCGCGATGGCGACGCTGGCCGCGCCGGGCGACGCGGTGATGCTGCCGACGCCCTGGTACTTCAACCACAAGATGTGGCTCGACACGACGGGGATCGAGACCATCCCCATCCCCTGCCGGCCCGACATGACGCCCGACCTCGACGCGGCGCGGGCGCTGATGGGGCCGCGGGTCAAGGCGATCGTCCTCGTCACCCCGAACAACCCCACCGGCGCCGAATATCCCGGCGCGACGGTCGCCGCCTTCGCCGGGCTGGCGCGCGCGGCGGGCGCGGCGCTGGTCCTCGACGAGACCTACCGCGACTTCGACGGCCGCGAGGGCCGGCCGCACGAGCTTTTCGCCGATCCCGACTGGCGCGAGGGGCTGATCCACCTCTATTCCTTCTCCAAGGCGTTCCGCCTGACCGGGCACCGGACCGGCGTGATCGTCGCCGACCCCGCCCGTCTCGCCGAGGCCGAGAAGTTCCTCGACAGCGTGGTGATCTGCGCGCCCCAGCTCGGCCAGCGCGCCGCGCTCTGGGGGCTGCGGAACCTCATGGGCTGGGTCGCCGGCGAGCGCGCCGAGATCCTGCGCCGCCGCGACGCCGCCCGCGCCGCCTTCGCCGGCCTCGACGGCTGGGAGCTTCTCGGCGCCGGCGCCTACTTCGCCTATGTGCGCCACCCCTTCGCCGCGCCCTCCGACGTGGTGGCGAAGCGGCTCGTCCACGACGCCTCGCTGCTGATGCTGCCGGGCACGATGTTCGCGCCCCTGCGCGCCGAAGGCGGCGACGGCGTCGCCGAGGCGACGCTGCGCGTCGCCTTCGCCAACTCCGGCCCCGAGGGTCTCGCGGAAACGGGCCGCCGCCTCGCCGCGTTCACGGCGGCGTTCCGGGAGGCGCCTGCGGCGGGGTGAACCGCGCGCCGGGCGCCACACCGGCGCTTCGGGCGCGCTTGCCTCGCCGCGGGGCAGCGACTAAGACGCCGCATCCGCCCGGACGAGGACGCGCGCCCCGATGCTGAAGACCTTTCGCGCCAGCAAATCCAACTTCGTCGTCTGGGCGATCCTGATCATCATCGTGATCGGCTTCGGCGGGTTCGGCATCACCGCGACCGGCTCGGGCGGCTATTCGGTCGCCGAGGTCGGCGACCAGGAGATCGCGGCCGACGAGTACGCCCGCGCCGTCGGCCAGGAGGTCGACGCGCTCTCCCGCCAGCTCGGCCGGCAGCTGCCCATGGCCGAGGCGCGCCAGTTCGGCGTCGACCGCATGGTGCTCGGCCGGCTGGTCACCGACGCCGCCCTCGACGACGAGGCGGCGCGGCGCGAGATCTCGACCGGGGACGCGACCGTGCAGGAAATGGTGCTGGCGACGCCGGCCTTCCGCGGCGTCAACGGCGGCTTCGACCGCGAGGCCTACAGGTTCGCGCTCGAGCGCGCCGGCCTGACGCCCGACCGCTTCGAGGCGATGCTCCGGCGCGAGGGAACGCGCGAGCTGATCGCCGGCGCCGTCCAGGGCGCCACCTCCATGCCGGAGACCGAGGCAACGGCGCTGCTCGCCCATGCCGGCGAAGAGCGGCGCTTCGACTGGATCGAGCTCGACCCGATGCTCCTCGCCACGCCGACCCCGCCGCCGACCGAGGACGAACTCGCCGCCTTCCACGAAGCGAACATCGCCCGCTACACCCGGCCGGAGACGCGCAGGATCACCTACGCCCTCCTCGATCCCGCCGCGCTCGCCGCGACGATCGAGGTTCCCGAGGCCGACCTGCGGGCGGCCTACGACGCCGCCGGCGACCGCTTCTCGACCCCGGAGCGGCGCAGCGTCGAGCGCATCGGCTTCGGCACGACCGAAGATGCCGCCGCGGCGCTGGCGCGCATCACGGCTGGCGAGATCACCTTCGACACCCTCGCCGCGACCCGCGGCCTCACCCCCGCCGAGCTTGACCAGGGTGAGGTGCGGCGCGCCGATCTCGCGCCCGAGGCCGCCGCGGCGGTCTTCGACGCGACCGGGCCGGGGATCGTCGGGCCGGCGGCCACGCCGCTCGGGCCGTCGCTCTTCCGCATCAACGCCATCCTCGCGCCGACGACGGTCCCCTTCGAGACCGCCCGCGCCGAGATCGCCGCCGACCGCGCCCTCGCCGAGGCGCGCAAGCAGGTCGTCGACGCCGGCCGCGCCGTCGAGGACATGATCGCCGGCGGCGCGCGCATCGAGGAGATCGCCTCCGGGTCGGAGTTCGAGATGGGCCAGATCGACCTCGCGGCGGACACCACCGGCGGGCTCGCCGACGATCCCGCCTTCCGCGCCGCCGCCGAGGCGGCGGACGTCGACGCGGAGACCGACCTCGTCACCCTCGCCTCGGACGGCCTCGTCACCCTGCGCGTCGACGCGATCGAGCCGCCGGCGCCGATCCCGCTCGCCGGGATCCGCGACCGCGTGGCGGCGGACTGGAAGGCCGCGGAGGACGCGCGGCGGCTCACGGAGATGGCCGGGGGCCTGAAGGCCGAACTCGATGGCGGGCTGCCGATCGGCGATCTCGCCACCCGGCTCGGCCGGCTGGTGCGCTCCGCCGGACCAGTGGCGCGCACCGCCCCGGTCCAGGGCGCGCCCGCCGGCCTCGTCGATGCGGTCTTCGCCACCGCCGCGGGGAGCGCGGCGGTCGTCGACGCCGAAGGCCGCGTCGCGGTCGTCGAGGTCGCCGAGGTGATCCCCTTCGACGCCACCGACGCCGACGGCGCCGCGCTGGTGCAGAACGTGAGCGGCCAGCTCGGCGCGCAGGCCGCCGAGGACGTGCTCGCGCTCTTCACGCAGGCGTTGCAGGCGCAGTCGGGCGTCCGCATCGACCAGGCGCAGATCGACCGCGTGCTCGCGCAGTTCCCCTGAGGCCGGGATGACCCTCTCGCCCGCCTACGAGGACTTCGCCGCCGCCTTCGACGCCGGCCGCAACCAGGTGGTGTGGACCCGGCTCGTCGCCGACCTCGACACCCCGGTGTCGCTGATGCTGAAGCTGACGGGCGCGCGCAAGGACAGCTTCCTGCTGGAGAGCGTCACCGGCGGCGAGGTCCGCGGCCGCTACTCGATCATGGGGATGAAGCCCGATCTGGTCTGGCAGTGCCGGGGCCGCACGGCGCGAACGAACCGCTCCGCCCGCTTCGACCCCGAGGCCTGGGAGAACGAGCCCGACGATCCGCTGGCGAGCCTGCGCCGGCTGATCGCCGCGAGCCGCATCGACCTGCCCGCCGACCTGCCCGCCATGTCGGCCGGCCTCTTCGGCTATCTCGGCTACGACATGGTGCGCCTCGTCGAGCGGCTGGCCGAGCCCAACCCCGACCCGCTCGGCCTGCCCGACGCGGTGATGCTGCGGCCGACCGTCGTCGTCGTCGTCGACGGCGTGAAGGGCGAGGTCACCGTCGTCAGCCCCGCCTGGGCCGGTTCCGGCCTGAGCGCGCGCGCGGCCTACGCCCAGGCGGCCGAGCGGGTGATGGACGCCGTGCGCGACCTCGACCGCGCGCCGCCGCAGGCGGGCCGCGACCTCGGAACCGCCGCCGCCGTCGGCGCCCCGGTCTCGAACGTCACGCCGGAGGCCTACCGCGCCACCGTCGAGAAGGCCAAGGAATACATCCGCGCCGGCGACATCTTCCAGGTCGTGCCGTCGCAACGCTGGCGGTTGGACTTCGACCTGCCGCCCTTCGCGCTCTACCGGGCGCTGCGCCGGACCAACCCCTCGCCCTACATGTTCTATTTCGACTTCGGCGGCTTCCAGGTCGTCGGCGCGAGTCCGGAGATCCTCGTCCGGGTCAAGCAGGGGCGCGTGACCATCCGCCCGATCGCCGGCACCCGGCCGCGCGGCGCGACCCCGGCCGAGGATCTGGCGCTGGAGCACGAGCTTCTCGCCGACCCCAAGGAGCGGGCCGAGCACCTGATGCTGCTCGATCTCGGCCGCAACGACGTCGGCCGGGTGGCGCGGGTCGGCACCATCGAGCCGAACGAGCAGTTCGTGATCGAGCGCTACAGCCACGTCATGCACATCGTCTCGAACGTCGAGGGCGACCTCGCCGCGGGCCACGACGCCCTCTCGGCGCTGCTCGCCGGCCTGCCTGCCGGCACCGTCTCCGGCGCGCCCAAGGTGCGGGCGATGGAGATCATCGACGAGCTCGAGACCGAGAAGCGCGGCGTCTATGGCGGCGGCGTCGGCTATTTCGCCGCCGGCGGGGACATGGACGTCTGCATCGCGCTGCGCACCGGCGTGGTGAAGGACGGCGCGCTCTACGTCCAGGCCGGCGGCGGGGTGGTCTACGACAGCGACCCCGAGGCGGAGTTGCAGGAAACCGTCAACAAGTCCAAGGCGCTGACCCAGGCCGCCCGCGACGCCGGCCTCTTCGTCGCGGCGCGCGGCGGCAACTGATGCACGCGAGTCTACCAGGCCACCCGGCGCTACACGGGCTAACACGCGTGATAGATGGGTAACTACCTGAATACACACGATAAAATCGTTAAGGGTCAAAAAGGTCCGCGAGTCGTTTCGTGAGCCCGCCGGTATGACGCCGCAATCCGGGTTGCGGCCGCGAACCGCGCGGGCTACCCCGTGACGGTACTTGCGTGTGCGGGAGCGAACGATGGCAATTGCGGGATGGCGCCTCGGCCTTGCGGCGGCGGTGCTGGCGGCGCTCGCCGGCTGCGATGACGAGGACGCCCCGGCCCCGGCCGAGATCCGTCCCGTCCGCGCCATCGTCGTCGAGGAGAGCGTCGGCGGCCGCGAGCTGGCCTTCGCCGGGGTCGTCGAGAGCCGCACGACGGTCAACCTCGCCTTCCGGATCGGCGGCCGCATGGTCGAGCGCCTCGTCGACGTCGGCGACACGGTGACGGCCGGCCAGGTCGTGGCCCGCCTCGACCCGACCGACGAGGAGAACGGGCTGCGCGCCGCCGAGGCGAGCCTCGCCGCCGCCGAGGGCCAGCTCTCCGAGGCGCGCATCAACTATGACCGCCATCGCCACCTCTACCAGCGCCAGATCGCGGCGCGCGCCGCGTTCGAACGCGCCGAGCAGGTCTTCACCACGGCGCAGGCCGGCGTCGACGCCGCCGCGGCCCAGGCCGGCATCGCGCGCCGCCGCCTCGCCGACACCGAGCTTGTCGCCGACGCTCCCGGCGTGGTGACCGAGATCGGCGCCGAGCCGGGCGAGGTCGTCCCCGCCGGCCGGATGATCGTCCAGAAGAGCCAGGACGGCGGCCTCGACGGCGTCTTCGACGTCGCCGCCGCGGCGATGGAGGCGAGCCCGCCCGACCCGGAGGTTCTGGTCTTGATGACGCTGCGCCCCGACGTGACGGCCCGGGGCCGCGTCCGCGAGATCGCCCCGCGCGCCGACCCGGTGACCGGCACATTCCGCGTCCGCGTCGGCCTGATCGACCCGCCCGCCGAGATGCGCCTCGGCACGCCGGTCACCGCCCGCGTCCATTTCGGCGGGGACGCCGGCATCGTCCTGCCGGCCAGCGCCCTCACCTCGGCCGAGGGCGGGCCCGCGGTCTGGGTGGTCGACCCCGCCACCAACACCGTGGCGCTGCGCCCGATCGGGGTGGCGCGGTTCGACCCGGCAAGCGTCGCCGTCTCGGACGGCCTCGCCGTCGGCGAGATCGTCGTCACCGCCGGGGTGCAGGCGCTGCGCCCGGGACAGGAAGTCCGCCTCCTCGGCTCCGGCGCGTGAGGGCCGCGCCATGATGGGTCCGAACCTTTCCGGCTGGGCGATCCGCTCGCGCGCGCTGACCATCTACCTGATGGTCGTGGCCGTCATCGCCGGCGGTTTCGCCTTCGCGAACCTCGGCCGCGACGAGGATCCGACCTTCACCATCAAGACCATGCTCGTCTCGGCCGTCTGGCCCGGCGCGACCATGGAGGAGACCCTCGACCAGCTCACCGACCGGCTGGAACGCCGGCTGGAGGAGACGACCGGCCTCGACGCCCTGCGCTCGATCACCCGGCCGGGCGTCACCACGATCTATGTCGAGCTCGAAGGCCCGTTCCCGCCCGAGGACGTCGCCGATGTCTGGCAGGAGGTCCGGAACGCCGTCGGCGACATCCGCCACACGCTGCCCCCGGGCGTCCTCGGCCCGTTCTTCAACGACGATTTCGGCGACGTCTTCGGCATCGTCTACGGCTTCACCGCCGACGGCTTCTCCGACCGAGAGCTTCGCGACGAGGTCGACCGCGTCCGCACCGAGCTGATCCGCCGGGCCCCCGACATCGCCAAGGTCGAGTTCCTCGGCGTGCAGGACGAGACGATCTTCGTCGAGTTCCTCCCCGACCAGGTCGCCGCCCTCGGGCTCGACTACGGCCAGATCTTCGCCGCCATCGCCGCGCAGAACGCCGTGCGCCCCTCGGGCGTCATCAACAGCGGCCTCGAGAACCTCACGCTGCGCGTCAGCGGCGCCTTCGAGGACGAGACCGACATCCTCGACACCCCGCTGGTCGCCGGCGGCCGCAGCTTCCGCCTCGGCGACGTCGCCAACGTCCGCCGCGGCCATGTCGACCCGCCCGCGCCGATGTTCCGCGTCGACGGCGAGCCGGCGATCGGCCTCGCCATCTCGATGCGCGAGGGCGGCGACATCCTCGAACTCGGCGCCGAGATCGACACGGCGATGGCCGCCATCGTCGCCGACATGCCGCTCGGCGTCGAGCCGCACCTCGTCTCCGACCAGCCCGTCGTCGTCGACCGCGCCATCGGCGACTTCACCACCTCGCTCTACCAGGCCATCGCCATCATCCTCGGCGTCAGCTTCCTCAGCCTCGGCGTCCGTCCCGGCGCCGTGGTGGCGGTGGCGATCCCGGTGACGCTCGCCACGGTCTTCCTGATCATGCAGACGCTCGGGATCGACCTGCACCGCGTCTCGCTCGGCGCGCTCATCATCGCGCTCGCGCTGCTCGTCGACGACGCCATGACGACGACCGACGCGATCCTGCGCCGCCTCGCCGTCGGCGACACCGTGGCCGAGGGCGCGCAATGGGCCTATTCCCGCCTCGCCGCGCCGATGCTGACCGGCACCCTCATCACCATCGCGGGCTTCGTGCCCATCGGCTTCGCCGAGAGCATGGCGGGCGAGTACACGATCTCGCTCTTCCAGGTCGTCGCGATCGCGCTCATCGCCTCGTGGTTCGTCGCCGTGCTGTTCACGCCCATCGTCGGCGGGCTCATCCTGAAGCCGCCCGCCCCCGGCGCCCAGCGACAGGAAGGCTGGCTCCTGCGAACCTACGGCCGCTTCCTCAACCTCGCGATCAGCGGCCGCTGGATCACCATCGCGGTGACCATCGCCCTCTTCGCCCTCGCCGTCGTCGGCCTCGGCAAGGTCAGCCGCCAGTTCTTCCCGCCCTCGGACCGCTTCGAGCTGGTCGTCGACTTCCAGCTCCCCCGGTCGAGCTCGATCTACGCGAGCCTCGACGCCGTCGAGCAGATCGAGGGCTGGCTCGCCGCCAACGAGGACGTCGACCACTTCTCGTCCTATGTCGGCCGCAACGTCGTCCGCTTCTACCTGCCGCTCGCCATCCTGCCGCCCTCGGACCACCACAGCCAGCTCGTCGTCATGGCCAACGGCCTCGACGAGCGCATCCGGCTCGAGGAGGCGCTCGACGCCTGGCTCGTCGAGACCTTCCCCGAGGCGGTGGTCCGCGTCAGCCCGCTGGAGATGGGCCCGCCGATCGGCTGGCCGGTCCAGTACCGCATCTCCGGCCCCGACGTGGAGGTGCTGCGCGCCGAGGCGCTGAAGCTCGCCGAGGTGATCGCGAGCTTCCCCGGCGCGCGCCGCGTGCATTTCGACTGGATCGAACCCGCCCGCGCGCTGGTGATCGACGTCGACCAGGACCAGGCGCGCCGGCTCGGCCTGTCCAGTCGGCAGCTCTCCGACGCGTTGCAGACCGCCGTCTCCGGCGCGACCGTGACCCAGCTCCGCGATGGAATCTACTCGATCGACGTCGTGGCCCGCTCCGACGCCGAGGACCGCATCGCGCTGGACCGTCTCGCCAACCTGCAAATCCCCATTCCGGGCGGGCGCACCGTGGCGCTCGAGCAGTTCGCCAGCTTCCGCTACGACCAGGAGCAGCCGCTGGTCTGGCGGCGCGACGGCGCCCCCACCCTGACCGTCCTCGCCGACGTCGCCCCCGGCCTCCTGCCGGAAGCGGCCGTGGGCGCGATCGAGGCCGACGTCGACGCGCTCGCCGCCGCCCTGCCGCAGGGCTACCGCATCGAGACCGGCGGCACGGTCGAGACCTCGGCCGAGAGCCAGGAGGCGGTCTTCGCCGTCGTGCCGCTGATGATCTTCATCATGGTCACGCTGCTGATGGTCCAGCTCCAGAGCTTCCGCGCGGCCTTCATCACCGTGGTGCTGCTGCCGCTCGGGCTGATCGGCGTCGTCGGCGCGCTACTGCTCTTCGGCCGCCCACTCGGCTTCGTGGCGATCCTCGGCATCCTCGCGCTGATCGGCATGATCGCCAAGAACGCCGTGATCCTCATCACCCAGATCGAGGACGAGCGCGCCGAGGGGCTCGGCGTGCGCGAGGCCGCGGTCTCGGCCGCCAAGAACCGCATGCGGCCGCTGACGCTCACCGCCTTCTCGACGGTGCTCGGGCTGCTGCCGATCGCCCCCACGCTGTTCTGGGGTCCGATGGCCTTCGCGATCATGGGCGGGCTCCTCGTCGCCACCCTGCTGACGCTCGTCTTCATGCCGGTGCTCTACACCACGCTCTACCGCGACGACCCGGCCGCCCCGGTCAGCGAAGACCCCGCGCCGACATGATGCGGTCCCCCGGGGCGCGCGACTACGCCTGGCTGTTCTCTGCCTACGTCCTCGCCCTGATCGGGACCGGGGTCGCCATCGTCGGGCTGGCGCTGCTCGCCTTCGACCTGTCGGGCGAGGGCGGCGGCAAGATCCTCGCGACCGCACTGACGATCAAGGTTGCGGCCTACGTCATCGTGCCGCCTGTCGCCGCGGCGCTGACCGGCCGCACCGCCAAGAAGCCGCTCCTGATCGCGCTCGACCTCGTGCGCGCCGCGGCACTGGTTTCGCTCCCCTTCGCCACCGCCGCCTGGCAACTCTATGCGGCCATCCTCGTCTTCACGGTCGCGTCGGCCACCTTCACGCCCACCTACCAGGCGCTGGTGCCGCACCTGCTGCCCGACCCGGACGACTACGCCCGCGCGCTGGCCAAGTCCCGCGTCGCGGTCGAGCTCGAGAACGGCCTGAGCCCGGCCGTGGCGGCGGGACTCCTGCTGTTCCTCAGCGGTCGCGGCCTCTTCGTCGCGGTGGTCGCCGCGTTCCTCGTCTCCGCCGTCATCATCGCCCGCACGCGCCTGCCGACCCTGCCGCCCGCCCCCGCCGGCTTCGCGCTCTGGCGCATGACGCTGGGGCTGCGGCTGCTGGCGCGGCCCGAGCTTCGCGGCCTCGTGCCCGTCCACCTCGCCGCCGCCGCAGGCGCGGCGATGGTGACCGTCAACACCGTCGTGCTGGTCCAGGGCGATCTCGGGCTAGACGCCCGCGCCGCAACCGCCGCCTTCGCGATCTTCGGCCTCGGCTCCGTCGCCGGCGCGCTGGCCGTGCCGGGCCTGCTGGCCCGCTACAGCGAGCGGCGGATCATGACCGCCGGCTGCGCCCTCGTCGCCGCGGCGCTCCTCGCCGGCGCCGCGGCGGCGTCGGCGTGGACCGGTCTTCTGGTGGTCTGGGCGCTCGTCGGCCTCGGCGCGGCGCTCGCGGTGACGCCTGCGCCGATGATGCTGCGCCGCCTGACGCCGCCGCGCCGCCATGCCAGCGCCTACGCCGCCATGTTCGCGCTCGCCAACGCGGCGCTTCTCGTCGCCTATCCGATCGCGGGCTGGGTCGGCGCCGCGGACGTCACCCACCGTCCCGGCTTCCTCGCCCTCGCCGCGCTTGCGGCCGGGGCCACCCTCGCCGCCGCGGCCCTGCTCCCCACCGGCAGGCCGGCCGCCGCCGCGACCTGAGCGCAGTCAGGCGAACGCCGCGACCTCGGCCTCGATCTGGCCCAGAACGTCGTCGAGCAGCGCCGGATCCTCGCATTCGCCCATGATGCGCACCAAGGGCTCGGTGCCCGACTTGCGGATGACGAGCCGCCCGCGGCCGGCGATGCGCGCCTCGCCCTCGGCGATGGCCGCACGCACGCGCGCCTGATCGAGCGGCGTCGCCCCCTTGCGGTAGCGGACGTTGCGCAGCACCTGCGGATAGGGGTCGAACACGCGGGCGATCTCCGAGGCGCGCTTGCCGGTCTCCACCATCGCCGACAGGAACTGCAGCGCGGCGATCAGCCCGTCGCCCGTCGTCACGTAGTCGGTCATCACGATATGGCCGGACTGCTCGCCGCCGAGATTGTAGCCGCCCTCGCGCATCGCCTCGACCACGTAGCGGTCCCCGACCGGAGCGCGCAGCAGCCGCAGCCCCTGCCCGGCGAGGTGGCGTTCCAGCCCGAGGTTCGACATCACGCTCGCGACCAGCGTTCCCTTTTCCAGCCGCCCCTCGGCGGCCCAGCGGTCGGCGATCAGCCCCATGAACTGGTCGCCGTCGGCGAGCTTTCCGGTCTCGTCGAGGATCAGCACCCGGTCGGCGTCGCCGTCGAGGCAGACGCCGAGATCGGCCCCGTGCGCGACCACCGCCGCCGCCGCGGCCGCGGCGTCGGTCGAGCCGCAACCGTCGTTGATGTTGAAGCCGTTCGGCGTCACCCCGACCGGCACGACCTCGGCGCCGAGCTCCCAGAGCACCTGCGGCGCGGTGCGGTAGGAGGCGCCGTTGGCGCAGTCGATCACCACCTTCAGCCCGTCGAGCCGCAGGCCGCGCGGGAAGGTGGTCTTGGCGAACTCCATGTAGCGGCCGCGCCCGTCGTCGATCCGGGTGACGCGGCCGATGCGCTCGGGGACGGCCAGCGCCGGCGGACCCTCGAGCAGGGCCTCGATCTCCTCCTCGGCGGCGTCGGAGAGCTTGAACCCGTCGGGGCCGAAGAACTTGATGCCGTTGTCCTGATAGGGGTTGTGCGAGGCGGAGATCATCACGCCGAGATCGGCGCGCATCGAGCGGGTGAGAAAGCCCACGGCCGGCGTCGGGATCGGGCCGACGAGAAAGACGTCCATCCCCACCGAGGTGAAGCCCGCGGTCAGCGCCGTCTCCAGCATGTAGCAGGAGCGGCGGGTGTCCTTGCCGATGACGACGCGGTGCGCGTGCCCGCCGTTGGTGAAGAAGCGCCCCGCCGCCTGCCCGAGCCGCAGCGCGGTCTCCGGGGTCATCGGATCGTCGTTGGCGCGGCCGCGCACGCCATCGGTGCCAAAGAGTTTCCTGCTCATTTCATGTCGCCTCTGTCCGGGTCCGGAGCGTTGAGGGCCGCCCACAGGGCGAACGCCTGTCGCGTCTCGGCTGCGTCATGAACTCGTATCACCTGCGCGCCCTGCCGCAAAGCCTCGAGCGCTACGGCAATCGAGCCGGGACCGCGACCGGAGGGTTCCGGCGCGCCGCCGATCGTGCCGATGAAGCGCTTGCGCGAGGCCCCGAACAGGATCGGACAGCCGAGCCCGTGCAGGATCGCGAGCCCGCGAATCAGCGCGAGATTGTGCTCGACCGTCTTGCCGAAGCCGATGCCCGGATCGACCAGGAGGCGCGCCCGCGGCACGCCGGCCGCTTCCGCCGCCGCGACTCGCGCGGCGAGATAGTCGGCGACGTCGAGCAGCACGTCGTCGTAGGCGGGCGCGTCCTGCATGGTCCTGGGATCGCCCTGCGCATGCATCAGCGCCACCGGCCAGCCGCCCGCGACCGCCGCCGGCAGGCTGTCGGGATCGTAGCCGAGCGCCGAGACGTCGTTGAGCAGGTCCGCCCCCGCGTCGAAGGCGGCGCGGGCGACCGCGGCCTTGCGGGTGTCGATCGAGATCGGGATGGCGACGCCGGCGGCGCGCAAGCCCGCAATCACCGGCACGACGCGGTCGATCTCCACCGCCTCCGGCGTCGGATCGGCCCCGGGCCGCGTGCTCTCGCCGCCGATGTCGAGGATGTCGGCGCCCCCTGCCACCAGCGCCTCGGCCTGGCGCAGCGCGTCCTCGCGCCGCAGGTGCCGCCCGCCGTCGGAGAAGCTGTCGGGCGTGACGTTGATCACCGCCATGATCCGCGGCCGGTCCAGCGAGAGGCCGCAGACGGGCGCCCGCGGCGCCGTCAGCGCGGCGAGCGCCGCGGCCGGCGCCTCGGTCGCCGGAACGATCCGCGGCGGCGCGCCCCGGACATGGACGGCCACGCGGTCGAACCACAGCGGCCCGCCGGCGAGCGCCAGCGCGCCCGGCGGCCGCGAACGCTCGGTTTGCGGGATCGGCCGGAACCAGGTCACGCGCGGGCGAGCACGGCGCTCACGAGGCCCGGAAGCTCGGCATAGTCGGCAAAGACCCCGTCCGCGCCGAACGTCTCCGGCCGCCGGGCGTTGTAGCCTTCGGTGTGGAGCAGGAACTTCGCGCCCGCGGCGCGCGCGGTCTCCGCGTCGGTGGCGCTGTCGCCGATCATGATCTCCGGCCCCGGGGCCAGCCGGTCGGCGGCGTGGCGAAAGAGCCGCGGGTCGGGCTTGAGCACGCCGGGCAGGCTGTCGCCCCCGGTCAGCGCCGCGACGTGCCGGCCGAGCCCGACGCCGTCGATGATCGCCCGCGCCGGCCGGTCCGGCTTCTGGGTGCAGACCGCGATGCCGTGGCCGTCCGCCGCCAGCCGGGCGAGCGCCTCGGGCACGCCGGGATAGGGCGACGTGCCGGTGACCGGATCGGCTTCGTAGTGACGGCGATAGGCCGCGAGATGAGGCTCGACACCGCCCTCCGGCACGCCCCCCGTCACCTCGAGCAGGCGCTCGACCAGCCGGCGCATGCCGTGGCCGACGAAGCCGAGCACCGTCGCCTCCGGCGCCGGTCGCCGGCCGATCTCGGCGAGCATCGCGTTCGCGGCGACGGTCATCGTCGGCGCGGAATGCACCAGCGTGCCGTCGAGATCGAAGACCAGCCGCGCCATCACGCCCTCCACTTGATCGAGCAGCCGATCGAGGCGACCTGCGCCTCCGGCCCGCGGCCCGTCGCCGCGATCCGTTCCATCGCCGCATAAAGCTCGCGCGGCGCGTCCGGGGCCGCCTCCCGCCCGCTCGCGTCGAGCCGGCCGCGATACTGCAACTCCAGCGCGGCGTTGTAGCCGAAGAAGTCCGGCGTGCAGACGGCGCCATAGGCGCGGGCCACCTCCTGCGTCGCGTCGTGGAGATAGGGGAACGTGAAGTCATGGGCGCGGGCGAACGGCCCCATCCGCTCGGGCGCGTCCTCCGCCCGGTCGGTCGGGTCGTTGGCGTTGATCGCCACGACGCCGAACCCGAGCGCGGCGAGCGCCCGCCCCTCCGCCGCCAGCCGACCGGCGATGGCCTTCACGTAACGGCAATGGTTGCAGATGAAGACGACCAGCAGCCCCTTCGGCCCCTTCAGCTCGTCGCGGGTGCGGATGCGGCCCTCGGTGTCGGGCAGCGCGAAATCCGGGGCGGAGAGGCCGAAGTCGCAGACGGGCGGAATGGCGGCCATGGCTCAGGCTCCGATACGCGCAGGCGAGGACGCCAGGCGCAGCGCCACGCCGGACGGCAGCCGTTCGGGGGCGGCGTCGCCGCAGACGACGACCTCCCCCGCGCCGAGCTCGCCGGCGAGCCAGGCCGCGGCCTCGGCCGGGCGGCTCGCGTCGAGCGGAGGCCGGGGCGCGGCGTCAGCGAGCATCCGCGCCGGGGCCCAGACCGCCGGGCGTCCCGCGCGCGCCGCCCAGTCGAGTTCGGCCCGGCTCGACGCCACGGCGAGCCCGGGCGCGCGGGCGCTGAGCGCCCAGGCCGCCTGGTCGATGGCGAGCAGCCCGATGCGGAACCCGGGCTCGTCCGCCGCCGCCGCCTGCGGCGTCGCCGGGGCGACCGTCAGCGCCGCGCGCGGCGCGGCCAGCGCGGCGGCGAGCCAGGCGGCCGCGTCCGGTCCGCCAAGCGCTGCGCGGCCGAGATGGATCACCCGCGCCACGCCCGGCGCGGCGGCGGCCTCGGGCCCGTGCAGGCGCACCGCCCCGTCCGGCAGCCGCCGGCGCACGATCTCGACGCCGAGCGCCCCCGGCGCGCGGTCGAGCTTCTGCACCCGGACGAAGGCGCGGACGGTCCGCGCATCGGCGAGACACCCGGCGGCGACGCGCTCGGCCAGCGTCTCGAGCAGGTTCACCCGCTCGGCGGCGAGCGCGGCGGTGATCGCCTCGATGATCGTGTCGTAGGACAGCACCCGGTCGACGTCGTCGCTCTGCCCGGCAAGGCCGGGCACGACCTCGAGCACCACGTCGAACTGCACGCGCTGGGCGACGCCGCGCTCGACATGAAAGGCGCCGATCTCGACGGCGCGGACATGGTCGCGCAGCGAGATGCGATCGAGCGGCAGGCCGTCGGCGGCGGCGCGCACGTGCGGCGGCTCGAAGGCGATCGCTGTCTCGTTCATGGGGCGCCCATGCGCGCCCCATAGCGCCGCCGGCCCCGGGCCGCAAGCGCCGGCCCGACCGCCGTCGCGGTCGCGTTAACCCGGCCGCAAGCCGGCGCCCACAGGCTCGTCTTGCCCGCCGCGCGTGCGCGGGCATCTGCTGCCGCCATCCCGGTCGCAGAACGATGGTTGACGACCCGCGGCCACGGCGCATCGTATACGCAGGAGAGCCGCCCGAACAGGTGTAGACGAGATGTGGCGGTTCATCCCGAATTGGCTGGTTAATACCATGACGATCTGCCTCCTTGCCTCTGGCGCTGGCGCGCAGGACAGCCATCCGGCCCGATTCGATCGGCCCGTCGGCCCGGAAGGCCCGGACGAACGGCTGTTCCAGGAAGCGGTGCTCTTCTACGTCAACGTCGAGCGTCGCCGCGCCGGCCAGCGATCGCTCGCCAACGACGCGAAGCTCGCCCGCGTCGCGGCCGGCCACGCCGCCAACATGGCCGCGCACCGCCTGATGAGCCACCGGCTCGCCGTGCCCAAGGGCGGCAAGCTGGTCGAGCGGCTCCAGGGCAACGGCGTGCCCTACCGGCGCGCCGGCGAGAACATCGCCATGGACAAGGCGTTTCGCCTGGTCGGCCGGCCGATCTCGACCCGCGCCGTCGGCTGCGCCTTCACCTATGCCGACACCGGCGAGCCCGTGCCGCGGCACACCCACGCGAGCCTCGCCACCGCGGCGGTGACGCGCTGGATGAACTCCAAGGGACACCGCGACAACATCCTCGACCCGAACTTCCGCCGCATGGGCGCCGGCGCCGCCATAGATCCCGGCGGACCGGCCTGCGGCGACGTCTACCTGGCGCAGAACTTCACGGGGTGACGATCATGGAGCCATCTCGACGGCAAGCGACGGGATGGCTCCTGGCGATCTGCCTCGGCGCGGCGCTGCGGGCGCCCGCCCGGGCCGCGACCATCAGCGCGGACGCGCTCCTGTCGGGCGACGATTTCTGCGCCGCGCTCCTCGCCGGCATCAACAGCGAGCGCGTCTCCCTCGGGCTGAAGCCGCTGGCGCGCGACGCCCGGCTGACCGCCGCCGCCCGGGCCCAGGCCGGGATCATGGCGAACGCGCGGATCATGGAGCACGAGATACCCGGGACGCCGAACTTCCCTGCCCGGCTCCGCGCCGCCCGGGCGCGGCCGCGCACCGCCGGCGAGAACATCCTGCGCGACAATCTCTCCCGCTACGACCTCGGCTGCGCCGCCGTCTCGGCCGACCTGCCGCACCGGCTGGCGCAGGACGTCGCCACCGTCTCGGTTCCGCGCTGGATCGGCTCCGCGAAGCACTTCGCCAACATCGCCAATCCGCGATTCCGCCGCGCCGGCGGCGCCTTCGGGATCGTGGCCGCCGCCCCGGACTGCGGCCAGATCTACGTGGCGCAGGTCTTCGCCGGCTGAGGCCCCGCTCCGCGCGTCAGCGCTGCGCGACGCGGGTCGGCTGGCGGTAGAAGATATGGGCGCCGATCGCCGCGGTGCGGGTGAAGGTGCGCGACCACCCGGGCCGGACATAGGTGGCGTGGAAGTTGGTCGCGCCGTCGGTGATGTCGCGGGCGCGGCCGTCCAGCATCATGCGGGCGATCTTCTCGGCGCGGGCCCGGGCGACGCCGCTCGCCATCGCGTCGGACCGGCCGTCGCAGGCATAGGAGAACTGGCAACCGCCGCCGCCGCCCGCGCCCTGCCGCGTCACCCCGCAGACCGTTCCGGGATACTGCGGCGAATCGACGCGGTTCAGGACTACCTCGGCGACGCCGATCTGGCCGGCCAGCGGCTCGCCGCGCGATTCGAAGTAGACCGCCTCGGCCAGGCACTGGAACTGCGCGTCGCCGGAGGCCGGCGCCATCCCGTCGAGCGCAGCGAAGTCGAGCCGCGCCGGCCCCACCGACGCCGGCCGGTCGGGGGTCGGCAGGTCGGGCGCGGCCTGCCGCGCCGCGACCGTGATCCGGGAGGCCGCTTCGGCGCGGGCGCCGGCCAGCTTCTCGATCCGACCCGCCCCGACCGCGTCCATCGCGGCCGACTCGCGCGACATGATGCGGGACAGCTGCCCGGCGGCGGCGTCGCCATCGGCGCCCGTATCGGCGGCGGCGCCACCGGCGGCGAGCCCGCTCCCGAGACCGGCGACGAGCGCCGCGGCGAACGCGGCAGGCCGCACGATTCGAGCCCAGCCGATGGTGGCGCGTCCGGTCATTGTCCCTCTCAAGCCCTGGCGCGCGACCCTGACGGGATCGCGTCGTTGACGATTTCGCGGGCATAGAGACCGTGCCGGCCGCCAAAAGTCCAAACGATTGCAATGAGTAAGCGGAAACCCGCCAATCGCGGCGCGCGCCTCGACCGGTCAGGCGGGACGAAAGGCGAAGGGATTCAGACTTCTTTAAGACAGTCGTGAACCGCTCGGCGGCCCGCCTCGAGCAGCCGCGCGACCGCCTGGAACGGGCTCGGCGAAGCCGCGATCCGCGGACCGAGCGCCGCCAGCCCGACCGATCCGAACGAATCGGCGATGCGCGCCTCGGCCCAGGCGCGGCCCTGCGCGCGCCGTCGCGCCGGCGCGTCGGGCGCCGCCGCCATGCGCGCCGCGATCCGGTCCAGGGCGGCGTCGACGCCGGTCCCGTCCAGCGCGGAGACGATCGACACGTCGGGCGCCGGCCCGTTCCCGGCGGCGAGCGACAGCGCGCCCCGCAAGTCCGCCGCCGCCCGCCGCGCCGGCAGGCCGAGGTCGCCCTTGGTGACGAGCACCACGTCGGGCACCTCCATCACCCCCGCCTTCATGAACTGGAGCGCGTCCCCCGATCCGGGCTGCGCGCAGAACACCACGAGGTCCGCCACGTCGCCGATCTCGGTCTCGGACTGGCCGACGCCGACGGTCTCGACGATCACGAGGTCGAACACCGCGCGCATCAGCGTCATGGCCGGATAGGTGATGTCCGCGAGCCCGCCGAGACGCCTGCGCGCCGCCATCGAGCGCACGAACACGCCCCGATCCTCCGGGTCGGTCTCGATCCGGGTGCGGTCGCCCAGCAGCGCGCCCCCCGACCGGCGCGACGAGGGATCGACCGCGATCACGCCGACCGTCTGGCCGCGGGCGCGAACCCGGGCGATCAGCGCGTTCACCAGCGTCGACTTGCCCACCCCCGGCGGTCCGGTCAGCCCGAGCGCGACGCCCGTTCCCTCCGCCAGCGCCGCGTCGAGCAGCGCCGCCAGTCGCGGCGCCGCGGCGTCGGTCTCGAGCGCCGACAGCGTGGCGGCAAGCGCCCGCTTGCCGCCGGCGCGCAGCGCGGCGAGATCGTCCGGCAGCGGCCGCGTCATGCCGGGGCCCCGGCCTCCTTGTGGGCGAGGATCGTCGCCTGCGCCGCCGCGAGCCGCGCGATGGGCACGCGATAGGGCGAGCACGAGACGTAGTCGAAGCCCGCCACCTTGCAGAAGCGCACCGAGAACGGATCGCCCCCGTGCTCGCCGCAGAGGCCGAGCACGAGATCGGGGTTGCGCTCCCGCCCGCGCCGGGCCGCGATCAGCAGCAGCTCGCCCACCCCCTCGACGTCGAGCACGTGGAACGGATCCTCGTGGAACACGCCGAGGTTGACGTATTCGCGCATGAACCGGCCGGCGTCGTCGCGACTGAGCCCGTAGGTCATCTGCGTGAGGTCGTTGGTGCCGAACGACAGGAACGCCGACGACGCCGCCAGATCGCCCGCGCGCAGCGCCGCGCGCGGCGTCTCGACCATCACCCCGAGCTTGTAGGCGAGGCGCGTCCCCTGCTCGCGCTGCACGGCCGTCGCCACCGCGTCGATGCGCGCCTTGACGAGCTCGACCTCGCGGTTCGCCGAGACGAGCGGGATCATCACCTCCGGCGTCACCGGGTCGCGCGCGTCGCGGTTGACCTCGATCGCCGCCTCGAAGATGGCCCGCGCCTGCATCTCGTAGATCTCGGGCAGCACGATCCCGAGCCGCACCCCGCGCATCCCCAGCATCGGGTTCACCTCGGCCAGCCCCTCCGCCCGCGCGCGCACCGTCGCCGCCGGCAACCCGGTCGCCGCGGCGATGGCGGCGAGCTCCTCGCCGGCATGGGGCAGGAACTCGTGCAGCGGCGGGTCGAGCAGGCGGATCGTCACCGGCAGGCCGCGCATGATCCCGAACAGCTCGCGGAAGTCGTCACGCTGCATCGGCAGCAGCAGGTCGAGCGCGGCGCGGCGCTCGGCCGCGGTCTCAGCCAGGATCATCTCGCGCATCGCGGTGATCCTGCCGTCCTCGAAGAACATGTGCTCGGTGCGGCATAGCCCGAGCCCGTCGACGTTGAACTCCCGCGCCATGCGCGCCTCCGCCGGCGTGTCGGCGTTGGCGCGCACCCCGAGGTCGCGCGCCGCGTCGGCCCAGTCGAGCAGGTCCGAGAGCGCGCCGCCGATCTCGGGTGGGATCATCGCCGGGGCCCCGACAATCACCTGGCCGCGCGCCCCGTCGATGGTGACGAGCGCGCCCTCGCGCAGCACGCGCCCGTCGGGGGTGACGATCGTGCCGGCCGCCTCGTCGATGCGCAGATCCCCCGCGCCGACGACGCAAGGCACGCCGAGCCCGCGCGCGATCACCGCCGCGTGGCTGGTCATGCCGCCGCGCACCGTCAGCACGCCGCGCGCCGCGTGCATCCCGCGAATGTCCTCCGGGGTGGTCTCGGTCCGCGCGAGGATCGTCGCCTCGCCCTGCCCCGCGGCGAGCTGCGCCGCCTCCGGCGTCAGCACCAGCCGCCCGGTCGCGGCGCCGGGGCTGGCGCCGAGCCCGGTGGCGCAGACGTCGCGGGCGGCGGTCGGGTCGATCTGCGGATGGAGATGCTCGACGAGGTTGCGCGGGTCGACGCGCAGGATGGCCTCGCCGCGGGTGATCGCGCCGGCGTTGGCGAGGTCGACCGCAATGCGCACCGAGGCCCGGGCCCCGCGGCGGACCGGGGCCGCGTCATGGATGACGACGCGCCCGTCCGCCAGGGCGAAATCGAACTGATAGGCCTCCCCGAGGCCGGCCGAGGCCGTGGCCGCCGCCGAGCAGAGCGCCGCGACCGCCTGCGGGGCGAGCGTCTCCAGCGCCTCCGGGCCGCCGGCGACCGGGATCGGGCGGGTCGTGCCCTGCGCGAGGAACTGGCCGACGACCGTGGGCGCCCCGGTGCGGCTGTCGACCATCTGCACCGACCCCGAGCCGCACAGGCCAGTCCCGCCCGCGGGCGCGCGCTCCTGCACGATCAAGCCGAGGCCCGCATCCGCCGGCGCGCCGCGGGCCTCGCGCAGGATGCGCGCGCTCGCCGCGTTCCAGGCCCGGGCCATCGCACGGGCCGCGCCTTCGAGCTGGTCGAGCGGATCCTCGGGGAACGGCGTCCCCGTCTCCTCCTCGTAGAACCGCTTCTTCGCGGCGAGGAGCGCGGCGATCTCCTCCGCGCTGAGTTCGGTGACCGGCTTGCCGCGGCTGGCGAGGCCGAGCGCCTCGAAATCCTCGGCGTCGAGCCCGGCGACCGACACGGCATAGGCCTGCACGAATCGACACATCGCCGCCCCGGCGCGGCGCTCGCCGATGCGCGCGGCGAGACTCGGCAGCGTCGCGGGCCCGAGACCGATGTCGAGCACCGCCGGCGCCCCGCCCCAGGACCGGCTCTCCGGGCTCGAACGCAGCACGTGTAGCCGCCCCGCATCGAACGAGACCGGCAACGCCGGCATCGGGCCGCCCTCGGCAAGCTCGCGCACGCAGTCGAAGGAGAGCGCCAGCCCCGGCATGACCGGCAGGCCGAGCCCGCGCAGGCGGGCGAGCTTGTGGGCGCGGCGACCATGGATGGCGTCGCGCACCCTGTCGCCCGCGTCCAGGCTGACGACGGCGTCGAGCGGCGCCGGGGTGATGTCGAGCGGTTTCATTGCAGTGCAGCATAGTCGGGATTCGACCGTGCGCAAACCAAATTGTCACGAATGCGTCGCGCCGGCGCCAATCATGCGCCAGCGGCCACCCGAGGCGGCCCGGTCGCACGGATCCGGACGGGCGTCAGCCCGGCGACAGGACAAGCTCGCGCAGGGGCGCGCCCCCGTCGATCAAAAGACGCCCGCCGGGCGCCAGCGCCGCGGCGATCCGCGCCCGCGCCGCCGCTTCGGCCTCCGGATGGCGGCCGTCGAGGGCGCCGACGCGGATGGCGATCGCGAGGTCGAAGGGACGCTCGCCGGGGAGGAGCGTGAAATCCTCCGCCGCGACCTGGCGAAAGGCGAGCCGTCCCGCCGCCATCTCCGCGCCGCCCTGCGCGAGCGCGAGCGCGATGGCGCGGGCGGAGCGGTCGATGGCAAGGACGTGGCCGCCCTCGATCCGCGCCGCGGCGGCGCGGGCGAGCGCGCCCGGGCCGCAGCCGATCTCGAGCAGGCGCAGGCCGGGGCGAAGCGGCAGCGCGTCGAGGATGGCGCGAAGCCGCGGCGACAGCGCCCCGGCCACGCGGATCAGCCCTCCAGCGCCGAGAACACCGCGACCCGGTTCATCACCGCGCGGATGCGGTTGAGCAGGCAGAGCCGGTTGCGGCGAACGACCGGGCTCGGCGCGTTGACCGTCGTGGTGTCGAAGAAGGCGTCGATCACCGGCCGCAGCCGCGCCAGCGCGGTCATGGCGGCCCCGAAGTCCTCGGCGGCGAGCGCCGGCCCGAGCGCCGCCTCCGAGCCGTCGAGCGCGGCGAAGAGCGCCTTCTCGGCCTCGGTCTCGGCGAGGCGCGGCTCGGGGTCGAGCGAATACTCGACGCCGTCCTTCTTCTCCTCCTGGGTCAGGATGCTGACGGCGCGCCGGTAGCCGGCCAGCAGGTTGGCGCCGTCCTCGCTGCCGAGGAAGTCCTGCAACGCCCGCACCCGGGCGACGAGGAGCACCAGATCGTCCTGGCCGCCGAGCTGGAAGCAGGCGTCGATCACGTCGTGCCGAACCCCCTCGCCGCGCAGATGCACCTTGAGCCGGTCGGCGAGGAACCCGAGCAGGTCGCCGGCGAGGACGAGGGCGCATTCGCGCTCGACCCGAGCGTCCGAGAGGTCGGGCACCTCCTCCCCGGCCGGGGACAGCGCGGCCATGGCGGCGCGGCTGCGGCGGACCGGCGACAGGAAGACGTCGAGCAACCGCACCCGATGGCCGCCTTCGAGCAGGATCCGGATCACCCCGAGACCGGCGCGGCGGAGCGCGAAGGGATCGCCCGAGCCGGTCGGCTTCTCGCCGATGGCCCAGAAGCTCGTCAGCATGTCGATCTTGTCGGCGAGCGCGACGGCGACCGAGACCGGCGCGGTGGGGACGGCGTCCGAGGGGCCGAGCGGGGCGTAGTGCTCCTGCGCAGCGGCGGCGACTTCGGCCGGCTCGCCCGCGGCGGCGGCGTAGTAGCGACCCATCACCCCCTGAAGCTCGGGGAACTCGTAGACCATCGCCGAGGCGAGGTCGGCCTTGGCGAGCCGCGCCGCCCGCTCGGCCGCCCCCGGGTCGGCCCCGACCAGGGGGGCGAGTTCGCGGGCGAGTTCGGCGATGCGGCCGACCCGCGCGCCCTGCGTGCCAAGGCGGTTGTGGAAGGTGACAGCGTCGAGCTTCGCCGCCATGTCGTCGAGCGGCGTGGCGAGGTCGTTCTCCCAGAAGAACGCCGCGTCAGACAGGCGCGCGGCCAGCACCCGGGCGTTGCCGGCGAGTATGGTGGCGCCGGCGTCGGCGGTCTCGCGGTTCGCCACCACGACATAGCCCTCGATGCGGCCGGTCGCGGGGTTGCGCGCGGAGAGGAACTTCTGGTGCTCGCGCATCGAGGTGCGCAGAACCTCGGGCGGCAGACCGAGGAACCGCTCCTCGATCCGGCCCATGAGCACCACCGGCCATTCGACCAGCCCGGCGATTTCGGCGAGGAGACCCGCGTCCTCGACGATCTCCAGCCCGCGGGCGAAGGCCTGCTGGGCGGCGTCGTGGGCGATGCGCTCGGCCCGCTCGGCCGGATCGATCAGCACGAAGGCGCGGCGCAGCTTGCCGGCGTAGTCCTCGAACGAGCCGACCACGAGCGGGGCCGGCGCCATGAAGCGGTGCCCCCGCGTCATGTCCGAGGCCGCGATCCCGTCGATCGCCAGCGGCACGATCTCGCGACCGGCCTCGTCGGCGAGGACGCAGACGATCGAATGGAGCGGCCGCACCCAGCGCAGGCTGCCCTCGCCCCAGCGCATCGACTTCGGCCATGGAAAGCCGCGGATCACTGCCTCGACCGTCTCGGCGACGATCTCCGCCGCCGGGCGCCCGGGCCGGGTCGTGACGGCGAAGTAGACCTTCGATTTCTTGTCGTCGCGGATCTCGAGCTGGTCGCGGGCAAGGCCGGTCGAACGCAGGAAGCCCTCGATCGCCGCCTCGGGGGCATCGACGCGCGGCCCCTTGCGCTCGTCGCGCATGTCGGGCGACCGCCCCGCGAGACCCTCGACGGCGAGGACGAGCCGGCGCGGCGTGACAAAGGCGGCGGCGCCCGCATAGGTCAGGCCGCGCTCCACCAGCCCGTCGGTGACGAGCTTCTTCAGGTCCGCGGCCGCCCTGCCCTGCATCCGGGCGGGGATCTCCTCGGACAGGAGCTCGAGCAGCAGGTCAGGCATGGGCGGGCTCGGGGCTGGAAGCGGGGCGCGACGGGCAAACCGGATGCGCCGCCCGAGGTCAAGGGGAAACCGCGCCGCCGCGAGGTCGCGCGGCGCACCCACGCCTCAATGCACCGATTTATGCATATGGACGGTGCATGGATCGTGCATGGATTGTGCATCGCCTTTTTCCCGTTGGTTCAAAGGCTTGCCGGATCTTCCCCCAACGATCGGCTCATCTGCACCAACGCCTCCAGAATCGGCGTGTGCGGCTCCCGATAGGGCGCGATCAGCCCCACGGTATGCGGCGGCCGGATCGCCTTCATCGGGATCACCCGGATCGCCCGCCCGGCCGCAAGGAATTCCGCCTGCTGCCGCGGCAGCACCGTCCCCCAGTCCCCCGCCTCGACATGGGCCATCAGCACCACGGTCGAATTGGACTGGATCGCCGATTCCGCCGGGATTCCGGCCTCGTAGAGGTTCTGGTTCACGATCCGCCGGTTCTGCATGTCGGGCGTCAGCAGGCAGAGCGGCGCCCCCGCCAGGTCCTCCCACGCCACTTCCTCCCGCCCGGCGAGCGGATGGCTCTCGTGGCAGACCCAGCGGTACTCCTCGCGATAGAGCGGCACCGCCGTCACATGGCCCAGCGGCTCGTTGTCGAGATAGGAAATCCCCGCATCCACCTGAAGATTCTCGATCATCGCCAGAATCTCGATGGAGGTCTCCGACCTAACCGTGAACCGCACGTTCGGATGCGCCCGGCTGAACCGCACCGTCAGCCCCGCCGCCACGGTCAGCGCCGTCGGCACGACCGCAAGGCGCAAATCCCCGGAAAGCCCGTGCCTTGCGGCCCGCATCTCCTCCTTGAGCGTGCGCGTGTCCCCCACGATCCGCCGCGCCCAGTGCAGCACCCGCTGCCCCTCCGGCGTCAGCCCGCCGAACCGGGACGAACGCCAGACCAGCATGACGCCGAGCTGTCCCTCGAGCTGCCGGATTCCCGCCGAAAGCGTCGGCTGCGTGATCCCGAGACTGTCGGCCGCCTTGCCGAAATGCCGCTCCCGCGCCAGCGCGATGAACATCTCGAGCTTGTCGATCACGGCCGCGCCTCCCGGTCGGGAAACGGCAAGCTATTGCCTTCCGAGACTCATGGAAAGCTCGGCCCCGTTGCCCCCGTTGCTCCGCCCGCCGACGTCCGGCTATATCGATCGCGCCACAGGAGGGGCGGCCATCTCCATCACCATCGAACACATCCGCAAACTGATCGGCGAGCCGACCTTCTCGCGCGGCCTCGACTACAATCGGGCTGGCCGGGTGCTGAAGCTGGCGGAACGAAATGAGGACGGCATGATCCTCGCTTCCGTGCAAGGCTCGGCGAAAACCCCATACAGACAACAGATTGCGCTCGAACGTGATTCCGGGGGGAAGTTGACGGGGCTCCGCGCGGTCTGCGACTGCCCCGTCGGGCACAACTGCAAGCATTCCGCCGCGGCGCTCATCGCCATGGCGACGCGCGAGGCCACGCCAGGCGCGCCCGACCCGCCTGCGCGGCTGCCTCCGATTCTGGAGGCCTGGCTCGACCGGGTGCGGACGGCGGACGCGCCGGAGCCGGTCCGGCCGGAGGCAGGCGCGGACGGCTATCCGGACAACGTGCGCGACAGGCTGATCTACGTCGTCGACGTCACCGCCTCGGGCAGTCCCGCGGTGACCCCGATGAAGGCCTCGCTGCGCAAGGACGGCACGCTCTCCAGGACGGCGCGCCGCTTCGACGCTTCGCGTCTCGCCTGGCAGGAGACGCCGAAATTCCTTCGCGCCGAGGACCTTCGCATCCTGCGCAGGATCGACTTTCTCGGCCTGAATCGGTCGGTCTATGCCGCTTCGCGCGGCGTGCCGGAACCGGGCGAGGTCACCGAGGCGCTCGGGCAGATCGCCGCTACGGGCCGCGGACGACTGGGAGAGGTCTCCGGGCCGGCGCTGGCGACGGGCGGCGCGCGGACGGGTCGGCTGACCTGGGTCGCCGAGCCGGACGGCCGCCAGAAGCTCCGCGTGACCGATGGCGACGACCGGAAGCTGATCGTCGTCGCCAGCCACCCGCCCGCCTATGTCGATCCCGCCACCGGGGCCTTCGGTCCGCTCTCCTTCGAGATCCCGGCGAAGCTGGCGCTGGCGGTGCTCGCGGCGCCCGACATTCCGCCGGAAGCCGCCGAGACCGTCGCGGACGCATTGGAGCAGCTCGGCGCCGGGATGCCGGCCCCGAACCGGATCAGGACCGCGACGCGGACGGGGATCCAGCCGACGCCGGTCCTGCGCCTGTTCGCGCTGCACGCGCGGACACGACCGCGCTGGAAAAAGCCGGCTGTCCCCGTCACCCTGCCGGCGCTGCGGCTCGCCTTCGACTATGATGGTCATTGCGTCGCGACCAGCTCGCCGCACGACCCGAAATTCCGTGACGGCGATACGATCGTGACCCTGCGCCGTGATCGCAAGTTCGAGGACGGGGCGTTCGACCTGATCGAGGAGCGCGGTCCGCTTCCGATCGACTATCTCGACATGAATTTCGGCCGCGACGCGGAGGGGCGCGATCTGGCTTTCGCCGAAGACGCCACGCCCGGCATGTTCGAGGGCGCGAGCGACGCGATGGCGTTCACCGCCGATACGGTCCCGCAGCTCCGCGCCGACGGCTGGCGCGTCGAGATCGACCCGAGCTGGCCCTACCGCCTCCATGAGGGCCCGGTGCAGTTGCGCGCCGCGTTGGAGCAGGGCGGCGGCGACTGGTTCTCGCTCGGCCTGACCCTCGAGGCCGGCGGCCAGCGCATCGATCTCGCCCCGCTGGTCGGCTCGATCGTCGCCGCCCTTCCGCTCGATGCCGATGGCGCGCCGGAAGCCGGCTTCGATCTCGACGAATTCCTTGAGGATGTGACGGTCTACCAGCGCCTCGCCGATGGAACGCATGTCGCCCTGCGGGCGGCGGAGCTTGCGCCGCTGGTCAATGCCGTGCGCGGCCTCCTCGACGGCTTTCACCGCGCCGAGGCCGGGCGATTGCCGGAACTGGCCGAGGCGCTCGACGGCTGCGGCGTGCCGTTCGAGGGCCGCGCCGCGCTGATCGAACTCGGCCGCAAGCTGCGCGCGCTGACCGCGGCCCCGATGGCCGAGCCGCCCGCGGCGCTGGCGGCGGAACTCAGGCCCTACCAGAAGACCGGATATGGCTGGCTGAGCGCGCTGGCCGAGACCGGCTTCGGCGGCGTGCTCGCCGACGACATGGGCCTCGGCAAGACGGTGCAGACGCTGGCGCTTCTGGTCGAGCGCCACCTCGCGCGCGGGGCCGACCGGCCGAGCCTCCTGATCGTGCCGACAAGCCTCGTCGGGACCTGGCGGCGCGAGGCCGAGCGTTTCGCGCCGGAGCTCCGGGTGCTGGTGCTGCACGGCCCCGACCGCCATGCGCTGTTCGACCGGATTCCCGCGCATCACCTGGTGATCACCACCTATCCGCTGGTTCACCGCGACCACGCGAAGCTGTTCGCGCAGGACTGGGAACTCGCGGTGCTGGACGAGGCGCAGGCGGTGAAGAACCCGGCCTCGAGCGGCGCCAAGCACATCCGCGCGGTACGAGCGCGCACCCGTCTGGCGCTGACCGGCACGCCGATGGAGAACAGCCTGCTCGATCTCTGGACGCTGTTCGACTGGCTGATCCCCGGCCTCCTCGGCGACCGCAAGGCCTTCACCAACCGCTTCCGCACGCCGATCGAGAAGCTCGGCGACGCGGCGGCGCAGGCGGCGCTCAACGCCCGCGTCCGCCCGTTCCTCCTGCGCCGGACCAAGGCCGACGTCGCGGCCGACCTGCCGGAGAAGACCGAGATCACCGAGCTCGTTCCGCTCGGCGATCCCCAGCGCGGCCTCTACGAATCCATTCGCGTGACGATGGACGCCCGCGTTCGCGACGCCATCGCGGCCAAGGGGCTGGCGGCGAGCCGCATCACCATCCTCGACGCGCTCCTGAAGCTGCGCCAGGTCTGCTGCGACCCGGAGCTGGTCCGGCAGGCGGGCGCGAAGCCGGTCTCCGACAGCGCCAAGCGCGAGCGGCTGATCGAGATGCTGGAGCAGCTGATCGCCGAGGGCCGACGCGTGCTGGTATTCTCGCAGTTCGTCGCCATGCTGCGGCTGATCGAGGCCGACGTGAAGGCGCGCGGCTGGGACTACGCCTGGCTGACGGGCGAGAGCCGCAACCGCGAGGAGGTGATCTCGGGCTTCCAGGAAGGGCAGGCGCCGCTCTTTCTCATCAGCCTCAAGGCCGGCGGCGTCGGCCTCACCCTGACCGCGGCCGATACGGTGATCCTCTACGATCCGTGGTGGAATCCGGCTGTCGAGCGCCAGGCAATGGACCGGGTGCATCGCATCGGTCAGGACCGCGCGGTGTTCGTCTATCGCCTGGTCGCCGAGGGATCAGTGGAGCAGGCGATCGCCGCGCTGCAGGCGAGAAAGCAGGCGCTGGCGGACGCCCTCTTCGAGGGCTCCAACGAGGGCCCGCTCGCCCTGACCGAGGCCGACCTCGCGTCCCTGTTCCAGCCGATCGGAGCATAGGAACTTGAACCGCCCCGGGTTTGCCGGAGGCTGTTTCGGTTGGGTCCTGTGCTGCGAGGGCGGGTTCCTCAAGCTGGGCGGGCCTCGGCCTCGGCGGGCGGGATGCTCGGTCGGCAGCGCGAGCCGTCTCTGCGCTGAAGCCGATCTTCGCCGCGATCGATGAGGTCGCCGCCCACTGCATCCGCACGGCACGCGCGCGCACTTCAGGCGCATATGTCTTCGCTGTCCTTGGTTCCATAGCTCCATCCCCTCGAGAGTTGGAGCCCCCGGCAAACCCGGCGCGGTTCATCCCCCTCATATCAGCCGCGGCTTTTTGACTCAGCAGG
>NZ_JAGOID010000160.1 GCF_017995835.1 Amaricoccus sp.
GTCTGGGCGAGGTACTCGAGGTTCACCTGATGGCAGATGCCGGTGCCCGGCGGCACCACGCGGAAGTTGTCGAAGGCGTTCTGCCCCCATTTCAGGAACTGGTAGCGCTCGATGTTGCGCTCGTATTCGAGATCGACGTTGAGCTGGAACGCCCGCGGCGTGCCGAACTCGTCGATCATCACCGAGTGGTCGATGACGAGGTCGACCGGGTTCAGCGGGTTGATCTTCTGCGCGTCGCCGCCCAGCGCCTTGATACCGTCGCGCATCGCGGCGAGATCGACCACCGCCGGTACGCCGGTGAAGTCCTGCATCAGCACGCGGGCCGGGCGATAGGCGATCTCGCGCGGGTTCTTGCCGCCCTTCTTCCCCCATTCGGAGAAGGCGCGGATGTCGTCGAGCGACACGGTCTTGTCATCCTCGAAACGCAGCATGTTCTCGAGGACGACCTTCAGCGAGGCCGGCAGCCGCCCGAAGTCCCCGAGCCCCGCCTCCTCCGCGGCGGCGATCGAGTAATAGGCGTATTCCCTGGTCCCCACCTTGAGGTTGCGGCGCGTCCTGGCGGAGTCGGTTCCTACGAAAACGGTCATCTGGCCTCCCGGGGCGAGTCTGGGGCTGGGGACGTCTGTAGTCGGTATGCCGCAACCGCGGCAGCCTAGCAAGACTTCCGCGGCTAAAAAGCATACCACGGCATACAAAAAACTTCGCCATCGGTCCGGCGGTGCGCCCCGGGGCCGCGCGGCGGGGTCGGGTCGGCCCGCTTTCGCGCTCCCGCCGCTTCGGCTATGGGCCGGGGATGAGCCTCGTCGTGACAGACCTCGCCTGCCGGCGCGCCGGGCGCCGCGTGCTCGACGGCGTCGGCTTCGCGCTGGCGCCCGGCGGGACGCTGGTCCTGCGCGGGCCGAACGGCGCGGGCAAGTCTACGCTGCTGCGGGCGCTGGCCGGACTCCTGCCCCCTGAGCGCGGCGGCGCGACGCTCGACGGCCACCTCGCCCTCGGCGACGATCCCGACGGCTGGGCGGAACGGATCGCCTATGCCGGTCACCTCGACGCGGTGAAGGCCCAGCTCACCGTGGCGGAGAACCTGCGCTTCTGGGCCGCGCTGCTCGGCGCCGATGCGACGGCGGAGGCGGAGGCGCTCGACGCCTTCGCCCTCGCGCCCATCACGTCGCGCCTGGCCGGGGCCTGCTCGGCCGGCCAGCGCCGCCGGCTGGGCCTGGCGCGGCTCGCGCTCGCGCCGCGACGGCTCTGGCTCCTGGACGAGCCGACGGTCTCCCTCGACGCCGAGGCGGCGGAACGGCTCGCCGCCATGATCGCCTCCCATTCCGCCCGCGGGGGGATGACGGTCGTCGCCACCCATGTCGCGCTCGGCGTCGACGGGTCCGAGCTTCGTCTCCTCCCGCCCGCGGCCGCCAGCACCGCCGCCGCCGACCCGTTCCTCGCGTGAGGGCGGCGCGCGCGATCATCGGGCGCGAGCTCAGCCTGGCCCTGCGCTCGGGCGGCGGCGCCGGGCTCGGTCTCGCCTTCTTCCTGATCGTCGTCCTGCTCGCGCCCCTCGGGGTCGGCCCGGAGCCGCAGGCGCTGGCCGGCATCGCGCCGGGGATGCTCTGGATCGCGGCGCTGCTCGCCTGCCTCCTGTCGCTCGACCGGCTGTTTCAGGCCGACGCCGAGGACGGCAGCCTCGACGCGCTGGCCCTCTCGCCGCTGCCGATCGAGGCGATCGTCGCGCTGAAGGCGCTCGCCCACTGGCTGACCACCGGACTCCCCCTCGCCGTCGCGGCGCCGCTCATCGGCGTGACGCTGCAACTCCCCGCCGCCGCGCAGCCCTGGCTCGTGGCCAGCCTCGCGGCGGGAACGCCGGCGCTGAGCTTCCTCGGCGCCATCGGCGCGGCGGTGACCGTCGGCCTGCGCCGGGGCGGGCTGCTCCTCTCGGTGCTGGTGCTGCCGCTCTACCTGCCGACGCTGATCTTCGGCGCGCGCGCGGTCGCCGCGGCGGCGGCCGGCGAGAACCCGTGGCCCGCCTTCCTGCTCCTCGGCGGCGTCACCCTCGGGGTGCTGGCCGGTGCGCCGTTCGCGGCGGCGGCGGCGCTCCGGGCGAACCTGCGTTGAGCTATTCGGCCGAGGCCAACTCGATTGTCGTCGCCCCCGATACGGTCAGCGTCTCGCCTGCCCGCGCGAAGGTATAGAGCGTCGACGGATATCCCGGCATCGCGAAGGAAACCCGGTCTCCGTCGCCCAGCGCCATCGCCACGCGCAGCGCATTCGCCCCGGTCTTGGGGGCGACGGTCGCGACAACCTCGATCGCCCCTTCCGGCGCAGGGCCGTAGTAGGCGACGAGATCGAGCGGGCCCTCATGCAGCGAAGCGGCGACGCCCGGCGCAGCGACCGAGACCTCCTCGGCGAGGGCGGGAACCGCAAGACCGAGGACGACGGCGGCGGACAGGACACGGAACACTGGAACAACCTCTCAAACATCGTCAGCGCCGCCGGCGCCCTCTGTCGCCACCCTGCGCCGTTCGCCACACCTTCGCAACCGCAACATGCATCGCAGCGTCCCGCTCGGGGAATACTCGCCATGCACTCAGCGGGAATCGCAAGAAATCCAACGCGGGACGCCCGGCGCAGAAACACTCGACGCCTTGCTCATATTGCAGGCGCGAACGGTCCGGCTTTGACCTTTCGGCAGTGCGCCGCCAATCCGACCGGGAAACAGCGGGGGGCTGGCGAATGGGGATCGTCCCGACCGCCATTCACGTCGGGCGATCGCTGCGTTCACGCGGTTGTTGACGCCCGGAACATCGCTCTGTAGAATTGATACGAATTCCACTCGTATCTTGAGTGGATACCTTTCCGTATCACCGAGTCGCCTGACTGAATATGTGTCCTTACCCTCATGGTGGTGGGAATGATGTTCGATCATGCGCAACAAAACCTCGCGAAAGCGGGCCGACGGTTGATAGATGACAGGCTAAGTCTTTTTCGCGCCAAAGATCAGATGCAGGTTGCCCTGAAGGGTTTGTTGCGGAACGAAGGCATCAAGCCGATCGGGGCCGCCATGGAGAAGCGGATCGCGTCCTATGCGCGCGAACGCTTCGGCCATGTCTGCTATGCGCCATGGCTCGTCTTCTACGCGACCTGTCGCGGCGCCTTCCTCGAAGGATGGGTGCCCGACAACTTCTTTCAGCAGGTCGCCGTCCGGAAGATCAACGGCGCCTACCACATGGCCGACAACGCCCGGACCCTCCAGGTTCGGTTGCTCGGCCCCGGCTCCATGCCGGACATCGCGCATTTCGTCAGCGGCGAGTGGCGCGACCCGGACGGCGCACTCTGGCCGCCCGACGGAATCGAGGCGAGAATCTTCGGGAACCACGCCGAGGTCTGCGTCAAGACCGAGCAATCGTCCAAGGGACGCGGCGTTCATATCCTCGACCGCAAGGGCTTTGACCGGCGCACGGTCGAGTCGCTCGGCAACCTCGTCGTGCAGCGTGTGCTGACGCAATCCGACCATTTCGCGGAGATATTTCCCGGCGCGGTCACGACCGTTCGCGTCACCACCGGCAAGCTGCCGGGGCAGAGACCCTTCATGCTGTTCGCCAACCTGCGGATGGGGCGAGGCGAGGCGCGCACGGTGACGCTCGGCTCGATCAAGGCTCCGATCATCGACGACGATGGCGCGATCGGCTCCTTTGCCTACGACTCCGACTGGACCCGCCACGCCACCCATCCCGATACCGGCTTCCGGTTCGGGGGCGCGCATATCCCCGACTTCGCCCGTCTGCGCGACCACTGTCTTTCGCTGCACGACCGGCTGCCGCAGTTCGGCCTGATCGGCTGGGACGTCACGACCGAAAGGAACGGCGCCATTCAGCTCATGGAGATCAACACCGGATTCCCCGGCATCAAGTTCGCCGAAGCGATGGTTGGTCCATGCCTGCGCGTACTCAACGTCGAGCAATACGCCCGCAGGCCCGCGCGGGCGGTCGCCTGAGCCGCTCTTCCGGTCCGACCCCGGACCGGAACCCGGCGCCCCGCTGCATACTGCATCTGCTAGGGATTCCTGCCCCTTTTCCCCAAGCGCGCGGCGCGCTACCAATTCGCCGAGCATCGGGGGAGCTGGCCTATGGAGATCGTCTCGACCGCCGTCTACGTGGGGCCGAACGTCTACGCCAAGGCGCCGCTGATCCGGCTTACCGTCGATCTGCACCGCCGCGCCGACCTGCCCGTGCCGGAGGTCGCCGACACGCTGGTCCCGCCGCTCCTCGACGCGCTGCCCAGACTCGCCGCGGCGCGGACCGAGACCGGCGAGCCCGTGCTCGACCGGCTGAAATCCCCCGACGCCCGCCTCGGCGAGCTGATGGCCCATCTCGCGCTGGCGCTGATGAACCACGCCGGCGCGCCGGCCGCGCGGGCCTTCACCCGGCCGGCGGCGCACGCCGACGAGGTCGAGGTGCTCTACGGCTACGAATCCGAGGAGGTCGGCCTCGAGGCCGGCGAGGTCGCCCGCGCCATCCTCCTCGACCTTCTCGACCCCCGCGACGACGCGACCCCGCTCGCCGAGGCCATCGCCGACTTCGACGACTACGCCGGCCGCCGCGCCCTCGGCCCCACCGCGCTCGCCCTCGTCCACGCCGCCGAGGCCCGCGGCGTCCCCTGGGCGCGGCTCAACGACGCCAGCACGATCCAGCGCGGCCAGGGCCGCTGGCAGACCCGCATCGAGGCGGCGCTGACCGGGCGCACCTCGCACATCGCCGTCGAGATCGCCTCGGACAAGGAGCTCTGCTCGCGCCTGCTCTCGGACCTCGGCCTGCCGGT
>NZ_JAGOID010000161.1 GCF_017995835.1 Amaricoccus sp.
CTCGCCCGGGCCTGGATACGCGTGCTCTGGCGCACCTGGACGGACGGCGCCCTCTACGACCCGGCGCTGCACAGCGCCGCGGTCGCCCACAATACACTCGCAGCTTGACACAGGGTGTCTCATGCCGGAACGGACGCCCGCGCGCCGTCGCGCGCCAGGGCCAGGAAGTTCCGCAGGAGCGCGTGACCGTGCTCGGAGGCGATCGATTCGGGATGGAACTGCACGCCGTGGATGGGCAGGTCGCGATGGGCGAGGCCCATGATGGTGCCGTCGGCGACTTCGGCGGTGACGACGAGATCCGCAGGGAGCGTGGCGCGCTCGACCGCGAGGCTGTGGTAGCGCGTCGCGCGGAACGGCGAGGGCAGGCCCGCGAAGACCCCGGTCCCGTCGTGGGAAATGTCGTCGATCTTGCCGTGCATGATGGCGGCGGCGCGCACCACCCTGCCGCCGAAGGCCTGGCCGATCGCCTGGTGGCCGAGGCACACCCCGAGCAGCGGCACGCGCCGCCCGGCGGCGGCGGCGATCAGCGACAGGCACACGCCGGCGCGGTCGGGATCGCAGGGGCCGGGCGAGAGGATGATCGCGGAGGGATCGAGCGCCATCGCGGCGGCCGCATCCACCTCGTCGTTGCGGCGCACCACCGTCTCGGCCCCGAGCTGGCCGAGATAGTGGAACAGGTTGTAGGTGAAGCTGTCGTAATTGTCGATCAGCAGCAGCATTTTCGCGGGCCTTTCGAGGGCTTCGGGGCTGACGCCCGCTCCCGTGCGCCGTATAGATGGCCCCTGGCGCGCAATGCGGTCAAGCGGGAAAGGTCTGTTCGTGACGGTCGAGGCAGAGGTGCGGGGCATGGGATTCTGGCGTGGCTTCCTCGCGGGCCTCGTCGTCGCGGCGGCGGCGCTCCTCGCGCTTGTGCTCGCCCGGCCGCCGATCCCGCCGCAGCCGCCGGCGGTCGAGTCCGGGGCGCCCCACGCGCCCGGCGCCCCGCAGGTCGGCGCGGCGCCTGCGGGCGCGCCGGCGCTCGGGCCCGTGGCGCCCGCTCCGCTGATCGGCGCCGCCGAGGACGCGCCCTCGGCCCTGCCGAGCCTCGCGCCGGTCGGAGCGGCGCGCCCCGCGCCGCCAGGCGCGACGCCCGGCTCGCTCGCGACGCCGTCCGGCGTTTCAGCGCCCGCCGCTCCGCTGCCCAACGATTGAGCACGATTAAGCAAGAGTCGATCGCAACTGCCCGAGGACGCTTGCGGGATCGGCCCGCAGCCGCTACCACCTGCGGCTCGGTCGCCGAGTTACGGCGTTTCGGGAGACATCGATTTGGCGGGCTTGCTGCGCATCGCCTCAGGCATTGACGGCATCAGCAGGTTCTTCGCCTGGATCGCGACCTGGCTCGTGCTGCTCTCGTGCCTGATCAGCGCCGGCAACGCGGCCTCGCGATACCTCCTCAGCCTCAGCTCCAACGCCTGGCTCGAGATCCAGTGGCAGATGTTCGCGGGGATCTTCCTGCTCGCCGCGCCCTGGGTGCTCAAGGTCAACGAGCATGTCCGCGTCGACCTCCTGTACGGCATGGCGTCCGAGCGGAAGCGGCTGTGGATCGACGTGATCGGCATCATCTTCTTCCTGTTCCCCGTCACGATCATGGTGGGGGTGATGTCCTGGGGGTTCTTCCTGACGAGCTACCACGCCGGCGAGATGTCGATGAACGCGGGCGGCCTGCCGGTCTGGCCGGTCAAGCTCCTCCTTCCCCTCGGCATGGCGCTGATGTTCCTCCAGGGCGCGGCCGAGCTGATAAAACGCATCGCGGCGCTGCGGGGCTTCGGGGACGCGACCCCGACATACGAGAAGCCGCTGCAGTGATCCCCGCCACGCACCGGAGCCGCCGCGGATGCTAGAATACGGCTACATGGCCCCGGCGATGTTCGCCGGGCTGATCGTCTTCATGCTGTTCGGCTTTCCGGTGGCGTTCTCGCTGGCGGCGCTGGGGCTGTCCTTCGGCTTCGTCGCCATCGAGGTCGGCTACTTCGGGCCGGAGTTCCTTCAGGCGCTGCCGTACCGGATCTTCGGGATCATGTCGAACGACCTGCTGCTGGCGATCCCGTTCTTCACCTTCATGGGCACGATCCTCGAGCGATCGGGACTGGCCGAGGATCTGCTCGACGGCTTTGGTCAGCTCTTCGGCCCGATCCCGGGCGGCCTCGCCTTCGCGGTGATCGTGGTGGGCGCGATCCTCGGCGCCATCACCGGGACGGTCGCCGCATCGGTCATCGCCATGGGCATGATCACCATCCCGGTGATGATGCGCTACGGCTACGACATGAAGATCGGCACCGGCGTCATCGCCGCCGCGGGCACGATCACCCAGGTGATCCCGCCCTCGCTGGTGCTGATCGTGCTGGCCGACCAGCTCGGCGTGTCGGTCGGCGACATGTATCTCGGCGCGATCGGCCCCTCGCTGCTCCAGGTGGGGCTCTTCATCCTCCTCATCATCGGCGTGGTGATCTTCCAGCCGTGGCGGGTGCCGGCGCTGCCGCCGGAGGCGAGGACGCTCAGGGGCTGGGGGCTCGCTTCCGAGATCCTCTGGGGCATGGTGCCGTCGCTGGTGCTGATCTTCCTCGTGCTCGGCACCATCTTCATGGGCCTCGCCACGCCGACCGAGGCGGGCGCGATGGGCGCGGTGGGCGCGATCGGGCTCGCCATGCTGCACGGTCGCTACCATAACGATCTCATGTGGCAGGCGATGGCCTCCACCGCGCGGCTGACCGCGATGGTGGTGTTCATCCTGCTCGGCGCCACGGTGTTCAGCCTGATCTTCCAGGGCGTGAACGGCGGCCGATGGATCGAGCACATCCTGTCGGACCTGCCGGGAGGCCGCACCGGCTTCCTGATCTTCACGATGGTCTTCGTCTTCTTCATCGCCTTCTTCCTCGACTTCTTCGAGATCGTGTTCATCGTCGTGCCGCTGCTCGTGCCGGTGGCGCAGGCGCTCGACATCAACCTGATCTGGTTCGGCCTGCTGCTCTGCGTGAACATGCAGACCTCGTTCATGCATCCGCCGTTCGGCTTCGCGCTGTTCTATCTCCGCGGCATCGCGCCGCCCTCGGTGAAGACATCCGAGATCTACTGGGGCTCGATCCCCTGGATCGGCGTCCAGCTCCTCCTGGTGGCGATCCTGATCTTCTGGCCGGAATCGGTGACCTACTGGATCGGCGAGCACGCGACGCTGGACCCGGCTGCGGTGGAGGAGGCGCTCGAGGGTCTCACGCTGCCGGATCCGGCGGGCGACCTCGGGAGCCCGGACTTCGGCGAGCCGCCGCCGCTCGACCTGGACTGACCAATCAAACAAGAACGCAGGGACAAGCTACCAACATGGGAGAGAATCGAATGACCCTCAAGCGACGCAACTTCCTCAAGGCGGCCGGCGGCGGCGCCGCCGCCGCCGCGGTCCTCGCCGCGCCCGCCATCGCGCAGACCCAGCCGAAGGTCGCCTGGCGATTGACCTCGGGCTTCCCGCGTTCGCTCGACACGATCTACGGCGCGGCCGAGGTCTTCGCCGAGCACGTCAAGGCGATGTCCGGCGGCAACTTCGAGATCCAGGTCTTCCCGGCCGGCGAGATCGTGCCCAACCCGCAGGCGGTCGAGGCGGTCGGCACCAACACCGTCGAGATGGCGCATACCTGCTCCTACTACTACTGGGGCATCGACCCGACCTTCGCGTTCGGCACCGCCATCCCGTTCGGGCTCAACGCGCGGCTGATGAACTCGTGGCTCTACGAGGGCGGCGGCAACGAGCTGCTGAACGCCTTCTACGCCAAGCACAACCTCTATGGCATGCCGGGCGGAAACACCGGCGTGCAGATGGGCGGCTGGTGGCGCAACGAGATCAACAGCCTCGACGATCTCAAGGGCGTCAAGATGCGGATCGCCGGCATCGCCGGCAAGGTCGTGGAAAAGCTCGGCGTCGTGCCGCAGCAGATCCCCGGCGGCGACATCTATCCGGCGCTCGAGCGCGGAACCATCGACGCCGCCGAGTGGGTCGGGCCCTACGACGACGAGAAGCTCGGCTTCTACAAGGTCGCGCCCTACTACTACTATCCCGGCTTCTGGGAGGGCGGTCCCTGCGTCCACTTCTTCGTCAACCTCGAGAAGTGGAACGGGCTCACGCCGGAGTACCAGGCGATCCTGACCAACGCCGCCGCCTACGCCAACACCGACATGATGGCGAAGTACGACGCGCGCAACCCGACTGCGCTGCGCAGCCTGATCGCCGGCGGCGCCAAGCTCAAGCAGTTCCCGGCGGAAGTGATCGACGCGGCCTACCTCGCGGCGAACGAGGTCTACGACGAGATCGCGAACGAGAACGCCGACTTCAAGACGGTCCTCGACAGCGTCAAGGCGTTCCGCAACGACGGCTACCTGTGGAACCAGGTCGCCGAGTTCACCTACGACAGCTTCATGATCCGCAACCGCGCCAAGGGCTGACAAGCCCCGGCCGGCGTCCCCTCCCGGGGGCGCCGGCGCATCGGGGCCCGGGGCCGCGCCGCCTCCCTGTCGCGCGGCCCCCCCGATCGCCCGTACACCTCCCCCGACTCGTGTGATACCGGCGGGCTCATGAAACGACTCGCGGCCCTCTTTTTTTTGCATTTGGCGCTTTTATCGTGTATACTCAGATAGTTACCCAGCCTATCATACCAGCGGCGTGAAGCTTTGACTCTGCGAGGGATTCACACGAATGCCGGTTGCTGGTTCACTCCGTTCGCGAGGCGGGGAGGATCGGGATGGCGGTGGAGATCACGCGGACGGAGCTTACGGCGG
>NZ_JAGOID010000162.1 GCF_017995835.1 Amaricoccus sp.
CCCTCCATCCGGGCGATCCACATGGCGCGCACCGCCGGCCAGGGGGCGACGCGGGTGAATTCCGCGACCGCCGCCGCGCGAAAGATCTCGGCGGCGTTGTCGGGCAGACCGTCCTCGGTCGCGCCGAGAAAGGCGTCGAGCATCGCATGGATCGCACTGCCTCGGGTCAGCGCGTCCGGCTGGCGGCCGATCGGATCGAGCGGCCGCAGGCGCAGCACCTTGAGCGCATAGACCTCGTAGGGATCGCGTACCAGCGTCTCGATCTGCGTCACCGACAGATCCCTCGGGAAGGCCGAGAGGGGCGGGCGCGGCGCGGGGCGGCGGGCCGGCGGCGTCGGGGTCGCGGGACGGTCGAGCCGCGCCGCCTGCGCGACCAGCATCCGGCCCCGCGCCCGCGCCGCCTCGAGCGCCGCTGGTCCCTCCGGCGGCAGGCCGAGGAGCAGGTTCTCGAGCCGGAGCAGCCAGCGCGCGGCGACAGTCGGCGCGTCGGCGTCGCGGGTGGCGCGGGCGAGGATCACCTGTCGCGCGCCCGCCGCCTGCTGGAAATCATGGGCCGAGAGGCCGATCCGCCGCTCCGGACTCGGCAGACCAATGTCGCGGCGCATGGCACGGTTGAGCCACGGATCGGCGCCGGGCAGTCGGGGCCAGACGCCTTCGTTGAGGCCGCCGAGGATGACGAGATCGGCCGAGCGCGCCCGTGCCTCGAGTGTGCCCCAGATGAAGACACCGGGATGGGTGACGACCGCCTCCTCCGGCACGTCGCCGGCGGCCATCAGCGACGCGAGGAGGGCCCGATATTCGGCCGGCGCGATCGGCGCGCCATAGGCGTCGGCCTCCTGGTCGAGGGACTGGAAGAGCGCGCGTGCCTGCCGCCCGGCCTCGCGGTCCCAGAGCGCGGCGGCGGTGCCGGACGGCCCGGCGGCGAGCGCCTCGGCCGCCGCGACATGGGCGGCGGCGACGCTCCCGAGCGGTGCCGCCCCGATCCCCGCCAGCGGCGCGAGGCTGGCGCGCAGCCAGGCGAGCCAGGCGCCCGCCTCCTCGCCCTCGATCCCGCCTTCGAGCGCGTTCCAGTCGATGACCGGCGAGCCGCCGCGCAGGCGCCGCTCCAGCCGGGCGGTCAGGCGCAGGTGCGGGCCGCGCGCGTCGGCGTGGGTCAGCGGGTGCTTGAGCAGCACGAGCAGCGCCTCGGGGGTCAGGGCCGCGCCGATCAGGTCGGCGACGCGGCGCAGCAACACGCCAGGCGGGGTCAGTGCCAGCGGCCGGCCGGCGCTGTCGTCGGGCAGGATGCCCCAGCGGTCGAGCTCGGCCGTCACCCGCCGCGCCAGCGTCCGGTCCGGCGTGACGAGCGCGGCCGTCTCGCCCGTCTCGGCGGCGCCGCGCAAGGCGAGGGCGATGGCCAGCGCCTCGGACCGGGGGTCGGGCGCCTCGACCCAGGTCACGCCGGCCCAGGCGGCGGCGAGGTCGGGCGCCATCGCCCGCCCCTCGCCGCGCCACTGGTCGGTAACCGGCGCCGGCCGCAGCGCGAGCGACAGGAAGGCGTTCCGCTCCGGCGCGGGCGGCGGCGCCTCGGTCCAGGCGCGCACCGCGCCAAGGTCAAAGCCAAGGGCGTCCGAGAGGGCGCGAAACCCGTGCTGCGGATGGTCGGCCGCGCCCGCGTCCTCGCGCCCGAGCCGCCGCCAGACCCCGGCCGGCAGATGCGCGTCAAAGCCCGGCAGCACGAGCGCCCCGCGTGGCAGGCGCGCGACCGCCGTCATGAACAGGCGCGTCGCTCCGCGCGAGCCGGTCGAGCCCGCGACGATCACCGGATGCTCCGGCGGCCGGAGCGCCCAGCGCTCCGTCAACGCGGTGGCGGCGGCGCGCATCCGACCCTCGCCACCGGTCTGCGCGCCCGCCGCCATATAGTCGGCGAGCAGGGTCAGAAAGCGCAGGCCGCGCTGCCAGTGCGCGGCGTGTTCGCCCGCGTCGAGGGTGAGGAGCGCCTCCATCGGCACTCCCTCGCCCTGGATTTCGTCCATGAGTTCGGCGAGGCTGTCGGCGAGATCGAAGGCGGCGGTCTCGGCCGCCAGCCCCGGCTCGACAGCCAGCAACCGGCCGATCAGCCGCGACAGTTCGAGCTTGCGGCGCAGGGCCGGGACCGGCGCCGCGACAAAACCGGGCAGGAGCGGGTCGTCGGCAAGTTCGGTCAGCGCGCGAACCCGCGGCAAAAGGCGTGCCGGCCCGCCGGTCAGACGCTCGATCAGCGTCCGGCGCATCCGCTGCGTATTCACCCAGATCTCGACCCGCGCCACGGCTTCGGGCGGCTCGCCGGCGAGCCGGGCCTCGAGCCCCGCGATCAGCGCGGCCCCGAAATCGACGCCGGGCGGCAGCGCAAAGACCCGGGGGCCGTCGCTCGGGGCAAAGAGCGCGCTCATCGCGCCAGGGCCGCCTCGGCGAGCGCGACCCCCTCGGGGCGGCCGACATCGACCCATAGCCCCTGATGGACGGTTCCAGACATCCGCCCCGCCGCCAGGATCGGCTCCCAGACCGCGTTCAGGGAATAGGCGCCCTCGCCGAGCCCGCGAAGCGCGTCGGCTCCGAGGATCCCCGCGCCCGCATAGACGAAGTTCGCGGACGGAGCGGCGCCGCGCCGTGTCAGCCGCCCGTCCGCCGCGCGGTGGAAATCGCCCGCGCCGGAATGCCCCCGCGCCGCCGCGCGCGGCACAAGGCAGAGCAGCGCGTCCATCCGCGCCGCGTCCCAGGCCGCGGCGAGCGCGAGACACGGGTTTTCCCCGCCCCAGACCATGTCCGCGTTGAGCGTGAAGACCGGCCCCGGCCCGAGCAAGGGCAGCGCGTTGCGCAACCCGCCGCCGGTTTCAAGCAGCCTCGGCTCGAAGGAGATCCGAGTCTCCGGTGCCACCCGTGCAAGATGGGCGTGGATCTGTTCGGCGTGGGCGTGGGTATTGACCACGATCCGGGCGACCCCCGCGGCGCGATAGAGCGCCAGCGCATGGTCGATCAGCGGCCGGCCGGCGACCTCGATCAGCGCCTTCGGCCGCTCGCGCGTCAGCGCGCCCATGCGCGTGCCGAGTCCAGCGGCGAAGATGATGCCCGCCCGCGGTGTCATGGCGTGGTCCCCGGCGGTGGCAGATGGGCCTCGACCCAGCCCGCGAGCGGCGCCAGCGCCGGATGCGCGAGGTCGGCCCGCAGATAGGACCAGACGCGCGGCAGATAGCCGAGATAGCGCGGCTTGCCATCGCGCCGCGCGAGCCGGGTGAAGAGCCCGAGGATCTTGAGGTTGCGCTGGGCCGAAAGGACATGAGCCGCGTGGTCGAGCGCCTCGGGTTCGGCGCCGGTCCGCGCGCGGTAGCGGGCCAGCATCGCGGCGCGCAGTTCGGGCGCGACATCGCGCCGGGCGTCCTCGAGCAGAGAGACGAGGTCATAGGCCGGATGGCCGATCAGCAGGTCCTGATAGTCGAGCAGGCCGACGCGCGCGCGACCGCGCCGCGCGGGCAGCCAGATCAGGTTTTCCGCGTGATAGTCGCGATAGATCGGGACGGTCGAGGCGGGCAGGAGCGGGGTGAAGGCGGCCTCGGCCAGCGCGTCGAACTCGGCGGCGAGATCGGCCGGCGCCGGCGCGCCCGTCGCCGCGGGCAGGTACCATTCCGTCGCCAGCCGCGCCTCGCGCAGCAGCACCGCCATGTCGTAGGGCGGCGGCGTCCAGCCGCCGGCTGGCGGCGGCAAGGACTGGAACCAGGCGAGAAGGTCGATCGCCGCCCTGTAGAGCTCCGGCGCGCGGGCCGGATCGGCGGCGCAGAGCGTGGCGAGGAGATCCTCGCCGAGATCCTCGAGCAGAAGCAGGCCGCCGCCAAGGTCCGCCGCGAGGATCTCCGGCGCGGAAAGGCCGTGGTCGCGCAGCCAACCCGTGACGGCGACGAAGGGGGTGAGATCCAGCCCGCTTTCGGGGGGCGCGTCCATCAGGATCGCGGCGCGGGCGCCGCGGCGGACGCGCTCGTAGCGGCGGGCAGATGCATCGCCGGCCAGCGGAGCGCGATGCGCGCCGGCCCAGCCCGCGCCCGCCAGGAAATCCTCGATGCGCTCGGATCGGGTCACGGGGCGCCCACCGCCGCCAGCGCGGCGGGCAGCCAGTCCCAACCGCCGCCCTCCGCCGTCAGCTCGGCCCGGCGCGCCTCGCCCCGCTCCTCGAAATCGAGCGCCAGGGTCAGGCGCCGCGGCGGCAGGGCGGGCCCGAGCCGATCCGCCCATTCGACGACCGTGATCGCCCCGGCGAAGGCCTCCTCCAGCCCCAGCTCGCCGATCTCGTCGAGAGCGCCCAGCCGGTAGAGGTCCGCGTGCCACAGCTCGACATCGCCGAGATCATAGGTCTGCACCAGCGTATAGCTCGGCGAAGGTACGCTCTCCGCGCGCCCGAGCGCGGCCAGCCGGCTGCCGATCAGCGCGCGGGCAAAGACGCTCTTGCCGACACCGAGCCCGCCGACCAGCGCCACGAGATCCCCGGCGCCCAGCCCTGGCGCCAATGCGCGGGCCAGCGCCTCGGTCGCCGCGGCGTCGCTCAGGGTGAGCATGGTCTTCAACGAGGGGATCCGGTCCGTCATGCGCGATCGCGCCGTTCTACCGTCCCGCGCGCGGCGCGCAACCCCTCACGAATCGGATGGTCCGGGCTGACGCGGTTGCTCAGGCGCGCAGCGCCAGGCCGCCCGCCGTCCCCGCCTTCGGCGCGGCGAGATCGGCGGCGAAGGTCACACGGCCGCCCACATTCTCGATGCTCAGCGCGCCGCCGGCCTCCTCGA
>NZ_JAGOID010000163.1 GCF_017995835.1 Amaricoccus sp.
GGTCATCGTGAGGTCTCCGATCAGGTTGGCTTTCGCAACCCGACCATCGCCGAAGATCGCGCGATGACCACCGCGTCGCCGCCTGCCTGCCAGCGCGATGGTCCGCGCAGGCAGGCGGCGACGCTACTCGCGCGCAGGTAAGGTTCCAAGGTCTTCATCGCCTTGGTGCGCGCGAGAATGATGCGATACTCAATGCTGTCAGGCGTGTCCTGATCGAGCATCGGAAGATGCTCCGGGCCTTTCGGCAAGTCGCGTCCGCGATTGGTGTCGTTTTCGCTCATGAGTTGAGTTTCGCACGCAGAATGCACCAAAGCAAGCGCGGTCAATTGGCGGTCAAAGCCTTCCCGCGCCCCGCCCTAACCACTTGAGCCAAGGGGCATCTGGCGGTGCCTGTTAATCAATTGGTCGCAGGTTCGATCCCTGCCGCCGGAGCCAAGAAGTCAAAAACCTAGTGAAAGGCGGAAAGGCGACGACGGGCTTGAGTAGGCTACGCGTCAGGTAGCAGCCGCTCGTGCCGGTCGGGCACGATTCGGCGCGGCGGCCGCCGATTTCGCCCGCCGCCGGGCGTTGCGCGCAGGGACTGGCTCGGCCAGCATCGCGTCGAGAAAATGCACGCGGTCCGCCCGCATTGTGGTGTGGCCTTTTATCCCGTCTTGTAGCCAATCGAGCCATCATATCCGGGATTGACCGATAGGAGCCGGGATCGCGTGATTGGACGTGGGGCGCGCGATTCCGGCCTCCCGTGGCCGGTCCGCCCCGAGGTCGTCGGGGTTCGCCTCGGGGTTGCATCACAACTTCGCCAATACTTGCGCCTGCCGCCTTTCGGGCGGAACGGGCGCAGCGAATCGCGCAGTTGGCCAGGGCCGCATACTCCACTGCCGGGACCGTGACCGTCTCAGAGCCTGCTGAGGGGGGCTCATACTGGCGGGCTCATGAAGCGACTCGCGGGCCTTTTTTGACCTCCAACACTTTTATCGTGTGTATTCAGATGGATACCCTACTATCACGCGTGTTAGCCCGTGTTGCGCCGGGTGGCCTGAGGGTCTGAGCGCCTTCCGGGACGCCAACCATCGCGGCCCTCGTAGCTCAACGCCGGCCGATCAGCTCGGGCCTCGTCCCCCTCACCCGACAACCAATTATCAGAGCATCCGGACGTGGGAGCCGCGCGCATCGTGGACGAAGTACGGCACCGCCGCCGCTGCGGAGCCCGCTTCGATCAGCGCCTCGGCCTCGGCGAGGACGACGGTCGTGATGAAGGGCAGCGGCAGCGCGCGGGCGGCGGCGAGGTCGACCCAGTGCAGGTGGCGCAGTTCGTGGTCGATCCGCTCGAAGGCGTCGGGGTCGCAGGCGAGTTCGCTCGCCTCGGCGACGAAGAACCGCGCGTCGAAGCGTCGCGGACGGCCGGGCGGCGTCACAGCGCGGAAGAAGAAGCGCAATGGCTCGGGCCGCGGCGCGAGGCCGGCGGCGAGGAAGCCGGCCCAGTTCTCCGGCGCCGTGGCGGCTCGCGCGGCCGCGGCGGGGTCCGGGCGGCCGAGCAGCAGGCCGGTCTCCTCCCAGAGTTCGCGGATCGCCGCATAGGGCAGGGCGCACGCCACCGCCGGGTCCGCTTCCCGCGTCAGCCTCTCGGCGTCCGCGGGCAGCGGCACGTCCGGCCCGGCGGAAAGCGCGAGGTCGCCGGGCTCGACGGCGCCGCCGGGAAAGACGAAGAGATCCGGCATGAAGGCGGCCTTCGCGCCGCGCTGTCCCATGAGCACGCGCGGGGCTCCGGCGTCGCGGCGGACGAGGACGATGGTGGCTGCGTCGCGAATCGCGTCGCGCCGTCCCGCCCGGATCTTCGCCGCCTCCGGCGCACGCTCGGGCTCAGGCACGCCGGGGCGCGTCCCCGCCGAAGCCGTGCATCCGCTTGGCCCATTGCAGCCCGACGAACAGGCCCTTGAGCCGCGGCAGCATCCAGAGCGAGAGCGCGACGAAGACGGCCGAGAAGCCGAAGGCCATCGACAATGGCCCCGGCCGCCAAGCCATGAAGACCGCGAGCATCAGCGGCGCGAGGATGTGCCCGGTGACGAGGATGGTCGCCCAGGCCGGGCCGTCGTCGGCGCGGTGGTGGTGCAGCTCGACCCCGCAGGCGGGGCAGGCGTCGCGCACCGTCAGGAATCCGTCCATCATGGCGCCGTCGCCGCAGGCGGGGCAGCGCAGCCTCGCCCCGCGGATCAGGGCGGCGCGAAGGTCGCGATCGTCGTCGGCCATGGCCGGGGGCTCCTCTTGGTTCGCGCGCAATGTAGTCCTTCCCGCCGCGGATTCCCATAGCGACGGAATCGGCCGCGACCCGCGTGGAATGGTCAGAGGCGTCGAGGCGACGCCCGATGCAGAAGACCCAAGGAGACGACAATGACCGGACCTCGTATCGCGCTCGCGGCGCTCGTCGCGACGATCGCCGCCGCCAGCGCCGCCGCGGCGCATTCCCCGCACGGATCGCACGGCGCCCGCGGGCCCTGGGGCGGGCCGGGCGGCCCCGGCGCGATCGACTTCGCCGCCATCGATGCGAACGGCGACGGCTCGCTCAGCCGCGAGGAGCTTCAGGCGCGCGCGGTGGAGCGGCTGGCCGTCTTCGACCTCAACGGCGACGGCGTCCTCGACCGCGAAGAGCTGATCGCGGCCTTCCCCGGGCGCGGCGGCATGTTCGCGGTGTTCTCGGTCGATCCGGCCGAAGCGGCGGCGGACCGCATCCTCGCGATGACCGGCGCCACCGCGGCGGGGCAGGTCTCGGTCGCGGCGCTGGCGGAGGAGCAGGTCAACATGATCTTCGTCCGTCTCGACAGCTCGCGCGACGACGCGATCTCGGAGGAGGAGGCCGCGCCGCAGCAGCGCGACGACCGCCGCGGCGGACCGCGGATGGAGCCGCCGCGTCCCTGACGCGGGCCCGAACCCTCGCCGCTTGCGCCTTGACGCCGCCGCCCCCAGGATCGCTTCCAGCCGAACGGACGAGAATGACCGCCGCGCCGGAACCCCTGACGGACGACGAGCTGATCCGGCGCTATGCGCTCGGCGACGCCGTCGCGGCGCGCACGCTCGTGGAGCGGCACGCGCCGCGGCTGCTCGCGGTCGCGCGGCGGATGCTCGGCGACGCGGCGGAGGCCGAGGACGTGGCGCAGGAGACGATGCTGCGGCTCTGGCGCGGCGCGAGCGCCTGGCGGCCGGGCGAGGCGGGGGTCGGGACGTGGCTCTACCGGGTCGCGAGCAACCTCTGCCTCGACCGGCTGCGCCGGCGGCGGCCGACCGGAGAACTGTCCGACGACGCGCCGGACGACCGCCCGACGGCGGTCGCCACGCTGGCGCGGGCGGACCGGGCGGCGGCGCTCGACGCGGCGCTCGCCCTGCTGCCGGAGCGGCAGCGGCTGGCGATCGTGCTGCGTCACTTCGAGGAACGGGGCAACCCGGAGATCGCGGCGGCGCTCGGCGTGAGCGTCGAGGCGGTCGAGAGCCTGCTCGCCCGGGGCCGGCGCGCGCTCGCCGCGCGCCTGGCGCCGCGGCGTGGAGAACTGGAGCTTGACGATGGCGACACATGATCACGACCCGCGGTCCTCGCTCCGGCAGGAGGAGGGCGCGCTCGCCGACTTCTTCGACGCGGCGCGGGAACATGCGCCAGCCGTGCCGCCCCGGCTGATGGCGGCGATCATCGCCGACGCGGAGGCGGCGCGCCGCCCGCCCGCCCGCCCGCCCGCCCGGCCTGCGCCCCGCGCGGCGTCGCGTGGCGTCGCGCGGCCGGGCGTCGGCCGTATGGCGACGCTGGCGCTGGCCGGATGCTTCGGCGTCGGCCTGTTCGCCGGGGCGCTGGGCGCCGGGGCGGGGCTGGTCGAGCCGGTGCTCTGGCCGGGCGAGACCGTGGCCGCGACGACGGACGCCACGGTCGATGCGGCCGACGGGGTGGACGGCTTCTATGACCTCGCGATGGCGGAGGGATGAGCATGACCGAAGCGACGCCCACGCCCCCCGTGCCCGACCCCCGGCCGCGACGCCCCTGGACGCGGGTCCTCCTCGTCGCCTCGCTCGGCCTCAACCTCGCCTTCGTCGGGCTGATGGCCGGGCTGGCGCTGAAGGGCCCGCCCGGGCCGCACGGGCCGGGGGGCGACCCGGGTCTGCGCTTCTACGGCGACGCGCTGCCGGAGCCGTACCGCGGCGAGCTCGGCCGCTCGCTTCGGGCGAGCCGCGGCGAATGGGTGGGCCAGCGCCAGCGGCTGCGCGGACTGCGCGCGGATCTCGCCGCGGCGCTGACCGCCGAGCCCTACGATCCGGCGGCGGTCTCGGCCGTGCTCGACGACGGGACCGGGATCATGGCCGCGCTCGGCCGGCGCGGCACGGGGCTGCTGCTCGAGCAGATCGGCCGCATGGACGCGGAGGCGCGGGCGGAATACGCGCGCCGCCTGATGGAACCGCCGCGCCCCGGCCCGGGCGGCAAGGGCCCCGGCGGCCCACGCCATTGAGGCAGGTCGGACGCTGCGCAATCCGGCCGGAAGGACCGGACCCGTCGCGACGGGTCGGGGCGAAACGGTCCGGATGGACGTCCCGATCGCCTCAGAGCCTGTGAATCTTTCCGTCGGCAAGGGCCGAACGGTGATGTTTGGGGGAGTCATACCAACGGCATCATCCGCTGACCTGCGCCCACTGGCGTGAGGTGATTGATGCGACGCGCTCGGGGGTTGCGAGAAGCGCGTTCCAGGCTTCGCAGCAGACGTCGACGATGGCGTCGTAGCTGT
>NZ_JAGOID010000164.1 GCF_017995835.1 Amaricoccus sp.
ATGGTGCCGGCGGAGCTGCCTCCGCAGGCCCGGGGGAGGATGCGGTCGCCGCGGGAACCGCGTGGCCGGAGTCGCGCCAGAGCGTGAGGACCTGGCCCAGAAGATAGAACGATGTCCAGGCCGCGAACAGGCCTGCCGCGACTCGCAAGCCTCGCGCCGCGGCGGTGCGGAAGGCGCCGGCGAAGCGGCGGCGCGGCGCGGCGACCTCGGCGGTTCGCGGAGAAGCGATGCACGCCGCGCAGACCATGCGCCCTTCGTGCTCCGTGACGCATTCGCGACAGAAGTGGCGGCGGCAGTCGGGGCAGCGGGCGGCGGCCTCACGGTCGGCATGGTTCCGACAGCGCTCGGCAGCGAGGTCTCTCATCGAGTCAGGTCGTCGAGCGCCGTCGGCGCAGAAGGTAGAGGCCCCAGAGGCCCAGACCGAGACAGATCGGGATGGTGATCGCCGCGAGCCACGAAACGACGATCGGTTCGGGTAACGCACCGGGCCGCAGGGTGCCGGCGGCGGCCGCCTTCATGGTCATGACGATGGAGGCGATCCAGCTGGCGACGAAAGCGGCGCAGACATAGACCAGCGCCGCGAGGGTCGCCCGCCGCAACTGCGCTTCGAGGCGTCGTCTTCGACCCTCGACAAGCGCGAAGATCGCGAGCAGGAGCTGGGCCAGGCCGAGCGCGATCGCAGCGGCGCCGAGGAGCTGCCCGGGCGCCCAGACCTGGCCCGCGGAAAGCACCGCGTCAACCAACAGAAGCACGAAGAGCGCGAAGTGCCGCCGCAGCGGGCGCCCGTCGGGCAGGGGAGGCGGTGCGGTTGCGGAGGATGGGAACCCAGTCACCTGCGGCGGGGGTTCGATCGGCGCTGCGGTGGTCGGTCCGGTCTCGCCGCGGAGCGCGATCTCCTGAAGCGACAAGGCGCCCTGCTCGGTTTCGACCAGGGTCGAAATCCGTGCCAGCGAACGTTCGGCCGGCCGGACCCGGGAGAGGGCGGAGAGGTGCGAGGATTCGATGGCGGTCCGCAGATGAACGGTACAGGAGGGGCCGCGGAGCGCGTGGACGAGCAGGCCGATCGCGAACGGGATTCCCAGGATGGCCCAGAAGAGCGTGCCCGGGCTGGTCCCCAGCGCGGCGGCGGCGAAGAGCGTCAGGCAGAGGCCGAGCAGAGCCAGCGACCAGTTCCGGCTGCGCGAAGTGCGACGGAGGATCACCGCCTGGATCTCGCGGAAGTAGAACCGGCGGTAGGTCTCGCTGTAGCCGCGCGACTGCACGTGGAGGAAGTGGTCGCTCCCCTGCCAGAGCGAGGTCCGCCCGAGGAGCCCCCAGGAACGCCCGGGGAGGCGCCGGTAGCTCACGGCTTTTTCACGCTGGACAACGCGAAGAAGAGGCCGACGATCAGCGCCGCCATGCCCAGAAGCTGGAGGCTGCCGAGAACGATCGCCACGACGAACCGCCAGCGCGAGCGCCCCAGCAGGCTGCCGGGAGATTTCCAGTGGCGTATCGCGAGGAAGATCGCGACCGGAGCGGTCACCAGCGTGACGTAGAAGATCAACATCGGCAGCACCGCCACCGCCAACGCGACGCGGTCCCACAGTGTGCGGTGGGTTTCCAGGCTGGGAGCGCCTTCGCGGCGCTTTCCCGACTCGAAGCAGGCCGGGCAATAAGAGTCTCCAGCGAACTCCACCGCGCAGAGGGAGCAGATGAATCGGCCACAGGCGTCGCAGGCGACGTCGGCTCGCTTGGCGGCGTGGAAGAAACAGGCCGCGTCGCTGTCCGAGGAGAGCGCTCGTCCCGGGTCGGCGGGCGCCGCTGCCTCCCACAGCGCCGGGAAGATCCGGAGCTCCAGCTTCGCGGCGCAGCTCGCGCACTCCCACTCGCGTGCCGCAAGGGCTGCGACGGGGAGCGGACTGCTGCAGCCGCTGCAGGCGAGGCTCAACTACGAATGACCCGGGTATCGCAGATGTGGTCGTGCAGAGCCCGCTTCTCGACGTCGAAAGCGGCGACGATGTATCCGATTCCCAGCGTGAAGCCGTTCAGCATGGTGGCGAAGTAGCGTCCGGTGGCGCGGCCGACCGTGAGTCGCGAGCCGTCGGCGCGCTCGACACGGAGTTTGAGGACCATCTTGCCCGGCGTCGCTCCCTTGCGAACGATGAAGTAGATCTCGTAGAACGCCTGGACCGCGAACATCAGGAGGTAGCTCAAGCAGGTGACGACGAAGAACTGCGGCGGCGGCGTCTCCTGGGGGCCCAGGTTCTTGAGGTTCATCGAAGAAAAGATCACCGGCATGGAGAGCAGCATGTTGACGGCGAACATCAGCAGGCCGTCGATCAGGCGCGCCGCGGCGCGAACCCAGAATCCGCCGAAGTTCTTCTGGCCGGCGATCGTGGCTCCCTCGCGCACGCGCTGCAGGAAGCTCGGCTTGCAGTCGGCACAGACCCAGCGCGGGCCGAACTGCACCATCTCCGACGGGAGAAACGGCCGCCCGCATTGCGAGCACGAGCCGACGTCGCCGGTGGCCGGGGCGGCGCCGAGGGAGGCATAGCTCTGCCAGTCGCTCAGGCCTTCATGCCAGACGAGGGTCTCTCCAGAAATCGTCTGCGCGGCGATCAGGCGCTCGAGCTCAGCATCGTCGATCGGGCCGACCCTGGCGCCTCGATCCAGATAGAACCACTGCATGCGAACCTCCAAGTGCTGCGGTTCGGGACCGGCTTCGGTGCGTTCCCCGGGCCGGCGACGAAAGTGCTGCTGGCGGACTGAATGTGTCCGGTCGTTTGTATCGCGAACCGGGCCGCCGGTTCAAGTTGGCCGGCGCTCGCCTCGCGCCTCCAACCTTCACAGAGAGGGGCGTTGGCGCGGTCGACGCGGCGGAGCCGCTGCTCGGCGCAGACGTTCGGAATGAGTGTGGATGGCCGCGCGCAAGGCGTCGGGCTGGCGCACCGCAAAGCCGAACGGCAGCCGCGCGAGCTCGCGGGCGAGCCAGGGGAGGTCGTCGGTCTGGGAGTGGAGGAGGACGCCGCCTTCGACTTCCTCGAGCGTGCCCAAGGTGGCGAAGATCTGCTTCTTCGCCGTCGCGAGGTCGGTGTGCAGGAGCACCTCGGCCTGGTGGGCGCGCGGCAGGGTGGCGATCGCGGTCGAGATCGCGGCGAGGGTGTCGAAGTTCGCCGGGCGCTCGAAGGTGCGCGTGGTGCGGGTGGTGGTCGCGATGCGGTCGACGCGGAAGGTGCGCGGGCCTTTCCTCAAGTGGCAGTGGCCGACGACGTACCAGCAGCCGCCGCGGAAGGCCAAGCCGTAGGGGTCGAGATCGCGTGCGGTGCGGCTCTTGTCGGCGGCTTCGTAGGTGACGTGCACCGTGCGCTGCGCCTGTGCCGCGGCGGAGAGCGTCGCGAGCACTTGGCTCTCCGCCGGCGGGCCGGAGGCCGGCAGATCGAGCTGCATCGTTTCGTCGGCGGCGCGCAGGCGGCGTTTGAGATCGGCCGGCATCACCCGCTCGAGCTTCGAACGGGCGCTGGCGAGTCCCGCTGAATGACCGCCGGGGTCACCCAGGCCGAGGGCGCTCGCCGCGTGCAGGCCGAGCGAGAGCGCCAGCGCCTCGTCGTCGGTAAACAGCATCGGCGGCAGCTTGAAGCCCGCTACCAGGGCGTAGCCGCCGCCGGCGCCGCGCTCGGCGGTCACCGGGATGCCCATCTCCTCGAGCGCCACGATGTAGCGCCGCACCGTGCGGCGGTCGACGCCCAGGCGGCGGGCGATCTCGGTGCCCGCGAGCTGCCCGTGCGCCTGCAGCAGCTCGAGGACGGCGAGAATCCGATTGGTCGGGGAGCCCACCCGGAAAGGGTATCAGCCAATAGGGCGGAAACTGTCCTCTACGCGCTCTAGCCTTTCTCCCGCGGGAATCGGTCCCGCGATCACGACGAAAGGGAGATCTCATGGACAACGTCGCTTCGAATCTCGAGCGCAGGACCCTTCTGCAGCTGGCCGCCGGTCTCGCGGTCGGCAGCGCCCTCGGTCTGGCCGGCGGAGCGCGGGCGGCGGCGGTGCCGCCGGCGGCCACCGGCAAGTCCGGCGACTTCGACTTCCTGACCGGCGAGTGGACGATCAAGCATCGGCAGTGGAAGAACAAGAAGTGGGATCTCTTCACCGGCGAGGCGACCGTCGTCGGCATCCTCGGCGGCATTGCGAGCATCGAAGAGCTGCGCATCCCGGAGCGCAACTTCAGCGGCATGGGCCTCCGGCTTCTCGATGTGAACCGCAAGCTCTGGGCCGATTTCTGGGTCAACAGCCAGAGCGGCGTGCTGGGTTCCGAGCCCGCCTGGGGGAGCTTCACCAACGGCGTCGGTACCTGGGACGGCGACGACGTCGACGGCAGCGGGAAGCCCCTCATCATCCGCGGCTGTTGGGACAAGATCACGCCCACCTCCTGCCGCTGGTATCAGGCCAGTTCGAAGGACGACGGCAAGAGCTGGCAGGAGAGCTGGGTGATGGACTGGACGCGCCGGAAGCAGTGAGCGGAGCGCGCCCATGACACCCGCTGCGCATCTCTGGGTCTACTTCGGCCTGGTCTTCGGCATCATTCTCCTGCCCGGTCTCGACATGGCCTGCGTGCTCGGCTGCACCCTCGGCGGCGGGCGGCGTGCGGGCCTCGCGTCGATCGCCGGCATCGTCACCGGGGCGGTCGCGCACGTCGTCATCGGCGGCCTGGGCGTCGC
>NZ_JAGOID010000066.1 GCF_017995835.1 Amaricoccus sp.
GCTCGGCCTCGAGCGCGTCGACGTAGGCCGCGACCGGCGCGAGGGTCTTGGTCCCCTGGGTGGCGCAGGCGCAGTACCAGCACAGGCGCTCGCAGAAGGGGATGTGGACGTAGACGGAAACCGGGATCGCCGGATCGACTTCGGCGAGCCACTTCGCCTGCGCGGCTGCGCCGACGAGGGGCGAGAAGTTCGGCGCGGTCGGGTAGCTCGTGTACCGGGGCACGCGCGTGTCGAAGAGGCCGAGTTCGGCGAGGCGGGCGAGATCCTGCATCCCGCGCTTGTGGCGCGGCGCTTCGCCGGGGTCGTTGCGCGAGGTCAAGCTTCCGGCGCGTCGGCCGCCCGGGCCATCAGGCGCCGGACATGCCGGGCGAAGGCCCAGGCGGCGGGCAGGCCGAGAACGAGCCCGCCGAGAACGGAGAGGCCCGGCGTCAGCACCGGCGCGCCCACCCAGCTGAGGATGAGCGACAGGAAGAACAGGTTCACCGCCGCGGCGCCGGCGGCGAAGGGGTAGATGGCGGCGACGAGCTGCCAGCCGGGTTTCATCGGCGGCGGACCAGCCATTGCGCGGTTCCGAGCGTGACGATCAGGGCGAGCGCGGCGACGGCGTAGGAAACGGCGGCGACGCCGGTCTCTCCCTGCGGGATCGGGCGCTCGAAGGCCTCGGCGAGAACCGGCGCCGGGACGAGGGCGAAGAGGGCTATTAGGCGGCGCATGGGTCAGGTCTCCATCGTCAGGGTCTGGTAGATCTCGGGCAGCGCCCGAGGCAGGCGGCCGGGATGCGGCAGCAGGGTGAAGCCGCCGCGGCCGAAGATCCGCGCGAACCAGTCCTGCCCGTCGATGTCCACGATGACGCCGTGGACCGACTGGCCGAGCGCGCGGGCCTCGCGGACCGCCATGCGGCTGTCCTCGATCCCGTGGACGCCCTCGTAGTGGTCGAGGTCGTTCGGCTTGCCGTCCGTCAGGACGAGGAGCAGCCGCCGGGCGGCGCTCTCCTCCGCCAGCATGGCAGAGGCGTGGCGGATGGCGGCGCCGAGGCGGGTGTAGTGGCCGGGCCGGAAGCCGCCGATCCGCGCCGTCACCGCCGGCGACATGGGCTCGTCGAAGGCCTTGGCGCGGGTCAGGAACACCCGGTCGCGGCGCAGCGAGGAGAAGCCCCAGATCCCGAGCCGGTCGCCGGCGTCCTCGACGCCGCCAGCGAGCGCGGCGAGAGCCTGACGCGCGGTGTCGATCACGCTGGTCTCGCCGACCGCCGCTTCGGTCGAGCGCGAGCAGTCCATGAGAAAGGCGACCGAGAGGTCGCGCGCGACCATCCGCGACGCCTGCCAAACCCGATCCGAGCCCGTCGCGCCGGCGCTGATCGCGACCCGGCTCGCCACCGCGGCGTCGAGGTCGAGATCGGCGCCGTCGAGCTGGCGCGAGAGGCGCACGCGGCGGGGATGCAGCGGCTCGAACTGCCGCCGGACGCGGGCGACGAGGCGGGCGTCCGGCGTGAAGTCGGTCCCCGGCGTTCCCTCGGCCTCCAGCACCCGGACATGATCGGGCATCAGCGCCCGGGCGCGGTGGTTCCACTCGGGATAGGCGAATCGCGCCGACAGCCGCTCATGGTCGGCGTCCTGCGGCGCGAGGTCGAGCGACAGGCGCAGCCGCGCGGCGGCGCGGCGCACATGATCCGACAGGGTGATGTGGTCCTGATCCTCCGCGGCTTTCTGCGCGTTCTCGGCGTCATCGTCGTCGGTGGTGCGGTTGAGGTTCAGGCTCTCCGCCCAGGACATGATCGCCTCGAAGCGGTGAACGATGAAGCTGTCCTTGCGGTTCGCCTGATCCCGGTCCTCGCGCTTGCCGGTCTTGCGCGTCGTCGTCGGCAGGCTCGGCGCGGGGGCGTCCTGCGCCTCCGTCGGCGCGCGCGCGCTGCCGGGCTGGCAGAGGCGCAGCAGCATCGGCGCGGCCTCCCAGGTCCGGTAGCCGCTCGGCGCGCGCCCCGCGACGGATGCGGGAACCGGGCCGGGACCGGTGAGCGCGGCGAGGACGGCGCGCTCGACCGCCGCCTCGGCGGCCGGGAGGCGGGGACGGCGACGGGCGCCGGCGATATGGGCGGCCATCGCGGCATGAGCGTCGCGCAGGCCCGGACAGCGGGCGAGGACGGCGCCGCTTGCCGCGGCGAGGGCGGCGATCTCGGCAAGGTCGGCCCGCAGCGGATCGTCGTGGGGCGCGGGCAGCACGACGCATGCCGCGAGCGCGGCGAGCCAGAGCCAGGCGGCCCGGTTGAGATCGCGGGTCGGGAAGGCGTCGATCGCCGGCGGCAGGCGGAGGCGCTCGCCGGAGAAGTCGGCGACATGGGCCGTCTCGCGCCGCGCCGCGATCCCGGCCGGGCGACGGTGGCCGGGGACGCTCGACGGGGCCGGGACGATCTCCGCCGCGGCCGAGCCGCCGAGCGCGCGAAAGAGGATGGTCACGCTCGGACGCATCGTCTCGAAGGCGACGGCGCCCGGGCCGGGGCCCGCGCCGTCGCGGCCCGCCCAGTCGTGCCAGAGGTTGCCGACCGTCTCCTCGGGCTCCAGCAGGTCGAGCGGGTTGAGCATCTCCTAGCCGTAGACGGAGGCGGCGAGGTCGCGGAGCGCCTGCTGGACGTCCGGCTCGTCGCTGAGCGGCGCGATGATCGCCACCTCCAGCGCGCGGTCCACCGTCATGCCGCCGGCGATCAGCGTGCCGGCATAGACGAGCAGCCGGGTCGAGACGCCTTCCTCCAGGTCCATGCCGGAGAGCTTGCGGATGTGCCCGGCGAGCCGCACCAGCGCCCCGGCGCGGCCGTCGTCGAGGCCGGTCTCGGCGGCGAGGACGGCGGTCTCGGTGACGGGATCGGGGAAGTCGAAGCCGATGGAGACGAATCGCTGGCGGGTCGAGGGCTTCAGCTTCTTCAGGATCGACTGGTAGCCGGGGTTGTAGCTCGCCACCAGCATGAAGGACGCCGGCGCCGCCAGCTCCTCGCCGGTCCGGTCGATGACGAGGCGGCGCCGGTCGTCGGTGAGGGGGTGCAGCACCACCGTCACGTCCTTGCGCGCCTCCACCACCTCGTCGAGGTAGCAGATCCCACCCTCGCGCACGGCGCGGGTGAGCGGGCCGTCGACCCATTCGGTCTCGCCGCCCTTGAGGAGATGGCGGCCGATCAGGTCGGCCGCCGAAAGGTCGTCGTGGCAGGCCACGGTATGAAGCGGCAACCCGAGGCGGGCCGCCATGTGTTCCACGAAGCGGGTCTTGCCGCAGCCCGTCGGTCCCTTGAGCAGCAGCGGAAGGCCATGCCGGTGCGCCGCCTCGAACACGGCGCATTCATCGGCGACGGGGTGGTAGTAGGGCGTCGCGACGGCGAGGGCGGCATGGGCGTTCATCGTCATTCCCCTGGCACGGCGACCGGGCCGGGCGTGACGACCTCGCGCCGCACGACGAGCTGGCTGTAGATGAAGAGCAGCGCGCCGATCACCACCGCGAGGCCGGCGCCGAAGCGCATGACGTAGAAGAGCACGAGCTGGTCCTGCACCTCCATGTAGAACATGCCCAGCACCCTCTGAAGATGGGTTTGCAGGATGCCGGCGAAGGTGAGCGTGAAGGTCATGAACGCCATGCCGCTCGTCATCAGCCAGAACGAGGCCATGTTGAGCACCTGGTTGTAGGGCTCGCGGCCGCGCAGAACCGGCATCGCATAGGTGATCATCGCGAGGTTCAGCATCACATAGGCGCCGAAGAAGGCGAGATGCCCGTGCGCGGCCGTCACCTGGGTGCCGTGGGTGTAGTAGTTCACCCCGTGGAAGGTGTGCAGGAAGCCCCAGACCCCGGCCCCGAAGAAGGCGACCACCGAGCAGCCGAGCGACCAGAGCAGCGCCGCCTTGTTCGGATGGTTCTTGCGCCCCTTCCAGACCATGATGAAGGCGAAGCTCATCATCGCGAAGAACGGCGCCACCTCGAAGGCCGAGAAGATCGAGCCCGTCCACTGCCAGTAGCTCGGCGTGCCGATCCAGAGATAGTGGTGCCCGGTGCCGAGGATGCCGGAGAACAGCGCCGTCGAGACGATGACGTAGAGCCATTTCTCGATCACCTCGCGATCGACGCCGGTGAGCTTCAGCATCAGGTAGCCGAGGATCGCCGCCATCACCAGCTCCCAGGTCGCTTCGACCCAGAGATGGACGACGAACCACCAGTACATCTTGTCGAGCGCCAGGTTGTCGGGGTTGATGAAGGCGAAGATCCAGAGCAGCGACAGGAGCCACAGCCCGAGCAGCAGGATGTTGGTGATCGCGGTCTTGCGGCCCGCCAGCGCGGTCAGCGAGACGTTGGCGAGGAAGATCAGCGCCGCGACGAGGATGCCGAACTTCACCCACAGGGGCTGCTCGAGGAACTCGCGGCCGCCGTGGATGCCGACGAGATAGCTTCCGACCGCGCCCAGCGTGCCGACGACGAGGATGGCGAGCTGGAGATAGGCGAGCTTCACCGAGAACAGCTCGCGCTCGGCCTCCTCCGGCAGCAGGTAGTAGGTTCCTCCGAAGAACCCGAGCAACAGCCAGACGACCAGCGCGTTGGTGTGGATCATCCGCACGATGTTGAAGGGCAGGATCTCGCTGAGCGTGTTGGGCGAGACGTAGATCCAACCGGCGAGGAGCCCGCCGAGCACCTGGATCGCGAACAGCGCCATCGCCACGTAGAAGTAGGCGAGCGCGACTCTCTGGGACTGGTACTTCATCTCTTCCCTCTCAGCCCGCGTCGTTCGGCGGCCAGTTCTGCGTGTCGTTGTGGTCCGCCCAGCGGAGGAACTCCGACAGCGCGCGGATCTCCTCGTCGGAGAGCGCGAAGTTGGGCATCTGCCGGCGACCCTCGACGCCGGAGGGCTGCGATTCGAGCCAGCCCTTCATCACCTCGAAGGCCGTCTCGGGGTCGTCATAGACGCCCCAGCGCGTCGTCACGTTGCCGAGCTCGGGCGCGAAATAGGCGCCCTCGCCGTGCAGCGTGTGGCAGTTGATGCAGCTGTTGCGCTCCCAGACATGCTTGCCGAGCGCGACCTCGGGCGTCAGGGGAAGGGCGGCCGTCGACTTGGTGACGATGTAGTGGTGGCTGTGCCAGGTCATCAGCGCGAACACGCCGGCGAAGAACAGTGAGCCGCCGTAGAAGACGTTGCGCGCCCGTGCCTTGGTGAGGATCTCGGACATGCGTCCCCTTCCTTGCCGTAGTGGGTGTCCTTCGGCCCTACCGCCCGCGTGGGCGCAAAACGTTGTGGAAGCGCAAAGAAGGCAGGGATCAGGCGGCGCAGGCTGCGGCGGATGCCAGGAGACACTCATGTCCGTCGACATCGACGATCCGGACCTGCCGCTCGCGGAACTCTTCCGTGCCTGGCCCGCCGCGGCGGAGCCGTTCCTTCGGCGGCGCATGGCCTGCGTCGGTTGTCCGATCGCGCCCTTCCATACGGTGGTCGACGCCTGCCTTGAGTACCGGCTCGACGAATCCGCCTTCCGGGCCGAGCTCCGGGCGGCCGCGAAGGGCGAAACCGACTCCTGACAGGACTTCCGGCGGGATCGGTCCGTGCCTCGGCGCGACGATCATCCCTTTGGAGACGCAGGGAAAACTCCCGGTTGGAACCGGGATTGCCAATTCCTTGCGGGCGGTTGACGCGAGCCGCCTCTACGGGAGCCGCATGAACCGCCGGCGGGAAGCAAGAAGGCCCGGCGCAAGCGCGCCGGGCCTTCTCGCTTCGGTCGGACGGCTCAGTTCCTGGGGCCCTGCTCGGCCGTGCCGGTGTGCATGATCTCGTCGTTCTCGGGGCCTTCGACGACCAGGTAACCCGCGAGGCCGCGCTCGGCGCGCGAAAGCGCGTGGTCGACGAGGACGTAGGTTCCCGCACGGTCGATCTTGAAGTCGGCGACCGTCGCGCCGCCCGGCGGCACCGTGATCGTCTGCACGTTGGTCAGCGGCGGCGAGGTGATGCTCGCGAACGGGTAGACGTTGTCGAAGATCTCTCCGATCACGTGGAACGAGGAGGTGAAGTTCGGACCACCGACGCCGAAGTAGATGCGGACGGTCTCACCGACGTTGGCGTAGAGCGGATGCCGCTTGGTAAGGGCCTCCACCGCGCCGTTGAAGATGAAGTATTCCGGATTCTCCGAGATCAGCTTGTCGTAGTCCATCTCCATCAAGCCATGCGTTCCGAAGGGATCGACGGTGTAGAGCTCGCCCTGCATCACGTAGAACTCCCTGTCCACCTGCGGCAGACCGCCCTCGGGCTCGACCACGATCAGGCCGTACATGCCGTTGGTGATGTGGTGAGCGACGCTCGGCGTGGCGCAGTGATAGACGTAGACGCCGGGCTTGAGCGCCTTGAAGGTGACGACGTATTCCGCCCCCGGCTCGGTCTGGGTGGCGTGGGCGCCGCCGCCGGGGCCAGTCGCGGCGTGGAAGTCGACGGAATGCATCATCACGCTGTCCGCCGGGTTCTTGAGCGTCACCTCGACGGTGTCGCCGACGCGGACGCGGAGCAGCGGACCCGGAACCTTGCCGTTGAAGGTCCAGTACTCGTAGGTCGTGCCGTTGTCGAGCTTGCCCTCCAGTTCGATGGTCTCGAGCAGAACCTTGACCACCTCCGGCTGGCGCGGCCCGATGGGCGAGGGCAGGTCGCCGGGGTCGCGCACGATGTCGGCCGCGTCGGAGGCGGCGTCCTCGCGCGAGCCGGCGATGACCTGGATCAGCCCCTCCATGCCCGCCTGCCGGTGGCCGGCGATGGTGCAGAAATAGGCGAACTCGCCCGGCTTGTTCGCCAGGAAGGAGAAGGTCGAGGAGGCGTTCCTGCCGATCACCTTCGACGAGCGGACGTTGTACTGGTCGATGAAGACGTCGTGCTCGGCGCCCTCGCCGTTGATCAGGTTGATCTGGACGAGCTCGCCCTCGTAGACGGTGATCGTGGGGTTCACCATGCCGTCGATCGTGCCGCCGACTCCGAGGTAGACCATGCGGCCCTCGGCGATGCCGGTGCGCAGCGTGTAGGTGAGCGGCGCGTGATAGCTGACGCCGGGCTGGGCGGTGGCCGGCGTCGCCTCGTCAGCGGCCGGGGTAGCCTCGCCAGCGGCCGGGGTGGTTGCGTGACCGTGCTCCTGGGCCGCCACGGCGAACGGCCAGACGATGGCGGCGAGCATCAGAACGCACAGGGCCAGGAGCGTCGTGCGGACGCCTTGCCGCTCGGTCGGCGGACGCCCCGTCGGCGGCCGCTTCCTTGCTTGAGACATGGTGCTTCCTCCTCAGATGCCGCGGCGCCGACAGGACACGGCGGCGTTCCTCTCTCACGGGCACGTGAGCGCCACTTCGCGCGGACGGCGGCTCCGGTCGTTGCGCAAGTGCAATGATCGTGCGCATGCGCGCGTCGCGCTTCGGCAAGCGAGGACGGGGCTCGGGGGAGGTCGGGGGCCCACTACTTCGCCGCGCCGCTCAGCACGACGAGCCGGTGCGGCGCCGTCACCACGACGCGCCGCCGCGCGCTCGCGACGATTCCGGCGCGCTCCCACGCCGAGAGAAGGCGACTGACCGTGTGCACCGTCGTGCCGGTCATGTCGGCGATGTCGCTGCGGGTGATCGGGAAGACGATCTCGATCCCGGCTTCGGTCTTGCGCCCCGACTGGTTGGCCATGCGCAGCAGCGCCGAGGCGACTCGCTGTTCGACCGCCTGCGTCGCGAGTTCCGTCACCCGCGCGTGGATCTCGCCGAGCCGGGCGCCGACTGTCCGGTACGTTTCGGTCGAGAACCCGTCGTACTTCGCGAACTCGAACCAGAGCCGGATCGGCCAGCCGAGCGCGATGGATTCGGATGCGGCGACCGCCGTCGCCGGGTAGGTGTCGCGGCCGAGCGCCGGCGCGATGCCGAAGAGCTGTCCCGGCGGGATGTGGAGCGCGATCACCTGATCGCCTTCGCGCGTGGTCCGCACCACGCGGATGAAGCCGTCGAGGAGGAGGAAGAAGCGTTCCGCCGGCAGCCCTTCGCCGAAGACGGCCGTCCCCTCCGGGTAGCGGCCCGGCGTCGCCTCATCGAGAATTTCGCGGATCTCGGCCGGCGACAGGCGCGAGAAGGGCGGCAGTGGCGACAGGAGGCTCTCGTCAAGCTTGTGCAAGTCAGGTCGTCCCTTCACGCGTGCCGGTCACCGGAACGTATCGGGCGCCCGGCCGAAAGGATACCACGGGGCGTTTACATTCGCCGCGAAAAGCGGCAAACGGCGCGCGTTCATCTGGAGAGAAGCGATGGGTTATCGCGTCGCCGTCGTCGGCGCCACGGGCAACGTGGGCCGGGAAATGCTCAACATCCTCGCCGAGCGGGAATTTCCCGTCGACGAGATCGTGGCCCTCGCCTCGCGCAAGTCGCTGGGCAGCGAGTGTTCCTTCGGCGACAGGACACTGAAGACCCAGGACCTCGACACCTTCGACTTCGCCGGCTGGGACATCGCCTTCTTCGCGATCGGCTCGGACGCGACGAAGAAGTACGCGCCCGTCGCCGCCAAGGCTGGCTGCGTCGTGATCGACAACTCGTCGCTCTATCGCTACGACCCCGAGGTGCCGCTGATCGTGCCCGAGGTGAACCCGGACGCGATCGCGGGCTATTCCCGCAAGAACATCATCGCCAACCCCAACTGCTCGACCGCGCAGATGGTGGTGGCGCTGAAGCCGATCCACGACCGGGCGCGCATCACCCGCGTCGTCGTCTCGACCTACCAGTCCGTCTCCGGCACCGGCAAGGAGGCGATGGACGAGCTCTGGAACCAGACCAAGGGCATCTACGTGCCCGGCCAGGAGGTCGAGCCCAAGGTCTACCCGAAGCAGATCGCCTTCAACGTCATTCCCCATATCGACGTCTTCATGGAGGACGGCTCGACCAAGGAGGAATGGAAGATGGTCGCCGAGACCAAGAAGATCATGGACCCCTCGATCAAGGTCACCGCGACCTGCGTTCGGGTGCCGGTCTTCGTCGGCCATTCCGAGGCGGTGAACGTCGAGACCGAGGACTTCCTCGACGAGGAGGAGGCCCGCGAGATCCTGCGGGAGGCCCCGGGCGTGCTCGTCGTCGACAAGCGCGAGCCCGGCGGGTACGTCACCCCGGTCGAGTGCGTGGGCGAATACGCCACCTATGTCAGCCGCATCCGGCAGGATTCGACCGTCGAGAACGGCCTGAACCTCTGGGTCGTCTCCGACAACCTGCGCAAGGGCGCGGCGCTCAACGCCGTGCAGATCGCCGAACTGCTCGGCCGGCGCGTCCTCAGGAAGGGCTGACCGGCCCGACACATCGCGTCGTCCCGTCGGCTGCGTTCGAGGTCGAGCAGCTCGTCCGAACCCGTCGGCGTAGGCGTCAGACCACGGCGCGCCGGTAGAGGTGCCAGGTGGCGTGGCCGAGGATCGGCAGGACCACGATCAGGCCGAGGAAGGCCGGGATCGAGCCGAGCGCAAGCAACCCCGCGACGATCAACCCCCAGGCGGCGACCGGGCCGGGACTGGCCTCGGCGACGCGGATGGACGTCACCACCGCCACAGGCAGCCCCACGAGACGGTCGAGAAGCAGCGGAAACGACACCACGCTCGTCGCCAGCACCAGCGCCGCGAAGAGAAAACCGGTTCCCACGCCGAGCACGATCATCGACCACCCCGCCGGCGTCGTGAAGACGTCGCGCAGGAAGGCGCTGGCGGAGGCGGGGGCTTCCGGCCCGAGGGTGATGGCGTAGATGCCCCGCGCCGCAAGCATCCAGACAAAGAACACCACGCCGAGCATCAGCGCGAGCGCGAAGATTGCCGCGAAGGCCGGCGAACGGGTTACGGCGAAGGCGTGCGACCAGGTGGGCTGCTGACCCTGCTCGCGCTGGCGGCTCATCTCGTAGAGCCCGACGGCGGCGGCGGGCCCGACCAGAGCGAAGCCGGAGACGAGCGGGAAGGCGATAGGCAGGAACTCGCCCCGCAGCGCGACATAGGCGATGCAGAGACCGATGATCGGATAGAGCAGGCACAGGGCCATGACGTCGGTGCGGCAGGCGGTGAAGTCCTCGACGCCCTTGCGCAGCGCGATCCGGAGGTCTGCGTAGGTCAGGCGTCGAACCCTCGGGGCGGTCATGTCGTGACTGCCGAGCGCCTCCGCGGCCGCCTCTACATGGCGTCCGGCGCCGCGCATCGCGTCCACGCTCCAGGAGAGCGGATTGCCAATGGTCTGGGTCATGGCTTCCTCCGACTTCTGTCGGCAGGCCTGCGACGCCGAGGCCGCGGCCTCCCTGTCCCTGAATATAGCACGCGGACGCGGCAGGGCCATCGTCACGTTTGGGACAGCCCCGGCGGGGGCGGGCCGCGCGCTCGCCTCGGGCGGCGAGGCCGGCTATAGCTGCGCCGCCCCATCCGATCGCGGGGGGCGCAAGGGGAGGGATCGAAATGCGGTCGGAGCAGGGGATTCTGCGCGTCTCGATCCTGGTGACGATCGGGGTGGCGAGCCTCGGCATCCTGTTCGGTCTGCTCGCCGGCTCCTATGCGATCACCTTCGACGGAATGTACGCCCTGGCCGATGCCGGCATGAGCGGCGTCGCCCTGATCGTCGCCCGGCTGATCGCCGCCCACGCGGCCGACACGCCCGGTTCGGATCGGCTGAGGGAGCGGTTCTCCATGGGGGTCTGGCACCTGGAGCCGATGGTGCTCGCGCTGAACGGGACGCTGCTGATCGGGGTCTCGGTCTATGCGCTCGTCAACGCCGTCGGCAGCCTCCTCCTCGGCGGGCGGGAGGTGGAATTCGGCTGGGCGGTCGCCTATGCGGCGGCGGTGGCTGCGGTCTGTGCGGTCATGGCCGTGCTGGAGACGCGGGCGAACCGGCGGATCCGATCGGCGCTGGTGGCGCTCGACATCCGATCCTGGGCGATGTCGGGGGGGATCAGCGCGGCGCTGCTCGCGGCTTTCTGTATCGGCCTGGCGGCGGAGGGCACGGATTGGGCCTGGATCGGGCCTTACGTCGATCCGGCGGCGCTGGCTCTGGTCTGCCTCGTGATCATCCCCATTCCGGTGTCGATCCTGCGCCGGGCGCTGGCGGACATCCTGCTGGTGACGCCGCCGGCGCTGATGGCGCAGATCGACGAGGTCGCCCGAACGGTCGTCGCGCGCCACGGGCTCGCCGCCCACCGCGCCTATGCGGCGCGGGTGGGGCGGGCGCGGCTGATCGAGCTCTATTTCATCGTGCCGGCGAACGGGCCGGCGCGGCCCATCGAGTACTGGGACGCGATCCGGGACGAGGTCGGCGGGATGATCGGCGGCGCGGAGACGGATCGCTGGCTGACCATCGTCTTCACCGGCGACCGGGAATGGGCGCAGTGAGGGCGGGACCGGCGGCCCCGCCCCGGAGGCGCGTCAGAGACCGGCGGCGACCGCTTCCCAGTTCACCAGCTTGTCGAGGAAGTTGGTGAGGTAGGCGGGCCGCTTGTTGCGGAAGTCGATGTAGTAGGAGTGCTCCCAGACGTCGACGCCGAGAAGCGCGGTCTGGCCGAAGCAGAGCGGGTTCACGCCGTTTTCGGTCTTGGTCACCTTGAGCGCGCCGCCCTCCTTGACGAGCCAGGCCCAGCCGGAGCCGAACTGGCCGGCGCCCGCGGCGGCGAACTCCTCCTTGAACTTGTCGACCGAGCCGAAGCTCCCGGTCAGCGCCTTTTCCAGCGCGCCGGGCATCGCGGTCGGCTTCGGGGTCATCCATTCCCAGAACTGGCAGTGGTTCCAGTGCTGGGAGGCGTTGTTGAAGATGCCGTTCTGGGCGATCGCGCCCTTCTGGTAGGTGCCGCGGATGACCTCCTCGACCGGCTTGCCCTCCCACTCGGTGCCGGCGATCAGCTTGTTGCCGTTGTCGACATAGGCCTTGTGGTGGATGTCGTGGTGGAACTCTAGGGTCTCCCGGGACATGCCCGAGGCAGCCAGCGCGTCGTGCGGGTAGGGGAGATCGGGAAGCTCGAAGGCCATGTCGTTTCCTCGCTGCTGTGCGCCTCGGAAACTCCCGGGCGCGCGTCGTGGTTCCTCCTATATAGCCGGCCGCAGTCGGTGGGCCAGCCCCGTGAGAGAGGCGCCGCCGCCTGCGTCCGCCTTCCGGCATCGGCCAAGCCGTTGATTTCGCCGGACCGTCGCCGGCCCGAGGCGCTCAGGCCGCCGTGTCCACCAGCCGTTCCGCGCCCGCGAGGTCGACGGAGACGAGCTGGCTGACGCCGGGTTCGGCCATGGTGACGCCGAACAGGCGGTCCATGCGCGACATGGTGACGGCGTGGTGGGTGATGACGAGGAAGCGCGTCGCGGTGCGTCCGGTCATCTCGTCCATCATGTCGCAGAAGCGGCCGACATTGGCGTCGTCAAGGGGCGCGTCCACCTCGTCGAGCACGCAGATCGGCGAGGGGTTGGCCAGAAAGACCGCGAAGATCAGCGACAGCGCCGTCAGAGTCTGCTCGCCGCCCGACAGGAGCGAGAGAGTCGCGAGCTTCTTGCCCGGAGGCTGGCACATGATCTCCAGCCCCGCCTCCAGCGGATCGTCCGATTCGACCAGCGTCAGCGTGGCCTCGCCGCCGCCGAACAGGCGCTTGAAGAGGATGGCGAAGTTGCGGTTCACCTCCTCGAACGCCGCGAGGAGACGTCCGCGTCCCTCGCGGTTGAGATTGGCGATGCCCTGCCGGAGCTTGCGGATCGCCTCCTCGATCTCGGTGCGCTCCGCGGACAGCGTGTCGAACTCGGTCTGCACGGCGCGGGCGTCCTCCTCGGCGCGGAGGTTCACGGCGCCGAGACCGTCGCGGGCGCGCCGCAGGCGCTGGGCCTCCGCGTCGAGATCGGCGGCGGCGGGGACGCGGTCGGGGTCGGCCTGGAAGCGGGCGAGCAGGTCGGCGGGCTCGACTTCCGCCTCGGCCCGTACCCGATCGACCGCGGCGACGGCGCGGGTCTCGGCGGCTTCGGCGACGGCCTCGGCGCGGGCGCGGGCCGCGCCGGCCTCGGCGGCGGCCTTCTCGGCGGCGCGAAGCGCGGCGTCGCGCTCCTTGAGCGCCGTCTCGGCCAGCGCCAGCGTGTCGGACGCGCGGCGGCGGCGCGCCTCTGCGTCGGCGAGCGTCTCGGCGATGCCGGCGCGGCGGACCGCTAGCGCCCCCGGCTCCTCGCGCGCGGTGGCGAGCGCCGCGCCGGTCTCGGCGGCGCGGCGGTCGAGCGTCGCGAGGCGGTCGGCGGCATTGGCGCGGCGGGTGCGCCAGCCCTCGGTCTCGCGGGCGATGTCGGTCAGGCGCTTCGCCCGGGCGGCCCCGGCGCGGTCGAGCTCCTCGGCGGCGGCGCGTCGGGTCATCATGGCGATGCGGGCGGCCTCGACCTTGAGCCGCTCGGCGTCGACCCGGCCCCGCGCCTCCGACGGGTCGGCCAGTTCGGCGCAGGCGCGGTCCGTCGCAGCCCGGGCCTGCGCCGCCGCCTCGGCCTCCTCCGCGCGACGGCGGCGGCCGGAGCGAAGCCCTTCGGCGCGGGCGCGCGCCTGCTCGGCGGCGGCCTCGGCGCGGGTCAGCGCGCGGGTGGCCTCGGCGAGCGCCGTCTCGGCGGCGCGGCGGGCGGCCCGGGCCGACTGCTCGGCCGTCGCGGTCCGCGACAGGTCGGCGGCGGCGGCGGCGGCGGTCTGCGCGGCGCCGGCGGCGGCGGCCTCGGCCTCGGCAAGCTGGCGGCGCAGCTCGGCCAGGCGGTTCTGCTGGCGCAGGCGCTCCGCGGCGGCCCCGGAGGCGGCCCCGGCGGCGAGACGGAGCCCGTCCCAGCGCCAGAGGTCGCCCTCGCGGCTGACGAGGCGCTGACCGGGGGCGAGGAGGGCTTGCAGGCGGGGACCGTCGGCGCGGTCGACGAGGCCGATGGCGGCGAGACGACGCGCCAGCTCGGGCGGGGCCGAGACGTGGGCGGCGAGCGGCGCCGCGCCTTCGGGCAGGGGCGCCGGCTCCAGCGCGTCGAGGGCGAGCCAGCCAGTGGCGGCCGCGGCGCCGACGGCGGGCTGGGCGAGGTCGTCCGCCAGCGCCGCGCCGAGCGCCGCCTCGCAGCCGGGCGCGACCCGCAGCGCGTCGATGACCGGCGAGGCCGCGCCCTTCGGGCGGGCGAGCGACCGTTCGAGGCCGGCGGTCTCGGCCGCCAGCGCCTTGAGCGCGCCCTCGGCCGCGGCGCGGGCGGACTGGGCGGCAGTGTCGGCGGCGCGGGCGGCGAAGGCGGCGGCCTCCGCTCCCGCGAGCGCCGTCTCGGCGGCTTCGGCCCGGCCCGCCGCCGTCTCGCTGGCGGTCGCCGCCGCGGCGCGGGCCTCGCCGCTGCGGGTCATCTCGGCTTCGGCGGAGGCGAGGGCGGCATCGGCGGATTGCAGGGCGCGCGCGGCCTCGGCCTCGCGCTTCCGGGCCTCGACTTGCCGGGCCGTCGCCGCCTGGTGCTCGGCGGCGAGGCGGGCGGCGGATTCGGCGGCGGCGTCGAACGCCGCCTCGACCATCCTCAGCGCCGCCGCGGCGCGCTCGGCCTCCATGCGGGCGGCGGCCAGCGCCGCCTCGTGGCCCTCGCCGGCGGCCTCAAGCTCGACGCGCTCTGCGGCGAGGCGGGCGTCCATCTCGTGCGCGTCGCGGTCGAGCGCGGCCTCGCGCTCGCGGTCGGTCTCGATCTGGGCGAGCGCCGCCTTCAGTTCGGCGATGCGGCGCTCGGCCTCCGCCATGGCGGCGTCGAGCCGCTCGCGTTCGATGGTGGCGCGCTGCAGGACGGCGGCGGCGACCGTGTCCTCCTCGCGGGCGGGGGGAACGGCTTCCTCGGCGGCCGCGCGGGCGCGGCTGGCCTCGGAGGCCTCCGCGGTCGTCGCGGCGGCGGCGCGGACGGTTTCGGTCAGCGCCGTGGCGGCGACGGCGCGCTCGTCCTCGGCGTCGCGCCAGAGCCGCCAGAGCGCCAGCCCCTCGGCGCGCCGCAGCGCCTCGGCGATTTCGCGATAGCGCGCCGCGGTCCTCGCCTGGCGGGCGAGGGCGGAGATCTGCGCTTCCAGCGCCTCCAGCACGTCGCCGACCCGGCCGAGATTGGCCTCCGCCGCCCGCAGCTTCAGCTCCGCCTCGTGGCGACGCTGGTGCAGGCCGGCAATGCCGGCGGCCTCCTCGAGCACGCGACGGCGCGCCTTCGGCCTTGCGTTGATCAGCTCGGAGATCTGGCCCTGGCGCACGAGGGCCGGCGACTGGGCTCCGGTCGAGGCGTCGGCGAACAGCATGGCGACGTCGCGGGCGCGGGCTTCGCGGCCGTTGACGCGGAACACCGAACCGGCGTCGCGGGTGATGCGGCGGGTGATCTCCAGCGTGTCGGCGTCGTTGAAGCCGGCGGGCGCGACGCGGTCGCGGTTGTCGATGGTCAGCGTGACCTCGGCGTGGCCGCGGGCGGGCCGCGTCGAGGAGCCGGCGAAGATGACGTCTTCCATCCCGTCGCCGCGCATCGCGGTCGGCCGGCTTTCGCCCATGGCCCAGCGGACCGCTTCGAGGAGGTTCGACTTGCCGCAGCCGTTCGGGCCGACGACGCCGGTGAGGCCGGTGTTGATCACGAGTTCTGTCGGATCGACGAAGCTCTTGAAGCCGGCGAGGCGGAGGCGGGTGAACTGCACGGCGCGGCCTTTCGCGGGTGTCGGATCGGGATCCTTGGCGAGGGGGCCCCGGGTGTCAAGGGGGTTCTACCGTATTTGGGAGGGCGTCCGAGGACGAGGCGCCAGATGTGGCGCCGCTAGCGAGATTTGGCGGCGGTTGCCCGGTGCTCCGCGAGGGACCAGCCGGGCGGGAGGTCGGGCGTCTCGCCGGCGGCGATCGCGGCGACGAGCGCGCCGGCCTGCGGGGCGGTGGCGAGCCCGGTGCGGAAACCGCCCGTGGCGACCAGAACGCGCGGGGAAACGCGCGCGATCAACGGGTCGGGGCGGGCGCCGCGCGGGCGCAGCCCGGCCCAGCGCTCGACGATCGGCGCATCGGCCAGCGCCGGGCAAAGGGCGCGGGCGCGGGCGACGAGCGCATCGAGCCGGGGGTCGGTTGCGGCCGGGTCGGTCCATTCGGGCTCGGCGGTGGCGCCGACGGCGACGCCGTCGGGCCGGGGCACGATCCAGAGGTCGCCGGCGCCGATGAGCGGCGCGCCCGGCGGGGCCGCGGCGGCGACGAGCGCGGCCTGGCCCTTGACGGCGGCGAGGGGCAGATCGGGAACGAGGGCGCGCGTGCCCGCGCCGGTCGCAAGGACGACGAGGCGCGCGGACAAGCGGCGGGAGCCGGAGCGGAGCGCGCCGTCCTCCACGGCGGTGACCGGCCAGTCGGGGACGATCTCGACGCCACGGGCCGCGAGCGCGGCGGCGAAAGCGGCGACGGCGCGTCGCGGGACGATGCGGGCGCTGAGGGTTTCGAGGACGAGCCCATGCGGGGCCGCGGCCGGCGCAAGCCATCCGGGCAGGGAATCCGCAGCGGCGAGCCGCCATGTGTCCGGCGCCCAGTGGCGGGCGGCCGCAGCGGCGGCGGCTTCGGCGCGGTCGCGCGCGGCCGGGTCGGCGAGGGGGATGGCCCGGCCGACGACCGCATAGCCGGGATCGACGCCGCTCTCCGCGGCGACCCCGGCCCAGAAGGCGGGCGCGGCGGCGAGCGTGGCCCGCTGCGCCGCCTTTCGCGCCGACCACGGGTGCGGGGCGTGGGGCGAGAGGGCGCCGACGAGGCCGCCACTCGCCCCGGCTCCCGGCGCCGCGGCCTCGACGACCAGAACCGAGAGGCCGCGGCGGGCGCATTCCAGCGCGGCGGCGAGGCCCCAGACGCCGGCGCCGGCGATCAGGACCTCCGCCGCCCCCTTTCGCATCCCGCGTCCCGTCCCTATGCTCCGCGCAGCTTCGGAAAAGGGTAGATCATGGACCGTCCGCAGGGGCAAATCGCGGGCGAGCCGTCGCGCGGGGCGCTGAAAGGCGACAACCCTAGGCTTGGCATTGCCCTGATGATCCTCGCCTCGGCGATCTTCGCCGCCCAGGACGGCGTCTCGCGTCACCTGGCGTCGAACTACAGCGTGATGACGGTGGTCATGCTGCGCTTCTGGTTCTTCGCGGCCTTCGCGGTGACGTACGCGGCCCTGCGCGGCGGCGGGGTGCGTCGGGTGGCGAGGACGCGGCAACCGTGGCTCCAGGCATTTCGCGGCGTGATCCTCGTTCTCGAGATCTGCGTCACCGTGCTTTCCTTCGTGCTGCTCGGCCTGATCGAGACCCATGCGATCTTCGCGATCTATCCGCTGCTCGTCGCCGCCCTGGCCGGCCCGGTGCTCGGGGAATACGTCGGCTGGCGGCGAGGGGCGGCGATCGCGGTCGGGCTCGTGGGCGTCCTGGTGATCCTGCGGCCGGGGGTGCGGGTGTTCAGCCCCGAGGCGCTGATCCCGCTGGCCGCGGCGTTCATGTTCGCGATCTATGGCCTGCTGACCCGGCTCGTCGCCCGCCACGACAGCGCCGAGACGAGCTTCTTCTGGACGGGCGTCGCCGGGGCGATCGCGATCACGCTGATCGCGCCATTCTGGTGGACGCCGATCGAGGGGGCTGCGGACATGGCCTGGATGGCGGTCCTCTGCGTCATGGCGACGGCGGCGCACTTCCTGCTGATCAAGGCCTACGAGCTGGCGGAGGCAGGCCTGGTCCAGCCG
>NZ_JAGOID010000067.1 GCF_017995835.1 Amaricoccus sp.
CGCGAGGTTGCGCTCCGGAGAGCCGGCTGCCACCACCCAGCCCGCGACGCTCACCGCGCCGAACCAGACGAAGAACCCGCCGGCCCCGCTCCAGACCGGCACGGTGACGCCGGGCAGCAGCGCCGCCGACCACAGGAGACCGGGGCGCCTGCCGTCGCGCGGAGGCAGCCGGAAGGCGCGGCGCCGCTTCGGATCGGTCGCGGCGAGCCGGCCGAACGCAGCGAGACTAAACCCCGTGGCGAGCGTCGTGGCGAGCGCGCTCACTCCGCCGGCTCCGGGTGCAAACGGCGCGCGCGCGTGGCGACACGTCCGCTGGCGTGGAGCCAGAGCCAGGCCCCGGCGATCAGCAACAGCAGGTCTACCGTCAGTGCGTCGCCCTGTCCGTGCAGCGCCGCCTCGGCCCAGTCCATGCCGCCCATGCCGATGCGCAGGACCGGCAGGAGCAGGCACAGCGCCCCCATCAGACGCTGGTAGCGCCGGCCGAGCCGACCCTCGTCGGGTTCGCGCCAGCCGACGAAAGCGGCGACGATCGCCCCGGCGAGGAACCCGAGCGGCGTCCACAGGAAAGGGTCCGCGGCAGGGCGGGCAAGGAAGAAGGCCACGGCCGAGGCCAGCATCCCGATCGGCAGGCCGTAGCCCACGACCTGCACGACATGGCCGAACCGCCGCCATTGCGGCTGGTCGGCGCGCCGCCGCACCCAGAGCCGGAAGCCCGAGAGGATGACGAAGCACGTGGCGACACCGAGCGCGCCCCAGACCGCCTTGGAAAGCAGCCCGGCGAAATGGCCGAAATGCAGCGGAGCCATCAGCCCGTAGACCACGCCCCCGGCGGAGCGGTCGACGCCGACCGGCGCCCTCGCCCCGAGAAACGCCCGCGTCGGGCCGTCGTAGACGTTGTTTACGTAGAGCATCCCGCCATCCGCCGGATCGTGCCACACGGCCACGCGCGCATCGGCGCGACCGTAATTCTCGATCGACACGTAGGTCGCGGGCGAACCCGCCCGCCGGGCGGAATCGGCGAGAATATAGTCGAGGCTCGCCAGCGGCGTCGGGGTCGGATCCTCCGGGGCGGGGGTCTCGAACAACGCCTCGCCCATGGCGTCCGCGTCGCCGTGGAAGGCGACGGCGGCGACGAGCGGGAAGGAGACGGTGCTCGCGAAACTGAAGAACGAGCCGGTGAAGGCCAGCAGGAAGCCGAAGGGAATGCTCCAGCTTCCCGACAGCACGTGCCGGTCGCGAACCGAGCTGAGCCGCCCGCCCGGCCGCTCGGCCACGAAAAGATCGCGGATCACGTGCTTGTGCATCAGCACGCCCGAAACCACCGCCGCCATCATCATCAGGCCGAGCACGCCCGTCAGGATCAGCCCCCAGGGGTTCGGCAGGTAGAGCTGCACGTGCAGCTCCACGAGAAAATGACGCAGCGCGCTCGATTCCCAGTTCGCGGGCTCGCTCCAGATCCAGCCATCGCGGCGGTTGAGCACGGTCCCGTCGTCGGCGACGAGGAAGGCCGAGCCGATGTCGTCCTCCTCGCCAGTCTCGGGATTGACCGCATGGTCGTGGAAGAAGACGTAGAGGTCGTCGCCCTCGCCCGACCACATGCCGATGTCGTGCAGGTGCGCGGGATCGACCTGGGCGGCGAGCCTGCGCACCTTGGCGTCCACCCGGCCGTCGAGCGCCTCGACGGCGCGCACGCCCCCGGCCGACCAGCGGCCGATCTCGCGGGCGAAGACCGCGACGGCGCCGGTGGCGATCACCGCATAGAGCAGCAGCCCAAGCACGACGGCCGACCAGCCGTGGATCGCGGTGAGGCGCTTCAGTTGCGCCTGTGAGAGGCCCATCATCGCTCAGTCCCCCATGATGGCGGCGGCGACTACGATCGCCTGGACCAGCGTCGCCCCGACGAGCGTCGCGGCGCAACGCGGCAGGTTCTCCTCGAGGCAGGCGTAGAAGAACGGCACGGCCCAGATCAGCGGCGCCAGCACGATCGGAAAGGCGAGATGGTCGACGCCCGCGCGCCCCGCCGGCAGCCAGCTCGGCATCGCCATCATGGTCGCCAGAGCGGCAGCGAGCGCGACCGGGCCCGCGAGCAGCCAGCGCGACAGCGCCGGGCGCGCCAGGATCGCAGCCGACACGGCTCCGAGCGGCGAGCGTGCCCGCGCCCTCTGGGTCTGCTTTTCGAGAGACATGTCCACGCTTCCATCCGGCCCCGGGCGATGGCTATCGCAGTGACCTGCGTGGCTTTTCCCATTCTAGCCAAAGCGGCGGCGAGTTCAACTCGCCTGCGTCGCGCCGGGATTTCGTGCCGGATACCGGGGTCACCGCTGCGCGGCGGCGGCCTCGAACGCGGCGGCGATCAGCAGGCACCTGGCCGACCTGGTCGACCGCCGGGCGCCGTGGCCGCATGCGGGCGCGGCCGTCCTTCAGGTACAGGAATCCGGCTTGCCACTTTTTCAGGATTCGACAGGGCTTCAACACGAGTCCGGCGCCCGGATCGTTGGTGTCAGGCGTCCTCGCCCGCACGCACCAGATTGCCGTCCGCATCGACGAGCGCGAGTTCGCGCATGCCCCACGGCTTCGTCTCCGGCGCCACGTAGCGGGGCACGCCCCGCTGCGGCAGCCCGGCCGCGGCGCAGACGGCGGCGAATCCGTCGAGGTCGGCGCACCTCAGATAGGCGCCCGCGTCGTTGCGTCCCGGCTCCAGGTCGGACTTGCGCCAGAAATGCAGCTCCGCCCCGGCGCGCGCGACGATCAGGTACTGCGCGGGATCGAGATAGCGCACCGCGAACCCGAGCCGCGACCAGAACGCCGCCGCCGCGTCGAGATCGCGGGCAGGCAGGATCGGCGCCGTCCGGTCGTCCCCGCCCGCCGCCGGCGCGGCCAGCGACGCCACCACGTCCCATGCCCCCGGCGTCGCCGCGAGCGCCATGCCGCCGCGCGTCAGATCGCCGCCCTCGGGGAACGCAGCCGTCCGGCCGCCGGCTTCGCGGATGATCAGAAGCGCCCCCAGCGCGTCCCACGCGTGCATGTGCGGCTCGACGTAGCCCGCGAGCCGCCCTGCCGCGACCGAGGCGAGCATCAGCGCCCCCGAGCCGTTGCGGAAGAAGACGCCGCCCGCACGCGCGATGGCTTCGGCCGCGCGCCCGATCCAGGCGGGATCGGTGCGATGGCTCGCCCCCACCGCGGTCGAGGCGTTGGTGGCGTAGATCCCGTCGGGGATGCGCAGGACCGCGCCGTTCAGCGTCGCGCCGCGACCGAGCACGGCGGCGAAGGTCTCGCCCTGCGTCGGGACCTCGACCACGCCGACGACCGCTTCGGCCCCCCGCGCCACGGCGAGCGCCACGCACCAGCTCGGCATCCCGTGCAGGTAGGGCGACGTCCCGTCGATCGGGTCGATCACCCAGATGAAGCCGGAAGCCCCCGCCTCCGCTCCGAATTCCTCGCCGAGGAACCCGTCCGCCGGAAACGCCGCCGAGATCCGCGAACGGATCAGCCGCTCCACCGACCGGTCGGCCTCCGAGACGACGTCCTGCGCGCTCGCCTTGGTCTCGATGGCGAGCTCGGCGCGGCGGCGCCAGAAGTCATGCGCCATCTGCCCCGCCTCGCGGGCCACCGCCAGCGCCAGGGCGTGGCGCGCCTCGATCTCGGGCATCTCTCCTCCGGGCGACGAGGGTCTCAGCCGCTCATACGCGGGCCGCGCCGCGTCCGCCAGAGCGGCAGGCGGTGCGTCGAGCGCCGCCGTCATGGCCGTCGTCGGCGGCCGGCACGGGCGCCAGGCGACGATGGCGCAAATTCGATCGACATGGCGCTTGCGTTTCGTGCCAGCCATGGCAGGATCGGATTCGTCGAAACCAGCGAAAGGAGGTGATCCAATGTCTGACGGGACCTTGGAGCTAATGGTCGGGTTCATTCGCGAGGCCGCCGCCTGAGGGCGCGCAGCCGGCGTGGCCTGACCGGCCAGCCTCCAAGCTCACGATCTAAGGGGGGCCGCGATCCGCGGCCCCCTCGCTTTTCCGGGAAGCCCTGCGATGCTTCGCATCAACGACGCCGTCAGCCTCGCCGACTGGGAGTTCTCGGAGAGCTTCGTGCGCGCGTCCGGGCCGGGCGGCCAGAACGTCAACAAGGTGGCGACGGCGGTCGAACTCCGCTTCGAGGCCGCGCGCTCGCCGAACCTCGATCCGGCGGCAAAGGCGCGGCTGCGCCGGCTCGCCGGAAGGCGGTGGACATCCGAGGGCGCGGTGGTCGTGACCTCGGACCGCCACCGCAGTCAGGCGCTCAACCGCGGCGATGCGCGCGAGAAGCTGCGGGCGCTGATCCTCGCCGCGCTGGAGCGCCCGACGCCGCGGGTGGCGACCCGTCCGACGAAAGGCTCCATCCGCCGCCGCCTCGACGCCAAGGCGCACCGCGGGGCGGTCAAGACCGCCCGCGCGGCCGTCGATCCCGAGCCCTGAATAGAGCAAGGCGCCGCCGGCTGTTCCGTCAGGGTCGGCGACGCCGGTGGCAACTGATACCGGCGAGTCTGTCAGGCCACCCGGCGCAGCACGGGCTAACACGCGTGATAGACGGGCAACTACCTGAATACACAGAATAAAAGTGTTAAGGGTGAAAAAGGTCCGCGAGTGGTTCCATGAGCCCGCCGGTATGACATGACGAGGGAACTCCCGCCGCCCGCGTCGGCGCAGGGAAACCCTGCGTTTACCTCGACTTCGCGCGACATTCCCGGGGCCGCGTCGGCTCGCCTTAACCGTTGCTGGCGGAGTCGCGGCTAGGGTCTCGGCATGTCCGAGCTCGATCCCTCCCTCGCCGATCCGGAGAAGGTGGCCATCCGCGCCGCAGCGGCGATCGTCGCCGGAGCGCTGGCGTTGACGCTCGCCGGCGGGGTGCTGGTCGACCTCGTCGGCCAGCGCCCGATCCGGCTCGAGACGCTCGCCTCCACGGCCGCAGCGGAGGCGGCGATTCTGCGCGAGATCGCCGGCGATCTTGACCGCATGGCGGAGGCGGCGCCGGGGCCGGAGCGCGAGGCGGCGCGACGCGGTCTCGACTGGAACCTCGGCCGGGTCGCGACGACGGAGGTTCGGCTTGCCGAACTCGCCGGGCCGGACGACCGCCTGCTCGCGGTATCGGCTGCCGCGGTGCGGGATTTCGCCGCCAGCGCCGCCGACATCGCGCCGAGCGCGGCGGCGACCCAGGCGGCGCTCGTCGACGACCGCCTTGCGCCCCAGCTCGAGCGGCTGGGGCAGCGCTACGCCGCCGAGACGGCGCGCGCCCACGACCACGCGCGTTTCGTCCGCCGCGCCGTGCTTCTGGCGCAGACCCTCGGCCTCCTCGGCCTCGCCGCGGCGTTGGTGCTGCCGGCGCGGCGGCGCATCGCCGCATGGTTGCGCGCGAACCGCGAGGCGGAGCGCGAGGCGCGCCACCGCCTGCTCCACGATCCCGTGACGCGGCTGCCGAACGCGACCTACTTGCAGGCGCACCTCGCCCGGCTCGCCGCGGCGGCCGAACGCTCGGAGAAGCAGACGGCGGTGCTCCGCCTCGACCTCGACCGCTTCAAGTCGATCCGCGAGACGCTTGGCCCGCGGGTCGCCGACGAGATCGTGCGCATCGCCGCCCGACGCATCCGGCTGGCGCTGCGCGTCGGCGATTTCGCCGCGCATCTCGGGCAGGACGACTTCGTGCTCGTCGCGAGCGATCTCGACGACGCTGCCGCCGCCGCCGCGATCGCGCACCGGGTGCAGTCGGTGCTGGCCAAGCCCTTCTCGTTGCAGGGCGGCGCCCGGCGCATCGGATGCTCGATCGGCGTCGCGATGCTCGCCGACGACCTCCCCGAAGCCGAGCGCGCGCTCGCCAACGCCGACATCGCGCTCGCCGAGGCGCAGGACGCGGCGCCGGGGGCGATCCGGTACTTCCGCGAGAGCCTGCGCATCGAGACCCAGCGGCGCGAGGCGCTGTTCGCGCAGCTGCTGGCCGGACTGGAGCGGGGCGAGCTCGGCCCGTTCTACCAGCCGCAGATCGACGTCGCGACGGGCGCCCTGGCCGGCTTCGAGGCGCTGGTGCGCTGGCGCCACCCGGAGCGGGGGCTGCTCGCGCCCGGCGAGTTCCTCGAATTCGCCGAAGCGGCGGGCCTGACCGAGCGGATCGGCGAGGTGGTGCTCGGACAGGCGCTGAGCGCGCTGACGGCCTGGGACGCCGCAGGGCTCGAAGTGCCGCGGGTGGGCATCAACTTCGCCATGGCGCAGCTGCGCGACCCGCGCCTGATCGAGAAGATCAAGTGGGAGGTCGAGCGCCACGACATCGACCCGAGCCGGATCGCCATCGAGGTGCTGGAGACGGTGCTGATCAAGAGCGACGAGGACCTGATGGTCCGGAACCTGCGCGGCCTCGCCTCGGCCGGGTTCCAGATCGAGCTCGACGACTTCGGCACCGGCCACGCCTCGATCCAGAACCTGCGGCGGCTGAACGTCCACCGGATCAAGATCGACCGCAGCTTCGTCCACGGCATCGAGGCGAGCGAGGAGCAGCGCACGCTGACCGCCTCGATGATCGCCATGGCCCGCGCGCTCGGCATCGGCACGCTCGCGGAGGGGGTCGAGACCGCCGAGGGACTCGCGACGCTGGCCACGCTGGGCTGCGATCAGGCGCAGGGCTATCACATCGCGCGGCCGATGGGGCTTGCCGACACCTTCGACTGGCTGGACCGCTTCCAGGGGCGCGCGAGCGGCGAGCGGGCGGCCGCCGGGCCGGACTCGCGCCCCTCGATCGTCGACCCGAATAAGCCTTGACCTTTCCAGGGCGCTTCGGTTGAACCCTGTCACCTTACGACGGGGGCGGCCGGAGGCGCGCGATGGATGACCAGAACCGGAACCTGATCCTCGCGACCGCGCTGAGCTTCCTGGTCATCCTCGTCTGGTTCCTGCTGTTCCCGCCGCAGCCGCCGGAGACCGCGCCCGCCGGACAGACGGTCGCCGAGGGAGAGGTTGCGCCGGGCGCGGCCGTCCCGGGCGCGCCCGCGGCGACGGGAGCGGCCGTCGTCGACCGGGTCGAAGTGCTGGGCCGCACCGCGCGAATCCAGGTGCGGACCGAGAGGGTGTCGGGCTCGATCTCGCTCGTCGGCGGACGGATCGACGACCTGCAACTGCTCGACTATCACGAGACGATTCAGCCCGACTCGCCCAACGTCACGTTGCTGACCCCCGCCGGGGCCCCGGGGGAATCGCACTATGCGCTCTACGGCTGGTCGCCGGCGGGCGGCCTCGCCGCCGACGCCGTGCCGGGGCCGAACACGCCCTGGGAGGTCGAGAACGGCGAGACGCTGACCGCAACGACGCCGGTCACCATCCGCTGGGACAACGGCGCGGGGCTGGTGTTCCGCCGCACCATCTCGATCGACGAAGACTTCATGTTCACCGTGGCGCAGTCGGTCGAGAACACGACCGCCGCGGCGGTCAGCGTGCAGCCCTACGGCATCGTCGCGCGCCACGGCATCCCGATGGACGTGAAGCGGTTCTGGATCCTGCACGAGGGGGTGGTCGGGGCCGCCGACGGCATCCTCCAGCAGTTCACCTGGAGCCAGCTCGAGGACCTGCCGGAAGACCCGGCCGAGGGCGCGCAGGCCGAGGCGATCCCGGCCGCCGACCAGGGCTGGATCGGGTTCACGGACCACTACTGGATGTCGTCGCTGGTCGCCCAGCCCGGCCAGCCGTTTACCGCAGTCGTGAAATACACCGCCGCCAACGACACCTTCCAGACCGACATGCGGCTGCCGGTGATGGCCGTCGCCCCGGGCGCCACGGCCGAGGTCACCACCCGGTTCTTCGCCGGCGCCAAGGAATGGTCGCTGCTGCGCGCCTACGAGCGCGACCTGAAGATCGACCGCTTCGTCGACGCCATCGACTGGGGCTGGTTCTGGTTCCTGACCAAGCCGATCTTCATTGCGCTGCACTGGCTGCACGGCTTCATCGGCAACATGGGCATCGCGATCATCGCGCTCACCTTCATCATCAAGGCGATCCTGTTCCCGCTGGCCTACAAGTCCTACGTCTCGATGTCGAAGATGAAGGCGCTCCAGCCGCAGATGGAGAAGATCAAGGAGGTCGCCGGCGACGACCGGATGAAGATGCAGCAGGAGGTGATGGCGCTCTACAAGCGGGAGAAGGTCAACCCCGCCGCGGGCTGCCTGCCGATCCTGTTGCAGATCCCGATCTTCTTCTCGCTCTACAAGGTGATCTTCGTTACGCTGGAGCTGCGCCACGCGCCGTTCTTCGGCTGGATCCACGACCTTTCCGCGCCGGACCCGACGAGCTGGATCAACCTGTTCGGGCTCCTGCCCTGGGCGGCGCCCGATCATGCCAGCCTTTTCGGGATGCTCTCCATCGGCGTCTGGCCGATCGTTCTCGGCATCTCGATGTGGCTCCAGCAGAAGCTGAACCCGGCGCCCACGGACAAGACGCAGGCGATGATCTTCGCCTGGATGCCGTGGGTGTTCATGTTCATGCTGGGCTCCTTCGCGAGCGGCCTCGTCATCTACTGGGTGGCCAACAACACCATCACCTTCACCCAGCAGTACCTGATCATGCGCAGCCAGGGCGTCCGGCCGAACGTGTTCGGCAACATCTTCTCGGGCTTCAAGCGGCGTCCGAAGGTGGAGTAGGGCCATGGCCGGGGTCACCGCGCTCTACCGTCACCCGATCAAGGGCTGCGGCTTCGAGGCCGTGACGGAGACCGATCTCGTCGCGGGCGAGACGATGCCGTGGGACCGCGTCTGGGCGGTGGCGCACGACGCGGCCAAGGTGGCGCCCGGCGGGCGGGACTGGGCGGCCTGCGTCAACTTCAGCCGCGGCGCGCGGACGGCAAGCCTGATGGCGATCAGGGCGGAGACCGACGCCGCCGCGGGCAGGATCACCCTGACCCATCCGGACCGGCCGGCGATCCGCGTCGACCCGGACGATCCCGCCGACGCGGAGGCTCTGGTCGCATGGCTCGCGCCGCTGCACGACCCGGCACGGGTTCAGCCGGCGTTCGTGGCGCGCGCCGGGCGAGGGATGACCGACAGCGCCTTCCCGTCGATCGCGATCCTGAGCGAGGCCAGCCTCGCCGCGCTCGGCGACCGGCTTGGACGCCGTCTCGAACGCGAGCGGTTCCGCGGCAACGTCTGGCTCGACGGGCTCGCGCCGTTCGAGGAGTTCGACCTCGTCGGCCGCGAGATCCGCGTCGGCGGCGCGACGCTCGCAGTGCGCGAGCGCATCACCCGCTGCGTCGCGACAACGGTCAACCCGGCGACCGGCGTCAGCGATGCCGACACGCTTGCCGCGCTTCAGGCCGGCTGGGGCCACAAGGACTTCGGCGTCTACGCCGAGGTGGTCGCGGGTGGCCCGGTCGCCGTCGGCGACCCCGCCTCGCTGTGACCGGACCGGACCCCGACGACCCAAGTCCGATGCCGGGCTTCCCCCGGGTCGGGTTCCTGAAGCCCCTCACGGCGGGCCGCGCCAATGTCGAGGTCGGGCGGTTCAGCTACTACGACGACCCCGAGGGACCCGAGCAGTTTTTCGAGCGCAACGTCCTGCACCACTACGACTTCGTCGGCGACCGCCTCGTCATCGGCAGCTTCTGCGCCATTGCGACCGGCGTCCGTTTCTTCATGAACGGCGCCAACCACGCGATGGACGGTTTCTCGACCTTTCCCTTCAACATCTTCGGCAGGGGCTGGGAGCGGGGCTTCGAGCCGGCGAGCTGGGAGCGCGAGAATCGCGGCGATACCGTCGTCGGCCATGACGTCTGGATCGGCGCCGAGGCGCTGATCCTCCCCGGCGCGCGCATCGGGTCCGGGGCGATCGTGGGCGCGCGGGCTGTGGTCTCGGGCGACGTGCCGCCCTACGCCATCGCGCTCGGCAACCCTGCCCGCGTCCTGCGGCTCCGCTTCGACGCGGCCACCATCGCCGCGCTCCTCCGCTTCGCCTGGTGGGACTGGCCGGTCGAGCGCATTACCGCCGCGCTCGGCGCCATACGCGGCGCAGACATCGCCGCGCTGGAGCGGGCGGCGGGATGAAGCAGGCCTTCACCCTCGCGCCCGATCCCGAGCCGGAGGACGCCGAGCGCGGCCGCAAGCTGTTTGCGGGGCCGGTCGACTTCCTCAAGGGCGTCGTGGCGATGGACGGCCTGCCGCCGGCCGACCGCGTGGAGGTGTGCTTTGCCGGCCGGTCCAATGTCGGAAAATCGAGCCTGATCAACGCGCTGACCGGACGCAAGGCACTGGCGCGCGCCTCGAACACGCCCGGACGCACGCAGGAGATCAACTATTTCGCGCTCGGCGAGGCGTTCTATCTCGTCGACCTGCCCGGCTATGGCTTCGCCGAGGCGCCGAAGGCCGTCGTCGAACGCTGGCAGGCGCTGCTCAAGGCCTATCTCGCCGGGCGGGCGACGCTGCGGCGGGCCTTCGTGCTGATCGACGCGCGCCACGGCGTCAAGGCGGTGGATTCCGAGATCCTCGGCCTTCTCGACCGCTCGGCGGTCAGCTTCCAGGTGGTGATCACCAAGGCCGACAAGCCCGCGGCCCGTGACCTCGTCCGCGTGTGCGACGAGGTCGCGGCAGCTCTGGCGAAGCATCCGGCGGCCTATCCGGAGGTCGTGGTGACCTCGGCGGAGACCGGCCGCGGGCTGGAGACCCTGCGGGCGATCGTCGCGGGGCTGGGGCAGGTCTGATCCGCTGCGATGGGGGATCAACCCTATGGAGACGCACGGAAAACCGGGGCTGGAAACGGGCTTGCCACTTCGTTGCGGGTTGTTAACGGGGACACCGGCTTCACTTCGCGCCGATAAAGCGGGCGAGCTTGCCCAGGGTCTGCTGGCCGAGTTCGACGGCGCCGATCTCCTGCGCCTTGTGCATCTCGGCGGCGGTGCTGAAGACCATGCCGAGCGTGACCGTGGTCGATCCGTCCCGCTCGTCGAAGGCCGCCCAGGCGTCGGCGTGCCTGGGGCCGTCCTCGCCCCAGAGGAGCGTGTAGGCGATCCGGTCCTCGGGCCGAAGCTCCCGGTAGCGATGATGGTTCGGATAGACCGTGCCGTCGGGTCCGACCATGTCGAACACCCATTCGCCGCCGGTTCGCAGGTCGATCCGCTTCGTGCGGCAGGAGAACCCGTCCGGCCCCCACCAGCGCGGCAGCGCGGCCGGGTCCGTCCAGGCGCCCCAGACGAGCGAGCGCGGCGCGGCGATCACCCGCCGGAGCAGGAGCATGCGCCCGGTCACGTCGGCGAGGTTGTCGAGCCCGGCGTCGAACCCCTGCCGGTAGCCGGCTTCCATGTCCCCGGCCAGCGCCGACAGCTGCACCGTCGCCACGATCCGGCTGCGCTCGCCCATGGCTTCGAAGTCGGCGGTCACCAGCGCCGCCGACCGGGTCACGCCCTCGCATGAGATCACCTCGTAGTTCACGCTGCGCCGGTCCGGCTGCATCTCCAGCCACCCTGCCTCGCACCGGATGTCGGGCTGGCCCGCCACCTTGCAGAGCGATACCTCGCGTCCGCCGGGGTGCGGCTCGGCCTCGAGAAACTCCACCGTGACCGAGGGCGCGGGGGAGGCCCAGAGCGCCCGTGCGGTGGGTGCGGTCCAGGCCTGCCACAGCGCCGCGACGGGTGCGGCGATCTCGCGCTCGAAGCGCAGCGTCGCGAAGCGGCCGCTCATCGCCCGAGCCCCCGGGCATAGGCTTCGAGCTGCGTCGCGACCGTGCCCCAGCCGTCGAAGAAGCCCATGTCCTCGTGTGCCTTGCGGCTCCCGGGATTGCGGTGGCGGGCGATGGCCGTGTAGGTCGTGCCGCCGCCGGGCGCGTCGGCCAGCAGCAGGATCGCGGTCATGAAGGGCTCGGGCGCCGGCTTCCAGCCCTCGGTATAAGCATCGGTGAAGACGAGCTTCTCGTCCGGGACGACCTCCAGATAGACGCCGCGGTTGTCCATGGCCGCGCCCTCCACCTCGAACACGGTGTTGAACCGACCGCCGACGCGCAGGTCGATGTCGACCGCCGTCACCCTGTGCGGCGCAGGCACGAAGAAGTGCGGGATGTGCTCGGGCGACGTCCAGCATTCCCAGATCAGCCGTCGCGGCGCGGCCAGCGTGCGGGTGAAGCTCAGGTCGGTTTCGGGATCGAGTTTCTGGGTCATTTCGTGCGTTCCTTCATCAGCCTCGTGACGTAGTCGTCCAGCCGGTCGAGCCGGGCCTCCCAGATGTCGCGCTGGGTGTCGAGCCACGTCCGGACCGGCGCCATCGCCTCCGGAACCAGCGCGCAGGTGCGGACGCGGCCATCCTTGGCGGTGACGATCAGACCCGCCTCCTCCAGCACCGAGAGGTGCCGCATCACCGTCGGCAGCCGCAGGCCGGTGGGATTGGCCAGTTCCGTAACGCGCGCCGGCGCTTCCGCCAGCCGCGTCAGCATCGCCCGACGGGTCGGGTCCGCGAGCGCGTGGAAGATCAGCGACAGGTCGGGATCATGCTTAGCCATATATCTAACTATCCCGGACCGCCGCCCACGGCAAGGAAAAAGTTACGCGGTTGGCTAAGTGTTTCGGCTGACCGGCCGGCGGCTCTGCCGGCTCGGGGTCACGAAATTCCTTGCTGGCAAGGCCGTCGCAGGTAGATTGCGCATCGAAGCTGCCCCCAGAGCGGAGACACGGGATGCGAGGTCTGATCTGCGCCGCTCTGCTGGGGACTGTCTGGCTGGCTGGCCCCGCCCGCGCCGAGACGACAGCGCCGGCCGGTCCTGCGGGTGAAAATCGCTGCGGCTGGCTGGTCAACCTGACCCCAGGCGACTGGTGGCTGGTCGATCGTCACGCCACATGGGTCCTGTCGTCGCAGGGAAATGCGGAGGGGCCGGCCGCAACGGGGCTTGACCGGCTACCCGAAACCAGGCCGCCGGACTACATCGAGGAAGGGTCGGGCCACGGCTATGGCTGCGCCTGTCTCAACATGATCGTCGATCCGGCGACAGAACTGGTCAAGCAGGTACTGGACGGCCGGGCGCTACCCCTGGCGACGTGCCAGAACGACAGGAGCCTGCCGCCGCTGAGCAAGTGGTGACGCGACGCGCGTCGAAGCCGGCGCTCCCTGTGACATGCGGCGCCCACTGTGCCGGCGTCGGCGGCGACCGCTTGCCCCGGGCGGGCGGGCGCGACGGCATTTCGTTCTCGGGGATTGGCCAGCGGGGCCGCGTCGCGTAAGGATCGGCTGACCCCAAGGGCATGTCGCGTTGTCAGGAGTAGCCTGGTTGGTTCCGGATCCCGTTCCCCTCGTCGACCCGGTGCGTCGTTTCGTCCTGTTCACGAACGCCAAGTGCGGCGGCGCGACGCTCAAGAGCTGGTTCTTCGCCAATCTCGACATTCCCCGGCTGGAGCAGCGGCCCGTCGCGTTCCTGCGCGCCTTCGGGCCCGCCTATGCCTGGCGGCATCTCCGCCGCGGCCGCAAGATCACGCCGCGCGGGGCCGGCCTGCTCGACGTCGCCAAGGTGCGGCGGATGACCAACTTCTACCGCAAGGCCTTCAGCGCGCCGGCGATGGAGGCGGGCGTGGGCGACTGCTTCAAGTTCGCGGTCGTCCGCCATCCGGAGGACCGCGTCGTCAGCAGCTTCATCGACAAGGTCTGCGGCGCGGACCGGAACGCGCGCTGGGTCAAGGACATGCTGGTCAGGGCCGGCCACGGCGACGCGATCAGCTTCGACGGCTTCCTCGACTACCTCGAGACCGCGGACGAGACCACGGTCGACCCGCACTGGCGACGGCAGAGCTACATCCTCGAAGGCCACAGGATGGACGCCTGGGTGCGGCTCGAGCACCTCGCCGAGGATTTCGCGCACATCGGGCCGCGCGTCGGCGCGGCGCATCTCGACGTGTTCTCGCGCCGGCTCCAGAGCAACGCCTACGATCCCGCGAGCATGGAGGCGGCGCTGGCCGCGGACATGCCGTCGATGAGTTCGCGCGACGTGATCGCCTGGGCGGAAAGGCACGGCGCATTCCCTCCCAAGGAAGCGTTCCTGACGGACGCCACCCGCTCCCGCATCCGGCGCATCTTCGCGAAGGACTTCGACCTGCTTCCCTACGGCGCCAGCGGCGCAGCCACGGAGACCTGAGCCATGCCCATCGACCCCGACGCCATCGTTTACGAGGACGGGCCGAAGAAGGCCCGCTACATCCATCGCGCCGAGGGCGCCGAGGCGGAACTGGTGCTCTCCAAGGTAGGGGAAGGCCGGGCGATCATCGAGCATACCGAGGTTCCCGACGCCATGCGCGGCCTCGGCGTCGGGCAGGCCATGGTCGCCCGCGCCGTGGTCGATGCCCGTTCCGCCGGCCGCCGTCTCCTGCCGCTCTGCCCCTTCGCGGCGGCGCAGTTCCGCCGCCATCCCGAGTGGGAGGACGTCCTCGACCGTCGCGGCTGAAGACGCCGGGACCGGGCCGATTGCCCGCGGCTCTCGCTGCCTGGCGGCTCCCTCCCCTCGCGACTAGACCGCGGCGGCGAGCGTCCAGACGATCAATGCGAGATAGGTCACGATGCTGGCGATGCCGAGGGCGGTGTCGAGCCAGTTGGCCCGGTGTCGCGCGGCCTCGTGGTCGGCGCCATGCTTGGAGAGCCGGTTGGTGAGGAGCGAGATCGCGAGCGAGGTGACGATCGCCCCGAAGACGAGGAACGCCAGCCGGTCCACCAGCCCGAATTCCGGCTTGAACCCGGCCGCGTCGTCGAGCCGCACCAGATTCGTCACCGCCGCGAACAACGCCCCGGTGTTCATGCCGACGCGAAGCCCGAGTTCGGTGCAGGAGACGACGAACGACAGCGACGTGATCAGGAACGCGAAGGTCAGTCCCAGGAAGTCGTCGATGATGACGGGCGAGCGGACGCGGTCGATGTTCACCGCGAGCTCGATCTGCGAGAAGGCGGTGTCGGGGTCTGTCCAGTAGCCGAAATCGGTGTCGTAGACGTGCTCGGCCGTGCGCAGGTCGACGCCCTGGACCTTCCAGCCCGCCATGTGGAGATATTCCGAGATGCGCGCGCCGTCCGGGTCGGGGATGAAGCGCAGTCCGTCGACGCCTTCCACCGACTCGAGACGAACGATCAGGCTCTGGCGGTCGAAGGGGAAGTGGCGGAAGTCGAACTCCTGGTCGACCTGCGTCTCGATGCGCGCGAACGTATAGCTTCCGCCGGCCGGGTTCGGCTCGGTCTCGACCTCGTCGATCCTGACGGAATTGCCGACGACCCAGAGGTCGCGGTTGATGTCGAAGCTTCCGGCGGGATCGTTGAACCAGGCGTAGAAGGCGATCCGGAAGCTGCCGTCGTTGGAATTGATGTCCCTGAGGCCGGTCACGAAGGCGCCGACCTCGACGTCGCGCGACTGCGCGGCGGCGGTCCCGCCGAGCGCCGGCCCGAGGACGAGCGCGGCGAGGAGGAGGAGGGCTCGGATGGGGCGGGTCAGGGTGTAGCTCCGGGGTCGCGGCGACATGGGGAACCAGCCGGCGGCACGGCCGCGCCGCCGTCTCAGCGGGAGCGGGACCGGACGAAGCCGACGATCTCGAAGGTGCGGTCGAGGATCGGCTCGGCGATGGCGGAGGCCTTGTCGGCGCCCTCGCCGAGGATGCGGTCGATCTCGGCCGGGTCGGCGAGCAGACCCTTCATCCGCGTCGTGATCGGCGCGAGATGGGCGACGGCCAGGTCGGCGAGCGCCGGCTTGAACTCCGAGAACGGCTTGCCGGCGAAGTCCTCGACGACCTTCTCCGGGGCCTCGCCGGCGAGCGCGGCGTAGATGTTGACGAGGTTGCGCGCCTCCGGCCGCTCGGCCAGCGCCGAGAAGGCGTCGGGCAGCGGCTCGGGGTCGGTGCGGGCCTTGCGGATCTTCGACGCGATGGCGTCGGCGTCGTCGGTGAGGTTGATCCGGCTCATGTCCGAGGGGTCGGACTTCGACATCTTCTTCGTGCCGTCGCGCAGCGACATGACGCGGGTTGCCGCGCCCTCGATCACCGGCTCGGTGATCGGGAAGAAGTCGACGCCGTAGTCGTGGTTGAACTTGGCCGCGATGTCGCGGGTGAGCTCGATATGCTGCTTCTGGTCCTCGCCCACGGGAACGTGGGTGGCGTGGTAGAGCAGGATGTCGGCCGCCATCAGCGAGGGATAGGCGAACAGGCCGAGCGATTCCGCCTCGGCGTTCTTGCCGGCGGTCTTCTCCTTCCACTGCGTCATCCGGCCCATCCAGCCCATGCGCGCGACGCAGTTGAACACCCAGGCGAGCTGGGCGTGGCCGGCCACCTGCGACTGGTTGAAGAGGATCGACCGCTTCGGGTCGAGGCCGCAGGCCATGAAGGCGGCGGCGAGCTCGCGCGTGGAGGCGCGCAGCCTCGCAGGATCCTGCCAGACGGTGATCGCATGGAGGTCGACCATGCAGTAGAGGGTCTCGATGCCCTCCTCCTGCATCTCGACGAAGCGCCGGAGCGCCCCGAGGTAGTTGCCGAGCGTCAGGTTCCCCGACGGCTGGATGCCCGAAAAGACGCGGTGGCTGAACTTCGCCGCGGTCATGGCGATCTCCGGTAAGCGACAGGCCGCGTCTTTGCCGCCTCGCGGGTCGGTCGTCAACGGTTTCGGTAGTGTTGAGAGCTGGAGCCAACCGGGGAAACGGGGGGCGCCATGATCGCGCTTTGGACGATTGCCGCACCTTCGCTGGGCTTTGTCGCCGCCGCGCTTGCGGACAGGGCGCTTACGGCGGGGCTGATCTGGTAGTGGATTGATTCCAACGTTTGGTAATCTTGGCTTCTGGCGACGATGATTTTTTCTGATTAATTGACTTAGGGGGCTATGGCGATCTGGAACCGAAGGAGATTTACGCACAACCCAGCTGGTCTCAGTTGCGCGCCGTTCGTGGCGCGTTGTGGCGACGGCTGCCGAGGGGCGTCAAAGCCAATTTGGCGTCTCTCTTTCAACGGCATCCGTGACAGGCTGATGGTCAAAACAGCCGACAGTGACTTCTTCTGTCGGCTGGAAGCGGGCCGCGGCAGCCCGGTCACGGCGGATCATCGTCTCCGCGCCCCGTAGCTTGCGCCCTTCATGGGCGGCGGTAGAAGGGGGGCCCCGAATTCGTCGAGGCCCGCGTGACCGCCGAGCTGATCCTTCCCGATGCCGAGGCGACCGCGCGTCTTGCGCGCACCATCGGTGCGCGGCTCGCCGCCGGGGACGTCGTCGCGCTGTCGGGCGGGCTCGGGGCGGGGAAGAGCCATTTCGCCCGGAGCCTTATCGCAGGGCGGCTGGCCGCGCTGGGGCGGGCGGAGGACATCCCTTCGCCGAGCTATACGCTGGTGCAGACCTACGACCTCGGGGGGGGGGAGCTATGGCATGCCGATCTCTACCGGCTCGCGTCGCCGGAGGGGGCCGCGGAACTCGGGCCCGGGGGGGCTTTCGAGCCGGCGATCTGCCTCGCGGAATGGCCGGACCGGCTGGGGGTGGCGCTGCCGGCGGGGCGGTTGGGCGTCTC
>NZ_JAGOID010000068.1 GCF_017995835.1 Amaricoccus sp.
GTCGAGTTCACCTCGCTCTCCAAGACCTACTCGATGCCGGGCTGGCGCATGGGCTTCGCCGTCGGCAACGAGCGGCTCGTGGGCGCGCTGACGCGGATCAAGAGCTATCTCGACTACGGCGCCTTCACCCCCGTCCAGGTCGCCGCGGCCACGGCGCTGAACGGGCCGGACGACTGCATCCGCGAGATCCGCGCCATCTACAAGTCCCGGCGCGACGTGCTCGTCGACGCCATGGGCCGCTCCGGCTGGGCGATTCCGTCGCCGCCGGCCACCATGTTCGCCTGGGCGCCGGTGCCGGAACCCTTCGCGGCGGCCGGGTCGATGGCCTTCTCGAAAATTCTGCTCGCCGAGGCGGCGGTCGCGGTCGCCCCGGGCGTCGGCTTCGGCGAGTACGGCGAGGGCTACGTCCGGCTCGGGCTGGTCGAGAACGAGCACCGCATCCGCCAGGCCGCCCGTGGCGTGCGCAAGGTCATGCAGAACGCCGGCGCGCTGATGGAGAAGCACGCCGCCGAGGAAGTCGCCGCCTGAGGCGACGCCGGCCGCTCCGCGGCGGGCAGTCACGTCGGGGCCGCGGCGTCGATCCCGGGCAACTCGTCGAGCATCGCCGAGATGTCCTCCACCACGTCGGCGACCACGTGGACCACGTCGCCGTCGCGCTGCAACCGGCCGGTGACCCTGAGGCAGCGGCCGGCGATCACCGCCCGGCGGAACCGCTCGAAGGTCTTCGCCCAGACCACGATATTGGCCACCCCCGTCTCATCCTCGAGCGTGACGAAGATCACCCCCTTGGCCGTGCCGGGACGCTGGCGGCAGATGACGATCCCCGCCACCGCGAGCCGCGCCCCGTTCGGCGGCAATACGAGATCGCCCGCCGGCACGCAGGCCGGCGGCCGCGGCCAGGCGGGGCGACGGCGCGGGCGCTCCCCCGAAGGGGCGCGATCGGACCGGGCGATGGGCGAGACGGGACTCATTCGAACAAAGATAGAACACTCTGCTCGCCCGGCAAGCATGATCGCCGGAACCGAACCGGAATCGATCCGGACTGGCGGCGGCGCTTCGGGATCGCTAAGACAGGCGCCGTTCCACTCGCAGGCAGGACGGAAATGGCGCGCATCACCTATATCGAGCACAACGGCACCGCCCACGAAGTCGACGTGCCGACCGGCCTGACGGTGATGGAAGGCGCGCGCGACAACGACATCCCCGGCATCGAAGCCGATTGCGGCGGCGCCTGCGCCTGCTCCACCTGCCACGTCTACGTCGACCCCGCCTGGGTCGACCGCTTGCCGCCCCGCGAGATGATGGAGCAGGACATGCTCGACTTCGCCTGGGAGCCAGACCCGGTCCGCTCGCGCCTGACCTGCCAGCTCAAGGTCACCGACGATCTCGACGGCCTCGTCGTGCAGATGCCCGAGAAGCAGATCTGATCCCGACCGACCCGGTCTGCGCCCGGTCGGCGTCTCTCGCCGCCGGCGCCGGGACATGCTAAGCGAGGGACCATGACCGACGCCGTGACCGCGGGACTGGCCGCAACCGACCGGGCGACGCTCCGGATCGGCGGACCGGAGGCGCGCGACTTCCTCCAGGGCCTCGTCTCGAACGACGTGCGCAAGCTCGACGCGGGCGCCGTCTATGCCGCGCTGCTCAGCCCGCAGGGCAAGTACCTCTTCGACTTCATCCTGCTCGCCGACGGCGCGGAGATCATCCTCGACGTCAAGGCCGACCGCGCCGCCGCCCTCGCGCAGCGGCTCTCCATGTACCGGCTCCGCGCCAGGGTCAGCGTCGCGCCCGCCGGACTTGAGGTCGCCGTCGGCCGCGGCCCCGCTCCCGCGGGGCCTCTCGTCGTCGCCGACCCGCGCGCGCCGGGACTCGGCTGGCGCGCCTATGTCCCCGACGCCGCCGCCTTCGTCGCCGGGATGGCCCGGCTCGACCCGGCGGAGATCGATGCGAGGCGGGTGGCGCTCGGCGTCCCCGAGACCGGCGTGGAACTCGTCGCCGACGACAGCTACATCCTCGAGATGGGCTTCGAACGGCTGAACGGCGTCGACTTCCGCAAGGGCTGCTACGTCGGCCAAGAGGTCACGGCGCGGATGAAGCACAAGACCGAGCTGCGCAAGGGCCTCGCCCGCGTCGAGGTGACGGGCGCGGCCCCGCCGCCGGGCACGTCGATCGAGGCCGGCGGCAAGCCGGCGGGCACGCTCTACACGACCGCCGGGGGCGAGGGCCTCGCCTACCTGCGCTTCGACCGGGCTACGGGCGAGATGCGCGCCGGCGACGCGACGATCAGGCTGCCCGCAAGAGCTTCGTGAGCGGCTCGAAGACGTTGGCGTTGCCGGCAACGACGCCGCCCCCGGTGAGCGGATCGCCGCCCTCGACGAGCGGCCCGGTCATCCCCCCGGCCTCGCGCACGAGGATGACGCCCGCCGCGAGATCCCAGGCGTTCAGCCCGCGCTCCCAGAACCCGTCCACCCGACCGGCCGCGACATAGGCGAGGTCGAGCGCGGCCGAGCCCATGCGCCGCACGCCCGCCGAGACGGTCGCGACCGCGGCGATCTCGCGCAGCGCCGGGGGCAGGTCGGTGCGGGCGCCGAAGGGGATGCCGGTGGCGAAGATCATCTCCAGCAAGTCCTTGCGCCCCGAGACACGCAGGCGACGGTCGTTGATATAGGCGCCCGCGCCCTTCTCGGCGACGAACATCTCATCCTTGACCGGGTCGTAGACGACGCCGGCGACGATCTCGCCCTTGTGCTCGAGCGCGATCGAGATCGCCCAGTGCGGCATGCCGTGCAGGAAGTTCGTGGTGCCGTCGAGCGGATCGACGATCCAGCGCCGGGTCGGGTCGGCGCCCTTGACCTCGGCGCTCTCCTCGCCGACCCAGCCGTAGTTCGGCCGCGCCTCGGTCAGTTCCTCGCGGATCAGCTGCTCGGCGCGGGTGTCGGCGCGGCTGACGAAGTCCCCGGGTCCCTTGGACGAGACCTGGAGGTTCTCCACCTCGCCGAAGTCGCGCAGGAGCGAGCGGGCGGCCTTGCGCGCCGCCTTGATCATCACGTTCACGTTGGCGGACGCCTGCGCCATGCCCCTGACCCTCCATCGGCCCCGCGCCCTATAGCCGCCCGCGGCGACGGCCGGAAGGGGCGCCGTCCACCCGCGGCGCGGGCGGACCCGAGGCGCCGCGTCGACGTCCCGCCCGCTCGGGCGTTGCGCCCGCGGCGCGCTGCCCCGTTGGCGCGGGTTTCACCGTCTCCCCGCCCCGGCGGCGCGGACGACATCGCAGCGAAACGTTGGGATCGCACGAGCACCCTGGCGCCCAGAAGACCGCAACCGGCGAACCGCCACGCCGTGCCGGGCGCGGCCGCTGTCGACGGCTACTGCCCCTCCTGCCCCTCCTGCTCGCTCTCGCCGGCCTGCTCCGCCTCCAGCGCGCGCTGCGCCTCCAGCCGGCGCCAGGCGTTGACGTTGGCGTTGTGCTCCTCGAGCGTGCGGGCGAAGACGTGGCCGCCGCTGCCGTCCGCGACGAAGTAGAGGAAGTCCGTCTGCTCCGGCCGCGCCGCGGCCATCAGCGAGGCCCGGCCCGGATTGGCGATCGGGGTCGGCGGCAGGCCGCCGATGACATAGGTGTTGAACGGGGTCGACGCGGCCAGTTCGCTGGCCCGCAGGCCGCGGCCGAGGGTCTCGCGACCCTTGGTGATGCCGTAGATCACGGTCGGGTCGGTCTGAAGACGCATCCCGCGCTTCAGCCGGTTGACGAAGACGCCGGCCACCCGGCCGCGCTCCTCGGTCACCCCGGTCTCCTTCTCGACGATCGAGGCGAGGACCAGCAACTCCTCCGGAGTCCGTATCGGCAGGTCGGGGTCGCGCGCCGCCCAGGCCTCGGCCAGGGCCTTGTCCTGCTCAGTGCGCATCCGGTCGAGGATCGCCTGACGCGGATCGCCGCGCTGGTAGTCGTAGCCGGCCGGCGCGAGGCTCCCCTCCGGCGGAACCTCGGCGATCTCGCCCGAGAGGTCGGGATGCGCCCGCAGCGCCTCCACGACCTGCCAGCTCGTCCACCCTTCCGGGATGACGACCTGGCGCAGCACGTTGCCGCCCGCGTTGAGCTGGTCGAGGATGCCCTGCATCGAGATGCCCGGCGGAAATTCGTACTCGCCGTAGCGCACCCCGGAATCGAGCCCGGCATAGCGCGCGCCGATACGGAAGACCGAGGCGTTCGAGATCGCGCCCGCCTCCTGCAACCGGTCCGCGACGCTGGCGAGCCCCTCGCCGCGCGCCACCTCGATCCGCAACGGCGCCTCGAGCGGGCCCGGCCCGCGGAACTGCGACTGGCCCCAGGTGACGATCCCGAAGACCAGCACCATCCCGAGGACGAGCAGCGTCAGGACGTTCGCGGCGACATGACGCATCATCGGCGCAGGCTCATGCGAACTGCTTCAGCACCAGCGAGGCGTTGGTGCCGCCGAAGCCGAAGGAGTTCGACAGCGCCACGCGGATCTCCCGTTCCCGCGCCTTCAGCGGCGCGAGGTCGAGCGGCGTCTCGACGGAGGGATCCTCCAGGTTCAGCGTCGGCGGCGCCACCTGGTCGCGCAGCGCCAGCACGCAGAAGATCGCCTCGATCGCCCCGGCGGCGCCGAGCAGGTGCCCGGTCGAGGATTTCGTGGAGGACATCGTCGCGCGCGCCGCGTGGGCGCCGAGCAGCCGCGTCACGGCGCCGAGCTCGATCTCGTCGCCCATCGGCGTCGAGGTGCCATGCGCGTTGACGTAGTCGATCTCCTCGGGTGTGATCCCGGCGCTGCGCAGCGCCGCCTGCATCGCTCGATAGCCGCCGTCACCGTCCGGGGCCGGGGCGGTGATGTGGTAGGCGTCGCCCGAAAGCCCGTATCCCGCCACCTCGGCGTAGATCCGCGCGCCGCGCGCCCTGGCGTGCTCGAGCTCTTCCAGCACCACCACGCCCGCGCCCTCGCCCATGACGAAGCCGTCGCGGCCCCGGTCATAGGGCCGGCTCGCCTTCTCCGGCGTGTCGTTGTACCCGGTCGAGAGCGCCTTGCAGGCGTTGAACCCGGCGATCCCCAGCTCGCAGATCGCCGCCTCGGCGCCGCCGGCCACCATCACGTCGGCGTCGCCCCACATGATGAGCCGCGCCGCGTCGCCGATCGCATGCGCGCCGGTCGAGCAGGCGGTGACGACCGAATGGTTCGGGCCCTTGAAGCCGTAGCGGATCGAGACCTGACCCGAGCAGAGATTGATCAGGCTGCCCGGGATGAAGAACGGCGAGACCCGCCGCGGCCCCTTCTCCTTGAGCACGACCGCGGTGTCCGCGATCGTCGCGAGGCCGCCGATTCCCGAGCCGATCATCACCCCGGTGCGCAGCCGGTCCTCCTCGGCCTCTGGCTTCCAGCCGGCGTCCGTCACCGCCTGCTCGGCCGCGGCCACGGCGAAGAGGATGAAGTTGTCGACCTTGCGGCTCTCCTTCGGCGACATCCAGTCGTCGGCGTTGAAGGTGCCGTCGCTCCCGTCGCCGCGCGGCGCCTCGCAGGCGATGCGCGTCGCGAGATTGCTCGCGTCGAAGAGGGTGATCGGCCCGGCCCCTGACCTGCCGGCCACCAGCCGGCTCCAGGTCTCCTCGACCCCCGAGGCGAGAGGGCTGACCATGCCGAGCCCGGTGATCACAACGCGCCGCATCCGCCGCCTCCGCCTGAAAAATCCTTGGCCCGACAAATAGCGGACGGCCCCCGCCCCGGCAAGCGCGCCATCGACGCGCGCGCCGCCGCGGACGCGGTTCCGTCCCGCGGCTCGCGCGACCTTTTCGGTTCCCGGCGCACGAAACGGCTCGCTTGCGGACGGCCGCGGCGGCGCAGGGCGCATGGGGCGGCCTCCTCGCGATCGCAGTGGGCGCGACCGCCTGCCGCCGACGACGTTCCTGATCATGGTCGCCGCGATCGGGGCGCTCGTCCTCGGCGAGATCTCCCGCAGCTGCGGCGCGCCACCCGGATGCCTCGCCCCCGGACCGAGGCCCGACCAGGCGGGGGTTCGCGGAATCCCCGACCGTTCCGCTATGCATATGCGTTGTGCATGGTCCGTGCATGCCTTGCGCATGCCCCGGGCGGAGACGACGACGGCGTCCGGTCGCCCGGACGCCGCCGCGGATCCGCCCGTCGGGGTGGATCAGGAATTCGCCTCGATGAACTTCACCGCATCGCCGTAGGTCTGGATCGTCTCGGCGGCGTCGTCGGGGATCTCGATCCCGAACTCCTCCTCGAAGGCCATGACCAGCTCGACCGTGTCGAGGCTGTCGGCGCCGAGGTCGTCGATGAACGAGGCATTGTCCGTGACCTTGGCCTCGTCGACGCTCAGGTGCTCGACCACGATCTTTTTGACCCGTTCTGCGATATCGCTCATCTCTACTTCCTCGCTGTGCCGGGCCTCTGCGAGCGCCCGTCCTCGTTGTTCTCGGGCCGTCCCGCCGCCGCCTTTTCGCGCCGTAACGTCCGAAGGTCGCGGCCAGTTCCCGGCGCCGAACCCCGGGACAACTCGTCGCGCCTATAGCACAACGAAAGCCTACGGCAAACGCTAATGCAAGCCTCCCGAACTACGGGCGCTCGGGATAGGTCGGGAAACTTTCCGGTTTTCCATCATGGACTTCCGTGAGCATCCTGACGTTTGGCGGTTGGCGCTCGCCTCCCGCGCCCCAGCATCTCCCGAACCCCGGACCGGCCCGAGCCCCAAGGGGCGAATCCTGGCTCCCCTGCGCCTGCGCGCCTCAGATCATCGCCATTCCGCCGTTGACGTGCAGGGTCTGGCCGGTGACGTATGCGGCCTCGGTCGAGGCGAGATAGACCACGGCCGCCGCGATCTCCTCCGCGACCCCCATCCGCCCGGCGGGAATGCCGGCGAGGAGCTTAGCCCTCTGGTCGTCGCCGAGCGCGTCGGTCATCGCCGTGGTGATGAAGCCCGGGGCGACGCAGTTGACCGTGACCCCCCGGCTCGCGACCTCGGCGGCGAGGCTCTTGGACATGCCGATCAGGCCCGCCTTGGCGGCGGCGTAGTTCGCCTGTCCGGGGTTGCCGGTCACGCCGACGATCGAGGTCACGCTGACGATCCGGCCCCAGCGCGCCTTCATCATGCCGCGCAGCGCCCCGCGGGCGAGCCGCATTGCGCTGGTGAGGTTCACTTCGAGCACCGCCGACCAGTCGGCGTCGGACATGCGCATCATCAGCTGGTCGCGGGTGATGCCGGCGTTGTTGACGAGGATGTCGAGCGAGCCCGTCGCCTCCGCGGCCTGCTTCGGCAGCGCGTCGACCGCGGCCGGGTCTGAAAGGTCGCAGGGCAGCACGTGCGCGCGCGCGCCAAGTTCGGCGGCCAGCGCCTCGAGCGGCGCGACCCGCGTCCCCGACAGCGCGACCGTGGCGCCCTGTGCGTGCAGCGCCCGCGCGACGGCGCCGCCGATGCCGCCCGAGGCGCCCGTCACCAGCGCCCCCCTGCCCGTCAGGTCGAACATGCCTCAGCCCTCCCCGGCCAGCGCGGCGACATCGGCGGGCGCACCGACGGCCTTCGTGTCGATCTCCCGGGCGATCCGGCGCACCATGCCGGACAGCGCCTTGCCGGCGCCGAGCTCGACGGTCTCGTCGACGCCGTGTGCGGCCATAAATTCGACGCTCTCGCGCCAGCGCACCCGGCCGGTGACCTGCGCGACGAGGAGGCGCCGGATCTCGTCCGGGTCGTCCACGCCGCGCGCGACGACATTCGCCACGACAGGGACCGAAGGCCGGGCGATCCGAACCTCCTTCAGCGCCTCCGCCATCGCCTCCGCGGCGGGCGACATCAGCGCGCAATGGAAGGGGGCGCTCACCGGCAGGAGCAGCGCGCGCTTGGCGCCCTTGCCCTTCGCGATCTCCACCGCCCGCTCGACGGCGGCGCGGTGGCCGCTGACCACCACCTGCGCGGGGTCGTTGTCGTTCGCCGCCTCGCAGACCTGACCCCCCGCAGCCTCAGCCGCCACGGTCTCGGCAGCGGCGACGTCGAGTCCGAGCAGAGCCGCCATGGCGCCCTCGCCGACCGGGACCGCGGCCTGCATCACCTGCCCGCGCAGGCGCAGGAGCCGCGCCGTGTCGGCGAGCGCCAGCGCGCCGGCGGCGCAGAGCGCGGAATACTCGCCGAGCGAATGCCCCGCCACGAAGGCGGCGGTTTCGATCCCCTGCCCCTCCGCCTCGAGGGCGCGCAGCGCCGCGATCGAGGTGACCATGAGCGCCGGCTGGGCGTTCTCGGTCAGAGTCAGTTCGTCGAGGTCGCCCTCCCAGATCAGTCGGGAAAGCGGGGAATGCAGCGCCGCGTCGACCTCCTCGAACGCCGCCCGTGCGGCCGGATAGGCCTCGGCGAGAGCGCGGCCCATGCCGATCGACTGCGCCCCCTGGCCGGGAAAGAGGAATGCCCGCGTCACGTCGCCCCCCGTTTGCTTGTTTCGCGTTTCCTAGCGACGTCGCCCCGCCCCGTCCAGCGTCGCGCGGCCGTCGGGAGCGTGCTAGCGTGCCGGCGAGGGAGCCCATGACCGACCGCATCCGCCTGACCGAGGAACTCGTTGCCCTCGCCACCCGCGTGGGGCCTACGAGCCCGCAGGCGTGGGCAAGGCGACTGCGTACGGATGGACGCCGTCGTTCTGCCTGCGGATCGGGCGCTACCGGGCGACGCGTGACCGCCCGGGTCTGATGATGCAGCTCGACCGTGCCGAGGGCGCCGCGGTCGTGGGGGTGCTGCACCGGCTCGACCCGAACCGGGAGGCGGCCGAGCTCGCGGGGCTGTGGCGGCGGGAGATGTCGGTGAAGCCGTCGGGGAACCTGCCGCTGTGGATCGAAGTCGCGGCCGACGACGGCCGGGCCGTCCGGGCGCTCGCCTTCACCTCGAACCCCGAGGCCGGAAACTACGTCGGCACGCTCGACCCCGACGAGGCGGCGGAGATGATCGCCGGCGCCTGCGGCCCCGTGGGGAGCTGCGCGGAGTACCTGATGCAGACGGTGGCGGCGCTGGCGGCGCACGGGATCGCGGACCCCTACCTGGACGACCTCGACGCCCGGGTCGCCGCGCGGCTCAACCGCCTGCGGTCCCCGGCAGGAAGCCTGGGACCGCATCCATGATGCGACACAAAGCGGAGAGTTCGTGCAATGGCGAAGTTCGTGTACGGAATGAACGTATCGCTGGACGACTATGTCGACCATCAGGACTTCGCGCCCGATCCCGCGCTCTTTCGTCACTGGATCGAGCAGGTGTGCGGCGTGACCGGCAGCGTCTACGGCCGCCGCATCTACGAGGTCATGCGCTACTGGGACGAGGACCAGCCGGATTGGACCCCGGAGGAGCGCGACTTCGCGACCGCGTGGCGGAACCAGCCGAAGTGGGTGATCTCGCGATCGCTGGAGTCGGTCGGCCCGAACGCCACGCTTGTGTCCAGCGGTATCGAGGCGGCGCTACGGGGGCTCAAGGCGCGGCTCGCAGGGGAGGTCGACGTTTCCGGTCCTGACCTGGCGCGAAGTCTGACGGACCTCGGTCTCGTCGACGAGTATCGGCTCTACTTCCACCCGGTCGTGCTCGGTCGCGGCAAGCCGTTCTTCGCCGGCGCGCGTCCGCGTCTCCGCCTGACTGCAAGCGATCGCATCGGCGAGGACGTGATCCGCTTGACCTACGTTTCCGCCTGAACGGTACGGGTACGAGGCGGATCGCGCCGGTTCATCCGCCCAAGTCGGCGGCGATGGCAGGCCCTAGGGCCGGGAGGGCGGCGAGGCCGCCCTCCCGCGCGGTCACCAGCGCTCGATCGAGCCCGCGTCGCCACGGCGCCCGGCGAGGGCGCGGCCCAGGCGGGCGAACCAACCGGCGCCGCGATCGTACTTCGCCCGGACCACCTCGGGCAGAGCCACGTCGCGATTGAGCTGCACGCCCCACACGTCCTCGATGAAGCGGCCCTCGCCCTTCATCTGCTGCAACAGCGCCAGCGCGCCGGGATAGCCAAGGCTGCCTTCGCGCTGAATGACCTGCAAGAGCCGCTCCTCGACGTCCTGCGCCATCTTCGCGTCGCCGCAGATGATGAGGTGACTGTCCGGCCGCCGGATCACGTCCCAGGCCGTCGCCCCGTCGCCGTCGATCGCGTCCTGAACATAGGCCTTTGCCGGACCCTTGCGTGAATAGGCAACCGACAGCCGCGAGAGATGGCCCTGCTCGCGCCAGTGGATCAGGTCGGCGCGCTGCAGGAACTCGTCCTCGCCGCGGAAGCCTGCGTAGAGCGCCGCAGGCGTGGCCGAGGACGCCCGCGCGCCCCGGGCGACGCGATCCTGCATGATGCCGTAGAGCGGCGCGAGCCCCGTCCCGGCTCCGACGAGGAGCAGCGGCCCGACGAAGTCCGCCGGCAGCCGGCGAGGCGCGGACTTGACGGCGATCCGCAACGCCGTCCCTGGCGCGAGCTCGCTCAGATAGTGCGAGCAGAGGCCACGCCGGGACCGCCCGTCCCGCGAGGGGAGCGTGAGGACACCCGCCATGATCCGCGCCTGCCGCGGATGGACCCGCGGGCTCGATCCGATCGAGTAGAGCCGCGGCTTCAGACGCGGCAGCAGTTCGATCAGCACGTCGATCGGGGGAACGGACTGCGGAAACGCCTCGAAGAGGTCGAGGAGCGAGTGATACGTCTCGCGGAGCCACTCGCGCAGCGCCGCGCGGGCGGGATCGGCCTCGTCGAGGTTCAGCTTCGCGATCCACCGGTCCAGCTGCATCTGGTCGTCGAGGTCGCGACTCGCGGCGCGCATGGCGGCGAGCAGTTCCTCCGGCGCGGTGGGCATCCCGAGATCCAGGTCCTGCGCGAGCAGCCTTTCCACCGGATAGCCGCCCCGGAAGCGGTCGAGCGCGTGCGCCGAGGCGCCGAGGATGCGGAACCATGCGTCGCGCGGAAGCCCGAGATGCCGGCACACGCCGTCCACCAGCCGATCCGGGTTGACCGGACAGATCGCGAGATGGTCGCCGGCCTCGTAGGCGTCCGCGCCCGCCGGCAGGTCGATCCCGATGTGGCGCGTCGAGCGGCCGGGACCGGCGTCGGGACCGAGCATCTCGTCGTTGAAGGCGACGCGCCCGATCCGGGCGGGGTCGACCGCCGGCGGTCGCGCAGGCGGGACTATCTCGACCACCGCGCGCCGCGCCCGGACCGCCTGGCCGTCCGCCGACCAGAGCTTGGCGAACATTTCCAGCCACTGCTTCACGGTGTCGGACTGACCGGAGATCTCGTCGGCGAGATCGAGCTTCGCGATGCGCTCCGCCCCGGCCGCCTCGAAGGCCGCGTCATAGGCGACCGCCGCGGCGCAGAACTTCGGGTAGATCCGGTTGCCGATGCCGAGCACCGAGAAGCCGACGCCGACAAGCGCCCCGGGCTTGCGGCTCCGCAGCCAGTCGAGGAACGCCTGCCCGTTCGCGGGCGCGTCGCCGTCGCGGCAGGTCGAGGCGATGACGAGCACGAGCGATTCACGCGCGATCTGGTCGACGTCCACCTCGTCCATCGACAGGACCTGGGGCGCGAGCCCGCCGAGCCGGCGGGCCGCCTGCCGCGCGTAGCCCTCGGCGGTGCCGGTCTCCGAGGCGTAGAGGATCAAGGGCCGCCTAGTCCTGGCCTCCGGCGCCGCGACGATCTCGCGCGCCGGGCAGATGCCCCGATCGGCCACCTGCCAGCGATCTGCCGCGTAGGCATAGGCCGGGCGCAACTGGAAGTCGCGCATCTCGTGATGCCAGACCGGCGTGGTCGCGCCCCCGGCGGCGGGCGCGATCCAAGACCACTGCGCCGGGCACTCCCGGCCGGCCTTCTTTTCACGCAGGTCGTGGATCATGAACTGGCGCGAGGCGGTCTGATGGTCGACCAGAGTCACCCGCGCCTGCTGGAAGCTGTGCACGATGGCGACGTTCAGCTCGAGGAACGCCCGGTCCCTCCAAAGCGTCGCCTCCGACGAGGTGTCGAGTTCGAGCGCGGCGGCGATTTGCGCGGCGCGATCGTAGCGCTTCTCCTCCCAGAGGTTGCGGGCGATCTCGGTGCCCATGAACCAGCCATTGAACGGCAGGCACCCGTAGTTGATGCCGCCGATGTCGAGGCGAAAATTGGCGATCGCCGGCACCGCGCACCACTTCAGGCCCAGCTCGGCGATGGCCGGCGCCGTCGGATGTGTGATCGACACCTCCAGCACCTCGGCCGGGTCGAAGTGGTAGACGCGCGGCTCGTGGCCCGGCATGTCGATGACGATCGGCAGGACATCGAAGTCGGTCGGCTCGGCCGGCGGTTCCCATCCTAGCTTGCGGATCGCGGCAGTCAGGTCGAGGTTCGCCCGGTCGCCCACTACCGAACCGTCGGCGAGCTGATGCCCGGCGTAGCGGATGAGCTGGCTGTTCCAGATCCGCGGTCCCCAGCGCTCGCCCGGCCGGGTCGGGCGGAACAGCGTCAGCACGATCTCGATGTTGCCGCCGTTCGTCGCCGCCCGCAGGTGCTCGACGCACTCGGCGAACATCTCGTCGGGGTCGACCACGTAGCGCCTGTCGCGCACGATCAGGTTCTTCCAGCTGATGCGCCCGATGCACTTCGGCGCGTTGCGCCAGGCGAGCCGGGCGCCGTGCTCGAGCTCCTCGAAGGCGTGGGTGTAGGATCCGGTCGCCCGGATCTCGTGGGTGACCTCGGACCAGCGCTTGTCGAGCCGCGCCTGGCTCCAGCCAAGCTCCGAAGCCACCTGGTCGATGAATTCGCGGGCAGCCTTCGTCAGCTTCTCCTGCTGCGCCATCGGCTCGGAGATGATGCGAATGACCCGGCCGAACAGCGTCTCCCACCCGCGACGCGTGCGTTCGTCGAGCGGAAGGCCGAAGGCGCCGAGCGTCTCGAGCAGCGGCCCGGCGAGCTTGGGGTAGTCCGCCGGCGGGATGGCGTTCGACTGGTGAATCTGGCCGAGGTTGCGCAACTCCTGTCGCAGGTTCTTCGGCCGCGTCGCCGCCGCCCGGCTCAGGAACACCACCGTCTCGATCAGGTGGCGCGAAAGCATGTCCATGTCGGCGGTGCGGAAGTGGCGCAGCACCTCTGGATGCGTCCGGAACAGCGTCTGGTAGAAGAAGATTCCGGCGTCCTGGGGGTGGGCGAGCATCGCCTCCGCGCCGGCCTGCATGTCAGCCACCACGCCCGGAGCGAGCGCGCGCTCCTCCGCCTCGACATGCGCGATCATCGGGCGGGCGATCTCGGCGGCGAAGAACCGCGCGATCGCGGAACCGTCGCCGCGCGCGAGGTTGTCGCGCTCGAAGTCCTCGAGATAGGGTGCCTTGCCCATTGCCCAGACAAAGGTGCGACCCGCGAGCCGCCAGTGCTCGGCGGTCAGCCCGTAGGTCGCGAAGAAGCTCCCCGCGGATGCGATGTCGGCGCACCGGGCGCCCTCCGCACCAGGCGCCGAGCGATAGGCCTCGCGGAGCGCCACCTCGGTCGACCTGTCGAGGGCGCGCACGGCCCGGTCGAAGAGGGCGAGGAACTCGGTCGGCGCCTGGTCGATCGCCGCCCCGAACTGGTCCGCCAGTTCCGGAGCGTCGAGGATCAGCCGCTCGAAGAACATCTCGGTCAGCATCTCGTCGAACGCGAGGAACTTGTTCCAGCTGTCCTTGACGATGACGCGCTCGACACGGCTCAGATGTTCGCTCGACTCGGACCCGGGCACGTCGCGGTCGCCCGGAACTGTCCCGGAATCATCCAAGTATCGCTTTTGAAGCGTGCTTGAATTCTTCATCCCCGTGCCCTCGCGATGTACGCCAGCTTTTGTAAAGCTGTCTTTACCACTGTTTAACCAATGAAATACTATCGGGGGATGTCTTAAGGGATCGCCAAAACCCCCGCATCATGTTGCGGGGCGTTGGCCGCGGTCCCGCGGCTCGCGAGCGGAGGTCGGCGCATGTACGGCATGATCCACCAGGCGGCGCGCGACCTCGCCGTGGCTCACCTCGGCGAGGCGGAGTGGGAGCGGCTGGTCGAGACCAGCGGCCTCAACGGCCGCCACTTCATCGGGTTCGAGTACTATTCCGACGCCGAAACGATGCGCATCGTCGGCCTGATCGCCGACCGTCTCGGTTGCTCCATGGCGGAGACGTTCTATCTCTTCGGCCGCACCTGGATCGACTTCGCGGGGACATCGGCCTATGGCCGCGTCCTTTGCATGGCGGGCGGAGATCTCGAGACCTTCATCTCGAACCTCGACCGGATGCACGCCTCGATCAAGTCCAACATGCCCAAGGCATCGCTGCCCGGCTTCGAGGTGGTCGAGAGCCGGGATGGAGCCATCCACGTGCTTTACCGATCCGAACGCGAGGGTCTCGCGCCCTTCGTCCACGGGATACTCAGCGCCGTGGCTGAACGCTTTGGGGAGCGTGTGACCATCGACTACGAAGCGCGCCCGGGGGGCGCGCTTTTCGTTCTTGCGCGCCAGCCCGTGAACGCCTGACCGCATGGACGCAGGCCGTCCCATGGGACTCACGCTCGCCGAGCACGAGCTGGCTTCGCTGTTTCCCGCCTATCTGCGCCTCGACCGCGCCGGGCGCATCGTCGCGGCCGGGCCGTCGATCCGCGCCCATGCCGGCGACGGACTGGTCGGCGCCGCGTTCTTCGACCGGTTCCGCATCGAACGCCCCGCAAACGTCGCCGACCTTTCCGCGCTCCGCAGCCGCGGCCGGCCGATGATCGTGCGACTGAACGTCGAGCGGCCGCTGCGCATGCGCGGCATCGCGCTGCCCCGCGCCGACGGGCTCTGGCTGATGCTCGGGCACATCCCCGACCTCGAGACCAGGGACGTGGCGCTGGAGTTGCAGTTCTCCGATTTCTCCCCCACCGACGGCACGCTAGACATGCTGCTCGCCGCCGAGATGCGCTCCGGCCTCCTCGCCGAGGCCCGCACGCTCGCCGAGGGCCTCGAGGAGCAGAAGAAGGCCGCCGAGCGCGCCAACAACGCAAAGAGCGCCTTCCTCGCCACGATGAGCCACGAGATTCGCACGCCGATGAACGGGGTTCTCGGCCTCGCCGCCATCCTCGCGGGAACCGATCTCACCCAGAGCCAACGCGAGATGCTCGACGTGATGATCACATCAGGCAAGCTCCTGATGGACATCCTGAACGACGTCCTCGACCTGTCCAAGATCGAGTCGGGCCAGATCGACCTCGAGGAGGCGCCCTTCGACGTCGCCGAACTGGCCGAGGGCGTGCGCGGCCTCTTCGGCCCGGCGGCGGCGAGCAAGGGCCTCGAGCTCGACGTGAGCGTGGACGCGCCGGAGCCGTGGTGCATGGGCGACGCGGTTCGCGTGCGGCAGATCCTCGTCAACCTCGTCTCGAACGCGCTGAAGTTCACCGACGTCGGCGGCGTCTCGGTGTCGGTCCGGCTCGCCGGAACCGGCGAGCGGCGCGAGCTTCGGATGATCGTGCGCGACACCGGCATCGGCATGTCGGCCGAGGGAATGGGCCGCCTCTTCCGTCCATTCGTTCAGGCCGACAGCTCGACCACCCGGCGCTTCGGCGGCACCGGTCTCGGGCTCGCGATCGCGAAACTCCTTTGCGGGCAGATGCAGGGCGATATCCGCGTCGAGAGCCGGCTCGGCCGTGGCTCGACGTTCACCGTCGAACTGCCTCTCGCTGCCGCCCGCCCCCCCGCGGAGTCGGTCGCCGACGACGGCGGCCCCCGCAACGCGACCATCGGCGCGCCGCATGTCCTCGTCGTCGAGGACAACGCCACCAATCAGTTCGTGCTCACCCTCTTCCTGAGCAAGCTCGGCTACACCTTCGACCTGGCGAACCACGGCGCCGAGGCGCTGATCGCCTGGGAGCGCCGGCCCTATGACGTGATCCTGATGGACGTGGAGATGCCGGTCCTCGATGGCTTCGAGGCCACGCGCGAGTTGCGCCGGCGCGAGCAGGCCCAGGGTCGGGCCCATACGCCGATCATCGCGCTCTCGGCGGACGCGATGCTCGAGAACCGCGACAAGGCGCGCCTCGTCGGCATGGACGACTTCGTGACCAAGCCGATCGACCTCGAACGGCTGGAGGGGATGATCGCCAACCAGCTCTCGCGCCCCGCCGTCGACTCCGCGCCGACGCAGACGCACGCGCGCGCCTGACCGCGGCGCCGTCGGAGCCGAGGCCGGGCCGGGCGGCTTTCGCCCGACGGGCGGACGGCGGGAAATCGCATCCTCTCGGGACGGCATCGCCGGGGCGCGCGGACCGGGCCCCGGCCGCGCCGTCAGATGATGACGAGGTTGGTGTCGAGGAGCCCGGCGAGCGTCTCCGCCTCGATGCCGACGAAGAGCACGCCGTTGCCCATCGACCCGCCGAGGTCGAGCCAGGAATCGCTCCCCCAGTCCTCGATCCTGCCCGCGAGCGCCTCGGCCGTCACCGGCCCGATGCCGTTCACGTTCGCGGTGACATGGAGCATGTCCTCTGCCCCGAAATCGAGGATGATGTCGACGTTGAACGCGCTGCGGATGACGAAGACGTCCGCCCCCGCGCCGCCGACCATCACGTCGTCGCCCGCGCCGCCGACGAGGGTGTCGTCGCCGTCGCCGCCTTCGAGCCAGTCCGCGCCCCGGCCGCCGTGCAGCCGGTCGTCGCCCGCCTCGCCGAAGATCACGTCGTCGCCGCGGCCGTAGTCGTCGAACCCTGTCACCACGTCGTCGCCGTCGCCGAGCCGGATCAGGTCGTCGCCGCCGCCGCCCTCGACCCGGTCGGCGCCGGCGCCCCCGTCGATCCGGTCGTCGCCGTAGCCGCCGAACATCACGTCGTCGCCCGCCTCGCCGGCCAGCAAGTCGTTGCCGTTGCCGCCCTCGATCTTGTCGTCGCCAGCCCCGCCGTTCAGTTCGTCGTCGCCGAGCCCGCCGACGAGCCGGTCGTCGCCGACCCCGCCGAAAAGCCGGTCCGCCCCGCCGTCGCCGAAGAGCAGGTCGTCGCCTTCGCCGCCGACGAGCAGATCGTCGCCGTCCTGGCCACGCAACGTGTCGTTCCCGTCGTCGCCGAAGAGCCGGTCCGCCCCGAAGGAGCCGTCCAGCCGGTCGTCTCCGTCCCCGCCGTGCATCTCGTCGACGGCGAGGCGCTTGGCGTCGCGCCAGACAACGAAGCCTCCCGCGGGCAACTCCGCCTCGGCGAGCGTGGCGAAGCGCACGTCGAGGACGTCGTCGCCCGCCCCGCCGTAGAGCACGTTCGAGCCGCCGCCGCCGTGGACCATGTCGTCGCCCGGGCCGCCGTCGATCAGGTCGTCGCCCTCGCCCCCGCGCAGCGTGTCGTCGCCCGCCCCCCCGAGGATCAGGTCGCCCCCGTCGCCACCGAGGACGACGTCGTCTCCCGGCCCGGCGATGACGAGATCCGCGCCGCCTTCGCCGGAAATAGTGTCGTCGCCCGGCC
>NZ_JAGOID010000165.1 GCF_017995835.1 Amaricoccus sp.
CGCTGAAGCTCCTCGGCGAGGAGAGTTCGGTCGAGGCCGAAGCGGGCGACCCGCCGCGCTGGTTCTCGGGCCAGGTCGCGGCGTTCCGCCTCGCCCATGTCGAGCGGCGGATCGCACACTACGAGGCGGAGATCCGGCCGTGGTTGTGGTTTCTCGGGCTCGGCGCCGACAGCCGGGTGTTCCAGAACCTCAGCACGGTCGAGATCGTCGAGAAGGTGTTCGAGGCCTACCCCGGCGCGAAGTTCGAGAAGCGCCTGCGCGGCAGCTACCCGCCGCGGGAATACTGCGTGCAGTACTGCGAGAGCGACCTCGCCTTCGTCTCGCGCCTCATGGAGGACGACGGGATCTGGTGGTTCTTCGCCTGCGAGGACGGGGCGCATACCCTGATCCTCGTCGACGACATCCCCGCGCTGGAACCCGCGCCGGGCTACGAGACGGTGCCCTTCCACTACCGCGAGGATCCGCCGCAGCACGACCGCGAGCACCTCGCCGACTGGGCCCCGGTCGTCTCGGCGCGTCCGGGCGGCTATGTCCACACCGACTACGACTTCACCCGGCCGGCGCTGGCGCTCGCCGCGACGGCGACCTCGCCCTTCGAGCACGCCCAGGCCAAGGGCGAGATCTACCACTACCCCGGCACGCATCTGGAACTCGACCGCGGCGACGCGCTGGCCCGGGTGCGGCGCGAGGAGGCGCAGGCCGGGCACCTGCGGGTGCGCGCCGCCGGCAACGCCCGCGGGCTGGCGGCGGGGGTGGCTTTCAAGCTCGAGGGCTTTCCGCGCGAGGACCAGAACGCCGCACATTTCGTGCTGCGCGCCGACTACCGCCTCATTGACCCGGGCCACCGGACGGCGGCGGAGGGGCTGGGCGAGACCTATCTCGTGGCGCTGGAGGTCGCGCCCTCGGCCCTGCCGTTCCGGCCGCCGCGGATCACGCCCCGGCCGGCGATGCGCGGGGTGCAGACGGCGACGGTGGTGGGTCCGGGCGGCGCCGAGATCTACACCGACGCGCACGCGCGGGTGAAGGTGCAGTTCCACTGGGACCGCCTCGGCAAGCGCGACGAGAACAGCTCGTGCTTCGTGCGGGTGTCGCAGACCTGGGCCGGGGGCGGCTGGGGATTCATCCAGATCCCGCGCATCGGCCAGGAGGTGATCGTCGACTTCCTCGAGGGCGACCCCGACCGGCCGATCATCACCGGGCGCGTCTACAACGGCGCCGAGACGCCGCCCTACGGGGTGCCCGGCAACGAGACGCAATCGGGATGGAAGTCGAACTCCTCGCCCGGCGGCGGCGGCTACAACGAGTTCATGTTCGAGGACAAGGCGGGGTCCGAACTCGTCAATTTCCAGGCGCAGAAGGACCATACGCTCCTCGTCAAGAATGACCGCTCGAAGCTCGTCCAGCACGACCAGTCCGACCGGATCGACAACAACGCCAAGCACTCGGTCGGCGTCGACCTCGACGAGGACGTCGGCAACAACAAGACGACCAAGGTGGGCGTCGATCGAAAGGTCGACATCGGCTCGAACGACACCGAGACGGTGGGGGCGAACCGCTCGCTGACGGTCAAGGCGGACGAGACGATCAACGTCAACGGAAGCTCGACCGAGACGATCGGCGTGAACCACACCCAGACCGTCATCGCCTTGCAAACGATCAGCGTCGGGGCGGCGCGGGTGGACCTCGTCGGCGCGGCCGAGACGCGGACGGTGGTCGGCGCGCAGGTCAACGCGATCGGGGCCATCCGCCAGGTCAGCGTCAAGCTCGCCCAGAGCCACGACATCGGCGCCTCCGACAGCTGGGGCGTGGGCGCGGCCCAGACGATCAACGTCAAGGCCAACCGGAACATCTCCGTCGGGGGCGCGCAGGGGACGAGCGTCAAGGGCGCGCGCACCGCCAAGGTCGAGGGCGACGACGGGATCGACGTCACCGGCGGGCGCTCGGTTAAGGTCGGCAAGGACAGCGCGCTCGACGTGACCGGGGGGGCGCTGATCAAGGTCGGCAAGAAGCTGATGATCGAGGCGACCGACGAGATCACGCTGAAATGCGGCTCGGCGACGCTGGTGATGAAGAGCGACGGCACGGTGACGATCGACGGCAAGGACGTGACCGCGAAGGCCTCGGGCAAGTTCCTCGCCGACGCGACCGGCGACGCGAAGGTCAAGGGCTCGACGGTCCACAACAACTGAAGGAGAGGCGCGGATGGACGTGCGCGGGCGGATCGACGGGGTGGCGATCGGGATGCTGCTCGGCTTCGTGGACGGGCAACCTCTGGTGGTGTTTCCCGGCAACCCCGAGCCGGCCGGCGTGCCGGCGCGCATCCTCGCCCCGCTCGGGTCGGAGGATCTCGGCGCCGAGGTGGCGCTCCTTTTCGAGGACGGCGACCCCCGGCGGCCGCTGGTCGTCGGGCGGATCGTGCGGCCGGGCGCGGCCCCCGGGGCCGAGGCGGAGCGGCCGGCGGCGCGGGTCTCGATCGTCGGCGAGGAGCGCATCGAGCTGCGCTGCGGGCGGGCGACGATCCTGATGGAGAAGGACGGCCGCATCGTCATCCGCGGCGCCCATGTCGTCAGCCACGCCAGCGGCGCGAACCGGGTGCGCGGCGGATCGGTGCATCTCAACTGAACCGTGCCGTGATGCTCCGCCCGGCGACGATCGCGGCGCTCGTCGCCCAGCACGCCGAGGACGCGGCGTTCCTGTTCGTGCAACGGGCGCGGCAGGTCGACGGGCGGCTGTTCGGCGAGGCCGATCTCGGGCGGCTCGACCAGCGGCTGACCGCAAACCTCGCCGGCATGGCGGCGGCCGGCGAGGCGGGGTGGGAGCTGGCGCTCGCCCGCCTCGGTGATTTCCCCGAGGCGGGCGAGCTTTTCGTCGTCGCCTGGATCGCGCTCGGCTCGGGCGAGGCCCCGCTGGTCGAGCAGGCGCTAGCGGCCGCGGCCGCAGCCCCCGGCGCGTTTCGCGGCTTTTCCGGCGCGCTGGCGCGCCACGCGTCCGGGCGGTTGCGGCCGGTGGTCGGACCCTGGCTCGACGCCGGCGATCCGCTGCTGCGCCGGCTCGGCGTCTGCGCGCTGTCGCAGCACCGCGTCGATCCCGGCCGGCGGCTCGCCGCGCTCCTCGCCGATCCCGACCCCGCCGTGCGCGGCCGGGCGCTGCGGCTCGCGGGCGAGCTTGGCCGCGCCGATCTCGCGCCGGCCGTGGCCGAGGCGCTCGGCGACCCCGACCCCGATGTCCGCTGGCGCGCCGCCCGGGCCGCCTGCCTGCTCGGCCTGCGGCCGCAGGCGACGGCGGAGGTGGAGCGGCTGGCGGCGCGCGACGGCCCGCGCCGCGCCGAAGCGGTCGAGTTGCGCCTCGTCGCCTGGCCCCGACCCGAGGCGGTGGCCTGGGCGCGGGCGGAACTCTCGCGGCGGCCCGACGACGCGCTCCTCGTCGAGGCGGTCGGCGCGATCGGCGAGCGCGCCGCCGTTCCGTGGCTGATCGAACGGATGCACGACCCCGCGCTGGCCCACGCCGCCGGCGCCGCCTTCCGCGACCTCTTCGCCGTGGATTTCGACGCGACCGACGTCTTCGCCGCCGACCCCGCCGCGCTCGGCCCCGCCTTCGCCGACGCCGAGGAACCCGTCCCCGTCGCCGAGCGCGCGCGCGCCTGGTGGGAGCGCACGAGAGGCGCGCCCGACGCGCCGCCCTTCCTCCCGATGCGGCAGGCCCGGCTCGGCGCGCTCCGCGCCGCCGCTGCGGCGCCGGGCGCGCCGCTGGCCGACTGGCGGCGAACCCGCCCCTACCCCGCCTGGAGCTGACCCGCGCCGCGCTTGCCCGCACCGACGCCCAACCCATATGGCGCGCGAAAACCGCCTCCGCGTGATCGCCTTAGAGCTAGATAATCATGCACATGGTGATCACGCACATGGTGTTGAGGTCGACCGCACTCGCTGTGGGCGATGCCCAGAGACCGGCGGCGTCGAGTGGCATGCGCCACCAAGGCCAGATGAAGGACGCCCGCGTCGCGCCCCCACGACCGAAACATGCTCACGACCGCGAGGTCGGGCCCGTAGCCATCGATATGAATCGGAGCACGCCTTGCTCGCCGAGGGTGATCAAGTCAGAAATACAATCACCAGATTGGTTACGATCAACACCAAGTACCCGCACAGCGCGGAGGATCAGTTAGACGCGCTCCCGGAGATAGAGCTTAGTTGCTCTGTAGTATCGCCATCAAAACTTGTCGTTAAGATTGGGCGGAACTACTTCATTATTAATTAGCTTCCAGATCTGCTCGAAGGCAGCAACCATTGAACCACGAAGCGAAACGTGCACCAAGTTCACCGGAATCTGACGTCTGTCCGCAATTTCTTGCGACGTCGAACCATTTTCAAGAGCCGCAAGATCATCTCGTCGAAACTCCAGCGGATACAACAGCTCTAGAGCAGATCACACGTCCGTATACAAACTGAAAACGCGCTCCCAGTTCCGCGCTTGCTTCTCTCACGGTCAAGGTTAACAACCCGCAAAGAAGTGGCAAGCCTGATTCCAGCCCGATTCCATCCGAGTTCCAGCCCGTATTTCTCCAGCATTTCCAACCGGA
>NZ_JAGOID010000069.1 GCF_017995835.1 Amaricoccus sp.
GCGACGACCATCTCGACGGCGGCGACGGGCGGGACACGCTCCAGGCCGGCGCAGGGAACGACACGCTGCTCGGCGGCCGCGGCTCCGACGTCCTCGATGGCGGCGGCGGCTTCGACACCGCGAGCTACATTGGCCACGGCGCGGCCGTGACGGTGAACATGACCACGGGCACGGCCTCCAGCGTGATCGCGGCCGTGACCGAGACCGAGACCGACACGCTCGCCGGTATCGAAAGGATCGTCGGCTCCAGCTACAACGACCAGATCGTCGCGGGCGCCACGACCGAGGTCGACGCCGGCGCCGGCGACGACTGGGTCTGGTCGGGCCCGGGCGGGAACCGGCTCGTCGGCGGCCTCGGCGAGGACAGCATCTCCTACGGCTCCTCGACGGCCGGCGTGAGCGTCAGCCTCGCCACCGGCGCGACCTCCGGCGGCTGGGCCCAGGGCGATAGCATCACCGGCTTCGAGCATCTCTACGGCTCGGCCCACGACGACACCCTGACCGGCAACGCGCTCGCCAACACGATCTTCGGCAACGGCGGCGCCGACGTGATCAGCGCCGGCGGCGGGAACGACGTGGTCATGGGCGGCGCCGGCGCCGACCGGCTCTCGGGCGGCAGCGGCGTCGACACCTTCCGCTTCGGCCTCGCCAGCGACAGCGCCGGCGGCGCGGCAAACCACGACTGGATCATGGACTTCCAGAAGGGTCTCGACCGCATCGACCTGCGCGGCATCGACGCCAACGCCCATGTGGGCGGCTTCCAGAGCTTCACCCGGTTCATCGGCAACTCGAACCCGGAGGTCTCCTCCGACTTCACCGCCGGCACGATCAGCTGGCGCCAGACCGGCGGCGACACGCTGATCGACATCAACATCTCCGACAACACGACGAACGGTTGGGACGCCCCGGAGATGCAGATCCGCCTCGACGGGCTCTATACGCTGACCGTCTCGGACTTCATCCTCTGACGCCGGCGCGGGGCCGACCGCAAGCCCGGTCCCTGTCGTGCCCCGTCCCTGTCGTGCCGCCCCCGCCCGCGGGGCCGGTCAGGCGCTCGCCTTCGTCGCGGGCGCGGCCGGCTTCGCGAGTTGCGCCAGGTCGCGCGCGATGCCGAAGGCGCCGACCAGCCGGGCGCGTTCGTCGGCCCAGTCGCGGCGCAGGACGATGCGGTTGTCCTTGATCTTCGCCGTTCCCTTCTGGTCGTGCAGGAACTGCACCAGCCCGGCCGGATTGGCATACCTGTCGCCGTGGAAGACCACGGTCGCGCCCTTCGGCCCACCGTCGAGCCTCGCGATCCCCGCCCGCTTGCACAGCGCCTTGATGCGGACGACGGTCATCAGCGTGTCGACCTCCGCCGGCAGCGGCCCGAAACGGTCGATCAGCTCGGCCGCGAACCCCTCCATCTCGACCTTCCGCTCCAGCGAGGACAGCCGCCGGTAAAGCCCCAGCCGCACGTCGAGGTCGGGCACGTAGGCCTCGGGGATCAGCACCGGCACGCCGAGATTGATCTGCGGCGACCACTCGCCCTCGTCGGCCATCTCGACCTCGCCCGAGCGCAGCTTGGCGATCGCCTCCTCCAGCATCTCCTGGTAAAGCTCGAAGCCGACCTCGCGCACCTGCCCCGACTGCTCCTCGCCGAGGAGGTTGCCGGCGCCGCGGATGTCGAGGTCCTGGCTCGCCAGCGTGAACCCCGCCCCGAGGCTGTCGAGCGCCCCGAGCACGCGCAGCCGCTTCTCCGCCTGCGGCGTCAGCTTCTTGCGCGGCTCGGTCATGAAGAACGCATAGGCCCGCAGCTTCGAGCGCCCCACCCGGCCGCGGATCTGGTAGAGTTGCGCCAGGCCGAACATGTCCGCGCGCTCCACGATCAGCGTGTTGGCGGCGGGGATGTCGAGACCGGACTCGACGATGGTCGTCGAGACCAGAACGTCGTACTTGCCGTCGTAGAAGGCGTTCATCCGCTCGTCGAGATCGGTCGCCGCCATCTGCCCGTGGGCGATGACGAACGTCGCTTCCGGCACGTGCTCCTTCAGGAACGCCTCCACGTCGGCGAGATCGGAGATGCGCGGCACGACATAGAACGCCTGCCCGCCCCGGAACCGCTCGCGCAGCAGCGCCTCGCGCACCGTCACCGGGTCGAACTCGCTCACATAGGTGCGGATCGCCAGCCGGTCGACGGGCGGCGTCGCGATCAGCGACAGCTCCCGCACCCCGGACAGAGCCATCTGCAAGGTGCGCGGGATCGGCGTCGCGGTCAGCGTCAGCACGTGGACGTCCGAGCGCAGGGCCTTCAGCCGCTCCTTGTGGGCGACGCCGAAGTGCTGCTCCTCGTCGATGATCAAGAGCCCGAGACTGGCGAAGCGCACCCCCTTGGCGAGGAGCGCGTGGGTGCCGATGACGATCTCGACCTTGCCGCGGGCGAGGTCGTCGCGCGTCTCCGTCGCCTCCTTCGCCGGGACGAAGCGCGAGAGCTGCCGCACCCGGACCGGCAGGCCGCGGAACCGTTCGGAGAAGCTCTTGTAGTGCTGCCGCGCCAGCAGCGTCGTCGGCGCGATCACCGCGACCTGCACCCCCGACATCGCCGCGACGAAGGCGGCGCGCAGCGCCACCTCGGTCTTGCCGAAGCCGACGTCGCCGCAGATCAGCCGGTCCATCGGCTGGCCGCTCTCCATGTCGCCGAGCACATCGGCGATGGCGGCGAGCTGGTCGTCGGTCTCGGCATAGGGGAAGCGGGCGCAGAACTCATCCCAGACGTGATGCTCGGGCGGCGTCAGGACAGCGCCCTTGCGCAGCGCCCGCTCGGCGGCGACCCGGATCAGCCGCTCCGCCATGTCGCGGATGCGCGCCTTCAGCCGCGCCTTCTTCGCCTGCCACGCCCCGCCGCCCAGCCTGTCGAGGAGGCCCTCCTCGTGGCCGTAGCGGCTGAGCAGCTCGACGTTCTCCACCGGCAGATACAGCTTGTCGCCGCCGGCGTACTCGATGCGCAGGCACTCGTGCGGCGCCCCCATCGCGGTGACGGTCTCGAGCCCCTGATAGCGGCCGACGCCATGGTCGACATGCACGACCAGTTCGCCCGCGCCGAGGCCCGCCGCCTCGACGAGAAAATTCTCCGCCCGCCGCCGCCGGCGCGGCGCGCGGATCAGCCGGTCGCCGAGCACGTCCTGCTCGGCGATGACCGTCAGCCCCTCGGCCTCGAAGCCGCGCTCGAGCGGCCAGACCGCGAGGCCGAGTCCGCCGCCGCCCGCGAGGTCGCCCGCCCGCGCGATCTCCCTTGCCCCCTCGACCCGGCTGTCGGCAAGAAGCCCCGCCAGCCGCTCGCGCGAGCCGGGCGAATAGGACGCGACCACCACATCGCCCGCGCGCCGCCGCGCCTTCACATGGCCCGCCAGCGCATCGAAGAGGTCCACCCCCTCCTGCTGCCGCTCCGGCGCGAAACTGCGCCCGAGCCGCCCGCCCGCGTCGATGACCCCGGGCCCGAGCGGCTGCGGCAGGGCGGCGAGCCGCTGCACCGAGCGCCCGTCCAGCGCCGCCTCCAGCGCCTCGGGATCGAGATAGAGCTCGCCCGGGGGCACGGGCTTGTAGACCGTCCCGAGCTTCGACTTCGCCGCCAGCGCCACGGCGCGCGCCGCGTACTGCTCGCCGAGCGCCGCCCAGCGCGCCGAATGCGCAGCGTCAAAGGTCTCGTCGAGCACGACCGGCGCGCCGGGCAGATAGTCGAGCAGCGTCCCCAGCCCGTCATGGAACAACGGCAGCCAGTGCTCGTAGCCCTGGTGCCTGCGCCCCGCGCTCACCGCCTCGTAGAGCGGATCGTCGTTGCCCGCCGCCCCGAACATGGCGCGATAGCGCGTGCGGAAGCGCTGGATCGAGGCGTCGTCGAGCACGACCTCCGAGACCGGCGCCAACTCGACCCGCTTCAGGCTCGCCGTCGTCCGCTGCGTCTCTGCGTCGAAGCGGCGCGCGCTCTCCAGAACGTCGCCGAAGAGATCGAGCCGCACCGGCCCGCCAGTCCCCGGCGGATAGAGGTCGACGATGCCGCCGCGCACCGCGAACTCGCCCGGCTCGGTCACCGTCGGGGCCTGGTGAAACCCCATCCGGGCGAGATAGTCCCGCAGGGCCCCGAGATCGAGCCGATGCCCGACGCTCGCCGTGAAAGCCGAGCCCGCCACCGTCTCCGGCTTCGGGGTGCGCTGGGTCAGGGCGTTGACCGTGGTCAGCAGCGCCGCCGGCCGGTCGAAGCCGCGGGCCAGCGTCGCCAGCGTCGCCATCCGCCGCGCCGCGACGTCGGGGTTGGGCGAGACCCGGTCATAGGGCAGGCAGTCCCAGGCCGGAAAGGTCAGAGCCGGAAGCTCGGGCGCGAAAAAGCGCAGCGCCGCGCGCATGGCGGCGAGCCGCGCGTCGTCGCGCGCGACATGGATCACCGGCCCGCCGGCGCGGTCGATGGTCCTCGCGAGGTAACGCCCGTCGAAGCCCTCGGGACATCCGCCGACGAGGAGCCTTCCGGGCCGGAGTGGAGCGGGCCCGTTCATGGCGGGCGACCTAGCGCAGCCCCCGCCCGCCTGCAAGCGCCGACGACCGGGGCCCGAGACGACGCCACCGGCGCGACCTCTGAGCGCGCCGCGGACGCGACGCCGCCACGGGCGCGACGCCGACGCGGCGCCGGGTCGGCCGGGCGGCGGCGGCCGCGAGGCCGTCGGCGACCGGCCGAAACGCTCCGGGGCCGGTCCCCCGGCGCGGCGTCAGGACCGGCGTCAGGACCGGCCGCCGCGGGCGAGACGGGCGGCGATCTGATCGGCGAGCGCCTCCACGGCGCGGGCATGCGCGTCGATCAGCCCCTGATACCCCGACCCCTGCGCGGGCAGCGAGATGGCGAAGCGGTCCGACGAGATCACCCGCCCGGACAGGTTCGACACGATCACGTACTGGCCCGAGAACTGGAACGGTCCCTCCGGCGCGCCGATCATCCGGTCGACGAAGACCTCCACCCGCAGGTCGGGCGACTCGTAGGCCGGCCACGGCTCGGTCGCCACCTGCGCGGCGATGCGGGACTGGAGCGCCGCGACGAGATGGCGCGTCAGCGCCCGCCGCGGCGTGTCCGCCCAGAGCGCGTTCTTGCTGAGCGTCACCGCCCCGGTCTCGTTCAGGACCGCGATCTCGACCGTCTCCGCATAGGCCGGAAGGCTCATGTCCGCGACGGCGACGCTGCCGGCCGAAGCCTGCCGGTCGGCCCCGACCGCCGGCGGCGTCAGGTAGTAGTCCGGCTTGCCGGCGCAGGCTGCGAGCCCGAGCGCCGCGAGAAGGAGAAGAAGGGCGCGGCGCATCGTCATCTCCCGAAGAGGACCGAGTTCGGCTTGCGCTCGAGCGCCAGCACCAGGGCGTTGACCGACTGCGCCGCGTTGCGCAGGTCGCGCAGCAGCGCCTGGGTCTCGCGGGTCAGCTCCGAACCGGGCGCGAAGCCGGCGACGGTCCGGTCCGCGGTCGCGGCCAGCCGGTCGATGCGCTCGATCAGCGCCGGCAACTGCGCCGCCGCCGCGGTGATGGCGGCGGCCGCCTCGTCGGCGGCGGCCAGCGCGTTGTTGACGTTCGTCACCGCGCCGCCCTCGCGCAGCTCGGTCACGAGCCCGCGCACCTGGGCGAGCGACTGCGACAGCTCGGTCGGGACCTGCTTCATGCCGTCCGAGGCGAGGAGCGTCTCGGTGGTGTCGAGGGTCCGCGTCGCCTGCGTCACCAACTCGTCCAGCGGCAGCTGCTCGACCCGGGCCGAGAGTGCGCGCAGGTTCTCGATCACCTCGGGCATCTTCTGCGTCGCGGTGTCGACGTTGGCCGCGGCGCGCTCGGCCGAGGCGACCGCCTTGGCGATCTCAACCCCGAGATTGGCGGCGCGCAGCTCGTCCGTCAGCTGACGCAGCGAGGCCACGGTGGCGTTGACGTTCTCCACCGTTCCGCCGGCGCGCAGCTCGGCGATCAGCCCGCGGATCTCGGCGAGCGCATCGTCGACCGAACCGGGGATGGCCGCGACCTTCTCGCTGCGGACCAGCGCGTCGATGCCGTCCACCGTCCGGGTCGCCGAGGCCATGAACTCGTCGAGCGGCAGCGCGCGCGCCTCGTCGGCGGCCCCGCCCACGCTCGCCATCAGCGCCGGCACGCCGTCGGCGGCGACGCCGAACTTCTCGATCGTCGTCCGCGTCGTCTCGATCGTCTCGGTCAGCGCCGTCACCAACTCCTGCGTCTCGACCTCGCCCACCACCTCGCGGATGGAGGCGAGCGTCTGGGCGATCTGCGCCGGGGTCTCCTTGATGCCGCTGGTTTCCACCACCTCGCGGATGTCGGCGATCAGCGCGCCGATGTTCGCGGGCGCGGTGCGGACGTTCGGATCGGCGACCACCGCGTTGACGTTGGCAAGGAGCGTCGTGAACGTCCGCACCAGATCCTCGAGCGGCAGCGCCGCGAGGCGGTTCATCACGCCCTCGGCCGAGGCGGCGAGTCCGGAGGTCTCGGCCGGCGCCGAGGGGATCACCGGCAACGGCAGCGCGTCGCGGTCGAGCGTCGCCGGCGCCGCGTCGGGAAGCTCGGCGAGGTTGACGTAGAGCGACTGCCCGAGCAGCCCCGCGCTCGCGAGCTGCGCCCGCAGACCCTGCGCCACGAGGTCCGAGAGAAGGTTCAGCCCGGCCTCGGGGATAGCGCCGGGCTCGGCGGTCACGCCCATGCGTTGGGGGACGACCGCCAGCGTGACCCGCATCCGGAGCGTCGTCTCGCCGTCCTCGCGGCCCACCACCGGCTGGAAGGCCGTCACCTCGCCGACGGTCACGCCGCGGAACGCGACCTTCGCCCCCGGCTCCAGCCCGCTGACGCTCGAATCGAAAAAGGCGTCGAGGCTGACCCGCTCGCCGGGCAGGTCCTCGATGGCGTTCTGCCGCGCCGCCGATTCGGAGGCGTAGAGCTCGTAGACGTGCCCCGCCTCGACCCGCGCGCCCCGGGCGCCGATCTGGGCGAAGCCGACGCCGCCGCGCACCAGCGCGGCGAGGCTCTCGACGCTGATCGTCGCCCCCCCGGCGCCGAGGTTGAGCGAAAAGCCCGAGGCGTTCCAGAACCGCGCCCCCTCGGTCAGGAACGCGTCGTAGGGCGCATTGACGAAGAGGTCGACAAAGACGTCGCCCTGGTCGGTCAGCTCGACCTTCTCGACCCGGCCGACCGGGATCCGCTTGTAGAGGATCGGCGCGCCCGCGGCGATCGAGCCCCCGTTCGGAGCGCGCAGGCGCACGCGCAGGCCCGGCTGGTCGGCGCGGGTCAGCGGCGGCTGCGGCAGCGCGGTGAAGCGGTCGGCCGGCGTGCCCGCCTCGCCGCTCCAGAACGCCTCGATGTAGACGCCCGAGAGCACCGTCTCGATCCCGGTCACGCCCTGGGCGGAGACCTGCGGCCGGACGACCCAGAACTCGGCGTTCGAGTCGAGATACTGCGCCATCGACTTTTCCATTCGCGCCGTGGCGACCACGTTCCTGAGGTCGGGCGTGAAGGCGATGGTCTCGACGACCCCGATGTTGACGTCGCGGAAGCGGACCGTGGTCTTGCCGGCCTCGATGCCGGCGGCGCTGTCGAGGATAATCTCGATGGCGGGTCCGCGCGCGGAATAGCTCTGCCAGGCCACGAAGAGCGAGATGGCGAGCGCAATGAGCGGAACGAGCCAGACGGCCGAGATCCGGCGCGAGCGCGGTTCGGTCTTCGGCTCCTCGATCAGAGGCTCCTGCGCGTCAGTCATTCCTGCCCTTGCTTCCGTCGGCGCTGTCCCAGATCAGCCTCGGGTCCATAGACTGCGCCGAGACCATGGTAAAGGCGACCGAAAGCGCGAAGAAGACGGCGGCCGGCCCCGGGTGGATCGAGGCGAAGAAACCCATCTGGATCAGCGCCGTCAGGATGGCCACGACGAAGACGTCGACCATCGACCAGCGCCCGATGAACTCCACCGCCTCGTAGAGCTTCATGCGCGCATGGACCGAGATCGGCAGGCTGCGCTGAATCGAGAGCGCGAGGACCGCGATCGTCAGGATCTTCGAGATCGGGATGACCACGCTGGCCAGAAAGACCACCCCGGCGATCAGGTAGGCGCCATGGTGCGTGAGATCGATCACGCCGCCGACGATGGTCGAGGAGAGCTTCCGGCCGGTGATGGTGGTGATCATCATCGGCAGCAGGTTGGCCGGGATGTAGGCCATCACGCCGACGAAAAGCCACGCCCAGACCCGTTGCAACGACGCGGGCTCGCGGCTGTGCAGGTGTGCGTGGCAGCGCGGGCAACGGGCTTCTCCGGCAGGAGAGACCCTGCCGCAGGCGCGGCAGCCCACCAGCCCCGCCGCGCGGGCGGTCAGCGCGGGGCCGTGCGGTCCAGCCTGCGCCATATCGACCAGTCGTCGAGGCTCGTCGCCTCGAGCACCACGAGGAGGACCATGCACGCCATCGCCCAGAAGGCCGGCCCGAGCGACACCGAGGCCATGCCCGCGACCTTCACCAGCGCGACGACCACCCCGATGATGAAGACCTCCGCCATCGACCACGGCCGGAGCGCCCCCGCCAGGCGGAAGGCCTCGTGAGCGCCCGGCGCGGGCGGGCGCCCGAGCCGGACCGGCAGGATAACATAGGCGAGCGCGAAGGCGCGCATCAAGGGGATGACGACGATCAGCATCCCGACCGCGACCGCGAGCGGCATGGTGAGCCCGTCGGAGAACGCCAGCGCCGCGTCGAGCACCGAGGCCTTGCGGGTCAGGCCGAAGGTGTGCAGCTCGAGGAAGGGAAACATCACCGCCCCGACCATCAGCACGACCACGGCGAAGGCGGCGGCCAGCGTCCGGTCGAGCGCATGCGGGCGGTTGGTCATCATGACCTCGCCACAGCGCCCGCAGCGCACCCGCCCGCCGATCGGCGGCTCGACCTCGCGGTTCAGCGCGTCGCAATAGGGACAGGCGGTCAGCCCCTCGCCGTCTCGGGCAGGCGTCGGAAGCGTCCCGGGGGGAGAGGTGGCGACCATGCGCCCGTGTAGGGCCTTTCCACGGCGCGGGGAAGACGCGACGACGCGGCGCGCGCCCGCGCGGCGTCAGCCGTCGATCGCGATCACCACCCGGCCCCGGATGCGCCCCGCCACGATCTCGGCGGCGAGGTCGGGGAGCGCGGACATCGGCTCGACCCGGGCGATGCGGGCGAGATGCGCCTTGTCGAGGCGGGCGGCAAGCGTCGCCCAGGCGCGGTCGCGCTTCGCCTGAGGAGCCATCACGCTGTCGACGCCGAGCAGCGCCACGCCGCGCAGGATGTGCGGCGCCACGGTCGCGGGCAAGTCCATCCCCCCGGCGAGCCCGCAGGCCGCCACCGCGCCGCCATAGACCGTCTGCGCCAGCACGTTGGCGAGCGTCGTCGAGCCGACCGAATCGACCGCGCCGCCCCAGCGCTCCTTCTGCAACGGCGCGCCCTTCTCTGCGAGCGCCTCGCGCGCCACGAAGCCGGTCGCGCCGAGCGCGGCGAGGTAGTCCTGCGTCTCCGGGCGCCCGGTGGCCGCCGTCACCCGGTAGCCGGCTGCCGCCAGCAGGCTGATGGCGGTCGAGCCGACGCCGCCGGCGGCCCCCGTCACCAGCACCTCGGCCCCGCCGGGCGCGATGACGCCCCAGTCCTCCAGCGCGTTCACGCAAAGCGCCGCGGTGTAGCCCGCGCTGCCGACGGCCATGGCCTGCTCGGGCGTGAAGCCCTCCGGGATCCGGGTCAGCCATTCCGGCTTCAGCCGCTGGAAGCGCGAATAGCCGCCCCATTCGGTCTCCGAGAGACCCCAGCCGTTGACGATCACCCGGTCGCCCGGACGCCACGCCGGCGACCGGCTCTCGACCACCACGCCCGCAAGGTCGATACCCGCCACCATCGGCAGGCGGCGCGCGATCCGGCCCTTGCCGGTGACGGCGAGCCCATCCTTGTAATTCAGGGTGGAGTGCGAAATTTCGACCAGCACGTCGTGGTCGGGCAGGTCGGCGAGCGTCAGCTCGGCGAACTCCGCCTTCGGCTTGCCGTCGCGGTCGACAATCGTCAGGGCGCGAAACGTCTCGGTCATGGTTCTCCTCCCGTCTCGTTTCCCGGCGGCGGGCGGCACGGGCATCACCGCCATTTAGGGGCTTTCGTCGGCGCGCGAAAGCCGCCGCGGCGGCGCAGGGCGGCTTCGGCCCCGCTATCGCGCAGGGTCGACCCCCTCGGCGAAGATGGCCTTCCAGTCCTCCTTCATGCTGATCACGGTCCAGCCCCGGGCCTCGGCCTCATCCATCAGGGACTGGCTGAACGTGCCGATTTGACTGTCCGGCAGGCCGTTCGCCGGGCCATAGGCGAGAGCGGCTGCTCGACCCAGATCGTCCCGTCCTGGTCGAAGGTGGCGATCCGGTCGCCGGGCGCGACGAAGGTCGCCCTCGGTGGTGGTCTCGGCGACGAGGTCGAGGATCGCCTTTAACTGCCCGCAAAGTCGAGCTTATAGCGGCGGGCTCATGAAACGACTCGCGGACCTTTTTGAGCCTTAACACTTTTATCGTGTGTACTCAGGTAGTTACCCTACCTATCACGCGTGTTAGCCCGTGTTGCGCCGGGTGGCCTGGTAGACTCGCCGGTATTACGCCCCCGCTGGTCTTCGATCTCGCCGAGCGCCTCCCACAAGCTGCGTCCCATCGCAAGTCACCTCCATCCTGGTGGCTACCCGACGGAAGCCACTTCGCTAAGGTTGTCATCCCGAACCGCCTGCGGTCGTTTGAATCACCCTGACGGGATCATGGGGGTCGGTTCCCTTTTCGTGCCTGCCGGGTAAACTCGGCTGATTGGCCCCTGCGGCCGGAACGGAGACGGCATGGCCCTGTGGAAACAGCTCGCGCTCGCGCTGGCCGTCGTCGCGGCCGCCGTGGCCGGCTGGGCCTACTGGATGCCCGGCGCGGCAACGTTCCTCGGCCGGCTCGGCGTCCCGACCCGCGCCGCCGCGCCCGGACCCGAAGGCGGCCAGGGCGGTTTCGGCGGCCTCGGCGGCCCGACGGTGGTCGCCGGCGCGCCGGTGCGGGAGGGCCGCGCCAATTCCCGCGTCTCGGCCATCGGCGATGGCCGCGCGCTGCGCTCGGTCGCGGTGAAGCCCCTCGACTCCGGCCGGCTTGTCGCGGTCGAGGTCGAGGCGGGGGCCATGGTGGCGCCGGGCGACGTGATCGCGCGGCTCGACAGCGACATCGAGGAGATCGCCCTCGAGCGCGCCCGCCTCGTCGAGGCCGACGCGGAAGCGACCTACGCCCGGGTGGAACGGCTGCGCCGGAACGGCGCGGCGACCGACGTGCAGGAGAGCGAGGCGCGGCTGGGGCTGGAGCGCGCCAGGCTGGAGCGCCGCGACGCCGCCGTGGCGCTCGACCGCCGCGCCATCCTCGCCCCGATCGGCGGCATCGTCGGCCTGCTGCCGTTGCAGGTCGGCGCGCAGGTCGGAACGACCGACGAGATCGCCACCATCGAGGACCGCTCGAGCGTCCTCGTCGAGTTCCGCGTCCCCGAGCGGGTGGTGGGGCTTCTCGACGTCGGCGCGCCGGTGGCTGCGACGCCCCTCGCCCGCCCCGATCTCGTGCTGGAGGGCCGGGTGACGGCGCTCGACAACCGCATCGACGCGACGAGCCGGACGCTGCTCGTCCAGGCGGCGCTGCCGAACGACGACGACCGGCTGCGCTCGGGCATGGCCTTCTCCATCGACATCCGCCTGCGCGGCGACCCATATCCGGAGGTGGACGCGCTCGCGGTGCAGTGGGACGGCGACGGCGCCTTCGTCTGGGTCGGCCGCGACGGCCGGGCGACGCGGGTGCCGGTGCGCGTCGTGCAGCGCAGCGGCCAGACCGCGCTCGTCGCCGCCGCGTTCCTCCCCGGCGACCGGGTGGTCACAGACGGGGTTCAGCGCCTGCGCGAGGGGGGCGAACTGCGCTTCCTCGGCGACCCCGATCCCACGCCCGCCCGCGACACGCCCGCAAGCGCGGGGTCGGGCGGATGAGCGCGGGCCGCGATCCGGCGCCTGTCTCGGCCGCCCGGGCGGGAGGCGGCGTCGCGCTTTTCGTGCGTCGGCCGATCCTCGCCTTCGTGCTCTCCGCGCTTATCGTGATCGCCGGACTCGCGAGCCTGCTCGGCGTCGAGGTGCGCGAGCTGCCGGACGTCGACCGGCCGGTGCTGACCGTGACCACCCGGTTCGACGGCGCCTCGCCCGAGACGATCGACCGCGAGATCACCGCTCCGATCGAGGGCGCGATCGGTCGCGTCCAGGGGGTGAAGGCGATTTCCTCGACCTCGCGCTTCGGCCGCAGCCGCGTCACTGCCGAGTTCGGCGACGCCGTGGACCTCGACGTCGCCGCGACCGACGCGCGCGACGCCGTCGCCCGTATCCGCAACTCGCTGCCCGACGACGCGGAGGATCCGCGCATCGTCAAGGCCGACGACAACGCCGACGCGGTGATGCGCATCGGCGTCACCTCGCCGACGCGCAGCGTCGCCGAGCTGACCGAGATGGTGGAGAACGAGGTCGAGGACCGCCTGATCGCGGTGCCCGGCGTCGCCGACGTGCAGGTGAACGGCGCGCGCGAGTTGCAGTTCCGCGTCGACATCGACCAGCGCCAGATGGCGAGCCGCGGCCTGACGCTGGCCGAGCTGCGCGCCGCGCTCGCCAACGCCGCCTTCGACTCGCCCGCGGGCGAGATCTCCAGCCGCGACCAGAGCATCGTGGTGCGCGCCACCGCCGCCGTGGCGACGCCCGAGGAATTCGAGGCGATCATGCTCGGCGACGGCGTCGCCATCGGCGACGTGGCGAGCGTCACGCTCGGCCCGGACCCGGGCGCCTCGGTGCTGCGCGCCAACAGCGAGACCGGGATCGGCCTCGGGATCGTGCGGCAGGCGCAGTCGAACACGCTCGACATCTCCGCCGGGGTCCGCCGCGCCGTCGACGAGCTGAACGGCATCCTTCCCGAAGACGTCAGGGTGTTCGTCACCTCCGACGAGGCGGCCTTCATCACCGGCGCGATCCGCGAGGTGGCGCTGGCGCTGTTCTTCGCGGTGACGATCGTGATCGCGGTGATCTACCTGTTCCTGCGCGACTGGCGCGCCACGCTGATCCCCGCCGTCTCGATCCCGGTGGCGCTGATCGGAACCCTGGCGGCGATCTACCTCGCCGGCTTCTCGGTCAACATCCTGACGCTTCTGGCGCTGGTGCTCGCCACCGGCCTCGTCGTCGACGACGCCATCGTTGTGGTCGAGAACATCGTGCGACGCCGCGCCGAGGGCATGGGGCCGCGCGCCGCCGCGGTGATCGGCACGCGCCAGGTGTTCTTCGCCGTCATCGCCACGACGGCGACGCTCGCCGCGGTGTTCGTGCCGATCTCGTTCCTGCCCGGGCAGGCGGGCGGGCTCTTCCGCGAGTTCGGCTTCACGCTCGCCATTTCGGTCACGCTCTCGGCCGTGGTGGCGCTGACGCTCTGCCCGGTGATGGCGGCGCGCTTCCTGCGCCCGGCCGACGTCGCGCCGAAGCGCGGCCTGATCGCCGCGCTCGGCGCCGCGCTCGCCACGGCCTACCGCCGCAGCCTGCACCGGGCGCTCGACGCGCCGCTCGTCGTCGTCGCGACCTGCGTGATGCTCGCCGCGACCGCCTGGTTCGCCTTCGGCGGCGTCAAGCGCGAGCTGACCCCGCCCGAGGACCGGGCCATGGCGCTCGCCTCGGTCCGGGCGCCGCAAGGCGTCTCGCTCGACTACACCACCGCCAGGATGGCGGAGGTCGAGAACCTGCTCGCGCCGCTGCGCGCGTCGGGCGAGATCACCAACGTCTTTCTCATCGCCGGCGTCGGCGACCAGCCGAACCGCGGCTTCATCGTGCTGACGCTGGCCGACTGGGCCGACCGCGCCCGCAGCCAGGCCGAGATCGTCGTCGACGTGAACGCGGCGCTGCGCCGGGTCGTCGGCATCCAGGCCTTTGCGATCCAGCCGAACTCGCTCGGCATCCGCGGCGCCGGGCGCGGTCTGCAATTCGCGGTGCTCGGCGCGAACTACGCCGCGATCGCGGCGCAGGCCGAGACGCTCGCCGAACGGATGCGGGCCGAGGCGGGCGCCTTCGACGAAGTGACGGTCAGCTACGAGCCGAACCAGCCGCAGCTCTTCGTCGAGGTCGACCGCCGCCGCGCCTCCGACCTCGGGATCGAGATCGACGGCCTCGGGCAGGCGCTCCAGGGCATGCTCGACGGCGCGAAGGTCGCCACCGCCTTCATCGACGACGCGAGCTACGACGTCCGCATGGTCTCGACCTCGACGCCGGTCAACGACCCCTCGGACCTCGAGAACATCTTCGTGCGCACCGCCTCGGGCGCGATGGTGCCGATCTCCACCATCGTCTCGCTCGAGGAGCGCGCCGTGCCGCCCGAACTCGGCCGCGAGCAGCAACAGCGCGCCGTCTCGGTCACGGCGACGCTGCGGCCCGGCGTGGCGCTCGGCGACGCGCTGCATCGCGCCGAGGCGCTGGCCGCCGAGGTCCTGCCGGAGGGGACGCGCATCGTGCCGCTCGCCGAGGCCGCGACCCTCGCCGAGACGAACGCCTCGCTCCTGATCACCTTCGGCGCGGCGATCCTCGTCGTCTTCCTGGTGCTCGCCGCCCAGTTCGAGAGCTTCGTCAGCGCCCTGATCGTGATGGCGACCGTGCCGCTCGGGCTCGCCTGCGCGGTGTTCGCGCTGCTGATGACCGGGACGAGCCTCAACCTCTACAGCCAGATCGGCATCGTGCTCCTGGCCGGGGTGATGGCGAAGAACGGCATCCTGATCGTCGAGTTCGCCGACCAGCTCCGCGACGCCGGGCGAAGCGTGCGCGAGGCGATCGAGGAGGGCACGCTGATCCGCCTCCGCCCGGTGATGATGACCATGGCCGCGACCGTGCTCGGCGGCGTGCCGCTGATCTTCGCCCATGGCGCAGGGGCGGAGGCGCGCGAGGCGCTCGGCTGGATGATCGTCGGCGGCCTCGGCGTCGCGACGCTGGCGACGCTCTACGTCACCCCCGTCGCCTACCTGCTCCTCGCCGGCCTCGCAAAGCCCCGCGCCGCCGAGTCCCGCCGCCTCGCCGACGAACTCGCCGCCGCCTCAGCCGCCTGAACTCCGTTCACCTTCCTCCGGCCATCTGCGGCTCGAACGAAGCGAGCGGCACCCCTGCCCTATCGCGCAACCGGTTCGGCCCGCCGGCGCTCTGCTTCTCTGAGGCCGTACTTTGTCGTATGGCCCGGCTCAGGCGTCGGTCCCAACTCGCGACGCGATACCTCCACCAGCCTGTCGATCGTTCGCCAAACCAGATAGGCGACCCAGCCGAGAACTACCAGCAGGATCAGGACCGCCGGCAGGGAGTGGATCTCCAGTCCGAACACGAGCACTCCTCCTGTCACACCTACCTCGCAATGTAGGCCTGCCCAATCGGAAAGTCACCCTCCCTGCCGTCGAATGATGTCGCCTTCGCAGGACCGCAGCTGCGACTCGAGGGCGCCGAGGGCGTTCGTGCCGCCCCTCTCGAGATTCTTCAGATAGCGCATCCGCTGCATTCCCTTGAGACCTAGGCCCACGATGCCCATGCCCGCGATGGCCACGAGCACCACGCCACCCGAGCCGAGGGTCGCCACAAGCGCGAGGGCGCCGAAGGGTGCGCCCCCGCCCACCACGATCGCCGACGCGGCGACGACCTTGGTTGTCTCGTCGTAGTCCTCGATACGCTGCTCCCCTTCGGCCTTGAAGATCGCGATCCACTGCAACAATACCCGGGCAGCTTCGAGCGCATCATTGCGATCCTTGATCGCCTGTGCCAGCTCGACGGTCCGCACGGGGTCGTTGCCGATCGCAACCAGCATGGCCCGGAGCTCGCGTCGCGTTTCTACGTCGATCGGCTTGTCGTCGATCAGCCCGAACAGATCGGTAAAGTCCGCCATCGCGCCAACCCTCGCTGGAACCCCAATAAGGAGGGGAAAGAACGTTTGATCGGTCAAGAAAGGATCGAGCGGGCGCCTCGCACTGACGCCGTCCTTGATCGATCGGGACTGCCTCAGCCGCCGGCGCCTGACCCGGCGAGGAGCGGCGCGACGCGCTTCGTCACGATCTCGGGGGTCAGCGGCCCGGGATAGCGCATGAGGATCGTGCCGTCGCCGGCGAGGACGAAGGTCTCCGGCACGCCGTAGATGCCCCAGTCGAGCCCGATCCGCCCGGTCGGGTCGGTCGCCACCGCCGCGTAGGGGTCGCCGAGCTCGGCGAGGAAGGCGGCCGCGTTGGCGGGGTCGTCCTTGTAGTTCACGCCGAAGACCCGCACCCCGGCGTCGGCCAGCGCCTTCAGCTCGGGATGCTCCACCCGGCACGGCCCGCACCAGCTCGCCCAGAAGTTCACCAGCGTCACCTCGCCGGCGCGCAACGCCGCATCGTCGGGCCGCGGCCGGTCGCCGAGCGCGCCGGCGGCGGTCAGCGACGGCGCCGGCCGACCGGCCAGCGCGCTCGGCAGCTCGTCCCGATCGCCGCTCTTCAGCGCGACGAAGGCGACCGCCGCGAAGGCGAGGAAGAGCAGCGGGGGCAGCGCGAGGAGGAAGCTACGCCGCATCGGAGCCCCGCCCCGCCGCCCGCGCCGCCTCGGCCTCGCCGAGCGCGCGGCGCACCCGCGCCGCCCGCGCCAGCGACGCCGCCACCAGCCCGCCAAGGAGCGCGATCGTCACGCCGTAGGCGGCGAGAACCGGAACCGCGTAGGCGCCGAGCCCGGACATCACGCCGCCCGCGCCTCGAGCGCCTCGAGCGCCCGGAGCCGCCGCGCTCGAATCTCCGTCCGCGTGCGCGTCAGGGTCAGCGCGACGAACAACAGGACGAAGCCCGCGATTGCGACGAGGAGCGGGAAATAGAACGCATCGTCGACGTTCTCGCGCGCGTCCATGGAGAGCGACGGCCC
>NZ_JAGOID010000166.1 GCF_017995835.1 Amaricoccus sp.
GTGCGCGTGCTGGCCTCGCCTTACGAGCGCGCCAACTTCCGTCAAAGAGCGATCTGGACGGCGAAGACGAATGGCCGGCTCCTGCGTCGAGCGTGGAAGTACGCCCGCGCTGCCGACGAGATCCTGTTCACCGGCAGCCCGCCGTTCTTCCTGCATTGGATCGTGCCGGCCGACCTCCTGCTGCGCAAGAGGCTCACCTACCGCATCACCGACTTCCATCCCGAGTGCCTGCTCGCCGAGCTCGGTCAGCGGCCGTTGTGGCTGCAGCTTTTCCTTTACTGGACGCTTTTTCTTCGTCGCCGGGTCCACGGCTTCGAGGTTCTCGGCGAGGACCAGAAGAGACGGCTGATCGACATCGGAATTCCGGCCGAGCGCATCGTGCTGCGGCGCGACGAGGCGCCGGTCGCGATCCCGCCCGGGACGGAGCCTCTGGATCTGCCGGTGGATCTGCGCGGCAAGGTAGTGCTCCTCTACTCGGGCAACTTCGGCGTCGCGCACGACGACGCGACCTTTCTCGCCGGCTACGAGCTCCATCACCGGCAGGGGAGCGGTCGCGTCGTCCTCTGGCTGAACGCCACCGGCGCCAAGGCCGACCGGGTCGAGGCGGCGCTTCGGGCGCGCGGGCTGCCGGTGCATCGCTCGCGGCCGGTGCCGCTCGCCGAGCTGCCGCGGCTGCTGGTCGCCCCGCACGCGCACCTCATCACCCTGCGCGACGAGTTCGTCGGCTACGTCTTGCCGTCGAAGGTCTACGGCTGCATCGCCTCGGGGCGCTCGGTGCTGTTCGTCGGCAGCGCGGCCTCGGACGTTCATCTTCTCTGCAGCGAGCGCATCGGCAGTGGCGGGGCGGCCGGCGCGAGCTACCGGCGGGTCGAGGTGGGCGATGCGGCGGGCGTGGCGCGCGCCCTCGACGAGCTGGTACTGGAGACGCTCGCGCTGCCCGCGCCAGCGCTGCGGTAACATCGCGTCACCCGAACATGGAACCGCTGTTCATCGTCGCTGGCGCCTCGGCTCTGCTCGCCGGGGTGGTGGCGAGCCTGCTGGTGCCGCCGGTAGTGAATCTGGCGCAGTTCCTGCGCTCGTTCGACCGCCCGGGCGAGGGGGGAGAGCGCAAGGCGGTGCTAGCGACCGCGGTGCCGCGCCTCGGTGGGGTGGCGATCGCCGCCGGCCTCGGCGCCGGGTCGCTCGTCGGGTTGATGGCGGGCTGGAACCAGTGGGGGATGACGATCCCTCGGCCGGAGCTGGTCGCCCTGCCGATCGCCGCCGGACTGGTCTTTCTCGTCGGTCTGGTGGACGACCTCTTTGGCGTCACTCCGGGCAAGAAGTTCATCGTCGAGCTCCTCGCCGCCTGGCTGCTGGTGCGCGTCGGCTGGAGCTTCACCGAGCTCAACCTGCCGTTCGTCGGCGAGATCCATTTGGGCGTCTGGGGCGGACTGGTGTCGCTCCTCTGGGTCGTCGGCGTGACCAACGCGATCAACCTGATCGACGGCCTCGACGGCCTGGCCGGCGGCGTCGCGGCGATCATCTCGGTGAGCCTGCTGGTCTACGCCCTGATCCAGCACAACCTCGGCAGCGTCGTGCTGATGGCCTCGATCGCCGGCGCCTGCATCGGCTTCCTGCGCCACAACTGGGAACCGGCGCGGGTCTTCATGGGCGATTCGGGGTCGCTCACTCTCGGCTTCCTGCTCGGTGCGATCTCGCTGCACTCGGCGATCAAGGCGCCGGCGGCGGTCGCCATCCTGGTGCCGATTCTCGCCCTCGGGTTGCCGGTCATCGACACTCTGCTGGTGATGGTGGTGCGCTTCTTCGAGGGCGACGGGGCGCCGGTCGGCCGGCGGGTCGGACGGATGTTCCGCGGCGACCGCCAGCATCTTCATCACCTGCTCTCCGACCTCGCGAGCCGGCATCGCGTCGTGGTGCCGGTGCTCTACCTGGTCGTGCTGCTGTTCTGCGCCGGGGCGGTTGCCGTGGCGATGACCGGCGAGGGCTGGCTCGGCCTGATCCTGCTGCTGCTCGAGATCGCGGTCGTCCTCGCCATGCGCCAGCTCGGGCTGGTTCGCCGGGCACGGGCGCTCGCCGACGAACGGATCGAGGCGCTGCGTCTGCAGAAGCCCGCCTGGCTGCGTCGCGACGCGGAGTAGGCTGCGGCCCGAGACGAAGGTGCCGTCGCCGGCCGAGAAGGTGCCGGCGGGCGCCTGGAGTCGGGCTTCCTTCCTATGAGACAGCAAGAAGATGGAAAATCCATCATGCAATGGTGGATGTTCACTGAAATACTCGCTCAAAATCAGGAAATACCACCAAAATCTGGTGGAATTTCAGTGTAGAATGATGCCGATGATCGCGCGGATAAGGTCCCTTGAGAAGCTCGAATGGCTGCTCTCCACGTTTCCGGTCGTGGCCATTCTCGGGGCGCGCCAGGTAGGTAAGACGACCCTGGCGCGCGACTTCGGCGCCCGAACAGGGGGGCCCGTCCTTCACCTCGACCTCGAAAGGGAGGCCGATCGCGCTCGGCTAGCCGACCCGGAGCTCGCCCTGGCCGGGGTCGAGGGCCTCGTGGTGCTCGACGAAGTCCAGCGCCGGCCGGAGCTGTTTCCAGCGATCCGCGTGCTGGTCGATCAGCCGGGCTCCCGCGCGCGCTTCCTCGTTCTGGGTAGTGCATCGGGCGAGCTGCTTCGGCAGTCGTCGGAGTCGCTCGCCGGCCGGATCGGATTTCTTCGCTTGCGCGGATTCTCGCAGGAGGAGACCGGTAGCGAAGCGCTCGGGCAGCTCTGGGCGCGCGGCGGATTTCCACGCTCTTTCCTCGCCGCATCCGACGCTGCGAGCTTCGAATGGCGGCGCGCGTTCGTGGCGACCTTCCTCGAACGTGACCTGCCGCAACTCGGCGTGCGGACTCCTTCCGAGACGATGCGCCGCTTCTGGTCGATGCTGGCGCACTACCACGGTCAGCGTTGGAACGGTGCCGAGCTGGCGCGCGCGTTCGGGCTCTCCGAGTCGAGCGTGCGGCGCTATCTCGACCTGCTCACGGACGCGCTCGTCGTCCGTCAGCTTCCCGCATGGCACGCCAATGTAGGAAAGCGCCAGGTGAAGGCGCCCAAGGTCTTCGTCGAGGACTCGGGGCTCCTGCACGTTCTGCTCGGAATCGCCGACGCGCAAGCACTCGAGGGCCACCCTAAGGTCGGCGCGAGCTGGGAGGGATTCGAGGTCCAGCAGATCGTCGAGCGCCTCGGTGCCCATCCTGAAGAGTGCTTTCACTGGTCGATCCACTCGGGTGCGGAGATCGATCTCCTGGTGGTGTCGGGGGCGAAGCGGCTCGGATTCGAAATCAAGCGGACGAGCGCTCCGCGGCTCAGCCGTTCGATGCGATCCGCTGTCGAGTCGCTGGAGCTCGATCGGCTCGACCTCGTGCATGCGGGAGAGGCGACCTATCCGCTGGCCGACCGCGTGCGCGCCGTCGCCGCGCGCGACCTGCTCACGGCCCTCGAGCCGCTGCGCGAGCCCTGAGGCCGCCCCTGCCCGGGCCCCCCGGCCCACCCGATGAGACGGCCACCGGGTCTCGGTTGCCGGCCTAAGATCGGACGTCGCGGCCCGGCGTGCCGGGCGCTGGATGTTCTCTGACGACTTTCCGAGGTGAGCTGATGAGCCGATCGACCGTGACTCCGATTCCGCGCTGCGTCCTGCCGGTACTCGCAGCGCTCCTGCTGGCGCTCGCCGGTTCGCTTAGCCTGCGCGCCGAAGAGAAGGTGCTCGATCTGCCCCTGGGCGATCCGGCGCGGCGCGACCGCGAGGCGCCGGTGGTGCTCGACGGCGTCACCGACACGGCGAAGGGCGACGTCATCACGCCCGCCGAGCTCGCCGCGCGGCTCGACGGCGTCGAGCTTCTCTTTGTCGGCGAGAGCCACACCGACTACGAGTTCCACCAGGTACAGCTGCGGACGATCGAGGAGCTCCAGCGGCGCGGACGCAAGGTGCTGATCGGTCTCGAGATGTATCCCGCCGGCGAGCAGGCGATGCTCGACAAGTGGTCTACCGACCCGGCCTACACCGAGGCCGACTTCCTCGCCCAGTCGCGGTGGTACAAGAACTGGGGCTATCACTGGGAGTACTACCGGCCGATCTTCGATTTCGCGCACCGCAACGGCCTGCACATGTTCGGCCTGAACGTGCCGCGCAAGGTCGTGCAGACGGCGCGCAAGGAGGGGCTGCAGGCGCTCACTCCCGAGCAGCGCGACCTTCTGCCGGCGAAGATCGACACCGACAGCGCCGAATACCGCCGGCTCTTCCGCGCCTTCTTCGCCGACGAAGGGCTGCACGGCGGCATGTCCCCGGAGATGTTCGAGGGCATGTTCACCGCGCAGTGCACCTGGGACGCGGCGATGGCGCACAACGCGCTCAAGGCGCTGGCGCGGTTTCGCGAGGAGACGGGCCAGAGGACGATCATGGTGGTGCTGATCGGCGAAGGGCACGTCGCCTACGGCCTCGGTGCCGAGC
>NZ_JAGOID010000167.1 GCF_017995835.1 Amaricoccus sp.
CACCCTGACCACAGGCTCATCAACAACAGCAGCTCCTTCCTGCCCGTTCATCTGGGGGTCCCTCGGCTGGTCCATCTCGGTCTCCTTTCGGACAAAGCGATGTCCAGGGAAACTGGGGGCAGCTCACGACGACTTCGACCTTTCGTTGTCCGGCGTCGAAGACGGAATGGCAGGGCATGTCCATGGTCAGGTTCTCCGGATTGTCGCCGGTGAGTTCGGCCAGCCGCCTCTCGGTCATCCCGAACACGACACGGCCGATCCCGGCCCAGTAGGCCCCCCCGGAGCACATGCAGCAGGGTTCGACCGAGGTGACGAGGGTACAGTCGGCGAGGAACTCCGGTGCGAAGCGGAGCGCCGCCTCGCGCGCGACGTTCATCTCCGCGTGGCCGACGCCCTTGTCCGTGGCGAAGGTGTTGCCGGAGCGGAGGAGCACCTGTCCGTCCGGCCCAGCGAGAAGCGCGCCGAAGGGATGGTTGCCCGCCGCGCGGCTGGCGATGGCGATGCGCATGGTTTCGCGCAGAAGCTCGATGTCGGTCGCAGCGCTTTCGCGCTCGGAGCCGGTGACGGGCGCCACTGGTTTCCTCCTCGTGGGCTGGTCGCTGATCCTTGCGGTTTGCGGCTTCGACGCTGCGGTGACCACCTGGCGGTGCGAAGCGTTGGTCGTGTCGGACCCTCCGCTGCTACAGCGCGCCGGGCGCGGATGCCGCGCCCGCCGAACGTCAAGCCGGGGTCTTGGTGGGCCAGCGGGGATTCGAACCCCGGACCTACTGATTAAGAGTCAGCTGCTCTACCACTGAGCTACTGGCCCAAGACGCCGCGGCACGGAAACGGTCGCGGCGCTGCGGGTATGCCAAGGGTAGGCCGCTGTCAACCCGGATCGCGGCGAGGCTCCGGGACGGAACGCGTGGTGAGCCCGACAGGATTCGAACCTGTGACCCACTGATTAAAAGTCAGTTGCTCTACCAACTGAGCTACGGGCCCGACCCGTGCGGTGTTAGGGTCGCATACGGGGCCGGTCAAGCCGGTTTCCGCCCTGCAACCCTTGGCCCGCCGGGGGCGCGATCCGTATATAGCGGCGATGAACGACGATTCTGACGATCTGCGCTTCCTGAAGATGCACGGGCTCGGCAACGACTTCGTGGTCATCGACGCGCGCGGGCGCCGCGACCCCGTGACGCCGGCGGTCGCGCGAACGCTCGGCGACCGGCGGCGCGGCGTCGGCTTCGACCAGCTTGCGGTGATCCGCGACGGCGACGAAGGCGCAGATGCGCGCATTGACTTCTGGAACGCCGACGGCTCCGCGGCGGCCGCCTGCGGCAACGCCACCCGTTGCGTGGCGCGGCTGCTGATGGACGAGGCGGGCGCCGGAACCCTCCGCCTGCGCACCGGGCGCGGCCTCCTGATCGCCGAGGCGGCCGGCGGGGGTCTCATCCGCGTCAACATGGGCGCTCCGCAGCTCGGCTGGGACGAGATCCCTCTGGCGCGCGCCGTCGACGTCGACGCCCTGCCGCTCGACGGCTCGCCGGGAGCGGTCGGCATAGGCAACCCGCATTGCATCTTCGTCGTCCCCGACGCCGAGGCGGTCGACCTCGCGGCGCTCGGACCACGTTTCGAGCACGATCCGCTGTTTCCCGAACGGACGAACGTCGAGTTCGTGCAAGTCATCGACCCGACGACCATCCGCATGCGCGTCTGGGAGCGCGGCGGCATGATCACGCTGGCCTGCGGTTCGGGCGCCTGCGCCGCAGCGGTCGTCACCGCGCGCCGCGGGCTGACCGACCGGCGCGTCGCCGTCCGGCTCGACGGCGGCGAGCTCGGCATCGACTGGCGCGAGGACGGCGTCTGGATGACCGGTCCGACGGCGCTCGTCTACGAAGGCCGCATCGCGCCGGAACTGCTCGGGACGGCGACATGAGCGGGACGAAGGTCGAGACCTTCGGCTGCCGCCTCAACGCCTACGAGAGCGAAGCCATGCGCGGCCTTGCGGAACGCGCGGGGGTAGTCGACGCCGTGGTGGTCAACACCTGCGCCGTCACCGCCGAGGCGGTTCGCCAGGCGCGCCAGCGCATCCGCAAGCTGCGCCGCGAGCGGCCAGAGGCGCGCATCCTCGTTACCGGCTGCGCCGCCCAGACCGAGACGGCGCGCTTCGCCGCGATGCCCGAGGTCGACGTCGTGCTCGGCAACGCCGAGAAGCTGCGGCCCGAGGCCTGGACCCGGATCGCCGCCGGCGAGGCGGAGCGCGTGACCGTCGGCGACATCATGGCCGAGCGGACGGCGCCGGCGCCGCTGGTGGACGGCCTTGCCGCCCGCGCCCGCGCCTATGTGCAGGTCCAGAACGGCTGCGACCACCGCTGCACCTTCTGCGTGATCCCCTACGGGCGCGGCGCCTCGCGCTCCGTCCCGGCCGCCACGGTGGTCGAGCAGATCGCCCGCCTCGTCGGTCGCGGCTTCAACGAGGTTGTGCTGACCGGCGTCGACCTGACGAGCTGGGGCGCCGACCTCGACGGCGCGCCGAAGCTCGGCGATCTCGTCGCGGCGGCGCTCGCGGCCGCGCCCGACCTGCCGCGGCTCCGCCTCTCGTCGATCGACTCGGTCGAGGTCGACCCGCGGCTGATGGAGGCGATCGCCGGCGAGCCCCGGCTGATGCCGCATCTCCATCTCTCGCTCCAGGCCGGCGACGACCTGATCCTGAAGCGGATGAAGCGCCGCCACCTGCGCGACGACGCCATCGCCTTCTGCGCCGAGGTCCGGGCGGCGCGGCCGGGCATCGTCCTCGGCGCCGACCTGATCGCCGGGTTTCCGACCGAAACCGAGGCCGCCTTCGCGAACACGCTGCGGCTGGTGGAGGAATGCCAGTTGACCTGGCTCCACGTCTTTCCGTTCAGCCCGCGCCCCGGCGTGCCGGCCGCGCGGATGCCGCAGGTCGATCCCGCCGTCGCGCGCGCCCGCGCGGAGCGCCTGCGCGCGCTCGGCGCGACGCGCGCCGCGGCGCATCTCGAAGCGCAGCGCGGCGCCCGCGTGCGCCTGCTGATGGAGCGGCCCGACCTGGGGCGCACCGAGGGCTTCGCACCGGCGCGCCTCTCCACGCCCGCCCGCCCGGGCGAGATCGTCGAGGCGCACGTCATCGGTGTCGAGGCGGGAGTCCTTCTCGCCAGGGCGGCCTGACCGGCGGCCTGCCACGCTCAGGCCGAGCGCTCGATCTCCGGGCGGCGGGCGAGCTGGAGCCGGACGAGGCCGCGGCCGGCGCGGACGAGGCGGACAGGGCATCCCTTCTCGTCGAGGCGCTGGCGGAGAAGGAGAAGCCGAGTCTCGAGGTTGTCCTTGAATTCGGGGAGCCGAAGATCGGGCGCGAGACGGATCTCGCGGTTCGAGAACTCGACCCGTCCGTCGGCGAGATGACGCTCCAGCAGGTAGACGAGGAGCCGCCCCGCGACGCCGCGGATCACGTAGCCGTTGTCGATGAACACGCTGTCGTCGAAACGGTGATGAAGCACATGAAATCTGCCCGCCGCCGGCCCGCCCCGCGGCTCCGGGGGCGGCGCGGTCGCCTCGCCGGCCAGCGCCTCGCCGATCAGCAGCGTCGCCGCCGCGTGGTTCGCAACCATGGAGAGCGCCACCGCGTCGTCGTGGCGGAAGGCGAGCCGCGCCGGGCTTTCGGCGAAAAGCACGCCGTAGAGCGCCCCCTTGGCGTACATGGGCACGGCGAGCTGGCTCTGTGCGTCGGCGAGGCCCGGAAGCGCGATGACCCGCGTCTCCTCCTCCGGAGGCGAGGTGTCGCGGATCGCCGCGCCGAAGCGACGGATGCGGCTCATGTCGCTGACCCGCACCGGCCGGCCGAGGGCCGCGGCGGCTCCGGCGATCCCGTCGCCCGGCGCGATCTCGGAGCCGGCGCCTGTCTGCGGATAGCCGCGGCTCGCCAGCGTCACCAGAACGTCGCGGCCGGGATCGTTCTGGAAGAGGATCACCGCCGGCGCGTCGAGCATCGCCCGCGCCCCGTCGAGCAGCGTCTCGACGATGCGCGCAGTCTCGGTCTCCGCCGCGACGCGGGCCACGACCTCGGCGGCACGAAAGAGGCGCGGCGGGGCCGGCGGCGGGGGCGGGGTCTCGACGCCTTCCGGGTGCGGCAGCGGGACGATCTCGTCGACGCGGAAGATCGCGACGCTGGCCAGGCGCATGATCTCCGACATGCCGACCTGGGCGCTCGAAGCCCGCAGGCTCGCGGTCATGGCGTCGAAAAGCGGCCCCTCGGCCTCGTCCCGCAACCAGGTGACCGCGAGGCGGGTCTGCCGGCCGCTCACCCCGTCGACGACAATGACGCAAGCCTGCGGATTCTCTCGGAGATTGCGGGCGGTCTTGCCGAAGAACTGGTTGGACAGCCCGATGTGATGCTCGTCCACCTGCTCGACGTGACTGAGGTAGGAGACATTCGGCACACCGTCGGCAGAACTGGTGGCGAT
>NZ_JAGOID010000070.1 GCF_017995835.1 Amaricoccus sp.
ATCGATATCTGGTGGGGCTCCTGCCATGCCCGCATGGATTCAGAAATCCCTGCGCTTGTGGATCCCCTATCGACACAACCGCCCACCTTTTTGCCCCGGTTACTGATAGATAGGGTAACTACCTGAGTACACACGATAAAAATGTCAAAGGCCAAAAAGGTCCGCGAGCCGTTTCATGAGCTCGCCGGTATCAATCGAGGAGCGCGCGGAGTTCGTAGACGAGGGCGAGGGCCTCGCGCGGGGTGAGTTCGTCCGGGTGGGCCTCGCGCAGGCGGGACTCCACGGCCGAGGCCGGGAGGGCGGCCGGCGGCGCAGGCGTGGCGGCGGCGCTGAACAGGGGGAGGTCGTCGAGGAGAGCGCGGGCCCGGGCCGAGGGCTCGCGCTCGCCCTTCTCCAGCGTGTCGAGAATGGCGCGGGCGCGGTCGAGGACCGCGGGCGGCAGGCCGGCGAGGCGGGCGACCTGCACGCCATAGGAGCGATCGGCGGCGCCCTCGCACACCTCGTGCAGGAAGACGACCTCGCCCTTCCATTCGCGGACGGCGACGGTGGCGTTCCTCAGCCCCGGCAGCTTCGAGGCGAGCGCGGTCAGCTCGTGGTAGTGCGTGGCGAAGAGCGCGCGGCAGCGGTTGGCGTCGTGGAGGTGTTCGAGCACCGCCCAGGCGATCGAGAGCCCGTCATAGGTGGCGGTGCCGCGGCCGATCTCGTCGAGGATGACGAGGGCGCCGGGGCCGGCCTGGTTCAGGATGGCGGCGGTCTCGACCATCTCGACCATGAAGGTGGAGCGGCCGCGGGCGAGGTCGTCGGCAGCGCCGACGCGGGAGAAGAGTTGGTCGACGACGCCGATGCGGGCGGCGGCCGCCGGGACGAAGGAGCCGATCTGGGCGAGGATGGCGATCAGCGCGTTCTGGCGCAGAAAGGTCGACTTGCCGGCCATGTTGGGGCCGGTGATCAGCCAGAGCGGGCGGGCGCCGGGGACGCCCGCCCCGGCCTCGCAGTCGTTGGCGACGAAGGCCCCGCCGCCGCGGCGCAGCGCGGCCTCGACGACGGGGTGGCGGCCGGCGGTGACATCGAAGGCGCGGTCGGGGGTGATCTCTGGCGCGGTCCAGTCCTCGGCGCGGGCGAGGTCGGCGAGGCCGCAGGCGACGTCGATCCCGGCCGTGGCGCGGGCCAGCGCACCGAGCGCGCCGGCCTCGGCGAGGACGGCGGCGCGCAGTTCGGCGAAGACGCGGCGCTCGATGGCGAGGGCGGCGTCGGCGGCGCCGAGGATGCGCTTCTCGATCTCGGCGAGCGCCAGCGTGGTGAAGCGCAGCGCGTTGGCGGTGGTCTGGCGGTGGACGAAGAGGGCCGAGAGCGGCGGCGACAGCATCTTCTCGGCGTGGGTGGCCGGGGTCTCGATGTGGTAGCCGAGGACGTTGTTGTGCCGGATCTTCAGCGCCGCGATGCCGCTCTCGCGGACGTATTCGCCCTGGAGCTCGGCGATCACGCCGCGGCCCTGGTCGCGGAGGCGGCGGGTCTCGTCGAGTTCCGCGTCATGGCCGGCGGCGACGAGGCCGCCGTCGCGCAGGAGCGCGGGCGGGTCGGGGACGAGGGCGGCGTCGAGGCGGGTCTGGAGGCCGGCGGGGCCGGTCAGCGCGGCGGCGGCTTCGCCGAGGGCCGCGGGCGGCGTGGCCGGCGGGTCGGCGAGCAGCGCCTCGCGCAGGCGGGCGGCGGCGGCGAGCGCGTCGCGGACGGCGGCTAGGTCGCGCGGGCCGCCGCGGTCGAGGGCGAGGCGGGCGAGCGCGCGTTCGAGGTCGGGGGCGCGGCGCAGCGCGTCGCGGAGCGCACGCAGGCGGTCGGGGTCGTCGACGAGGTGGGCGACGGCCTGCTGGCGGGCGCGGATCAGGCCGACGTCGGTCGAGGGGGCGCCGAGGCGGGCTTCGAGCAGGCGGCCGCCGGCGCCGGTCAGGGTGCGGTCGATGGTGGCGACGAGCGAGCCGTCGCGGCCGCCGTCGAGGGCGCGGACGAGCTCGAGGTTGCGGCGGGTTGCGGCGTCGATGGCCATCGTCCCGCCCGGGGTTTCGCGCACGGGCGGGCGCAGGAGCGGGAGCCGGCCCTTCTGGGTAAGCTCGAGGTAGTCGACGAGGGCCCCGAGCACGGCGGTCTCGGCGCGGTCGAAGGCGCCGAAAGCGTCGAGCGAGGCGACGCCGAAGGCGTTCGCGGCGCGGGCGGCGCCGGCAGCACTGTCGAAGCTCGCCCGTGCGAGGGGGGCGGCGACGGCGCCGGTCTCGGCGACGAGGTCGCGCAGCTCGGGCTCCAGCGTGTCGGGAACGAGGACCTCGCGCGGGGCGAGGCGGGCGAGCATCGGGCCGAGGCGGGCGCGAGGGCAGGCGGCCACGGCGAGTTCGCCGGTCGAGACGTCGGCCCAGGCGAAGGCGCCCTCGCCACGGATCTCGGCGAAGGCGGCGAGGTAGTTGGCGCGGCGGGGTTCGAGGAGGGATTCCTCGGTCAGGGTGCCCGGGGTGACGACGCGGACGACCTCGCGGCGGACGACGGACTTCGCGCCGCGCCTGCGGGCCTCGGCCGGATCCTCCATCTGCTCGCAGACGGCGACGCGGAAGCCCTTGCGGATCAGGGTCAGCAGGTAGCCGTCGGCGGCATGGACCGGGACGCCGCACATCGGGATGTCCTCGCCCTGGTGCAGGCCGCGCTTGGTCAGCGCGATGTCGAGGGCGGCCGAGGCGGCGACGGCGTCGTCGAAGAACAGCTCGTAGAAGTCGCCCATGCGGTAGAAGAGGAGCGAATCCGCGTGTCCGGCCTTGATGCCGAGGTACTGCGCCATCATCGGCGAGGGGGTGTCGCTCAAGGCCCGTCCGTCCCGCTCCGGTCGGAGGCGGTTATACAGGCTCGGACCGGCGCGCCAATGGGGGTGGCGCCGGCGGAACGCGCGCGCCTACGGCGCCGGGCGGCGGAAAGCGATGACGTTGACGCGGAAGAGCTGAGCGATCTCGCCGCGCTGGTTCCTGGTCTCGATGCGCAGCGACGCCATGCCGCGGTCGGGGCGCGAGCGCGAGGGGGTGACCTTCTCGACGGTCGTCTCGACGTGGAGCGCGTCGCCGGGGCGGGTCGGGCCCGGCCAGGAGAGATCGCCCCCCGCCCCGATCACGCCGCCGGCGAACGGCAGGCTCTCGGTCAGGAGGCGCATGGTGACGGCCGCCGTGTGCCAGCCGCTGGCGACCAGCCCGCCGAAGAACGAGCCTGCGGCCGCCGCTTCGTCCGTGTGGAAGGGCTGCGGGTCGTAGTCGCGGGCGAAGGCGATGATCTCCTCCGCCGTCAGCGTGCGGCCGGCGCTGACGAAGCGCTGGCCCTCGTGGAGATCCTCGAGATGAAGCCGCCCTGTCATTCCGTCCTCCGTCCGCGACGGCGCAGCATCGCGCAGCGGACGGGCCGGGGCAATCGCCGCGACCGGCCCGCGCGCCCGCGATCAGAGGAAGAAGGCGAGTGTCGCCGGGATCGTCACGACCGACATCAGGGTCGACACGACGACGAGCCCCGCCACCTCGTCGGGGCGGGCGTTGAACTTGTTCGCCAGCATGTAGGAGGTGACCGCCACCGGCGTCGAGACCTGGAGCACCAGCACGCCGAGCGCAAGCCGCGGCAACCCGAAGGCGAAGCCCACGGCCAGCGGCGCCGCGGTGCAGATCGCGAGCTTGACGAGGCAGAGCCAGAACGCCCGCCCGAGCGCCCGCGGCTGGAGCCGCGAGATCGCCACGCCGAGGGTGATCAGCATCAGCGGAATCGCCATCTGGCCGACGAGATCGAGCGAGCCCGCGAGCGGGGGCGGCACGCTCCAGCCCATCGCCAGGAACACCGACCCCGCCACGGCACCCCAGACCAGCGGCTCGCGCACCGCGTTCAGCGGATTGCCGCCGCCCGCGACCACCCAGACGCCGAAGGTGAACGACATGATCGCCATCACCGCGAAGATCACCACCGCCATGTCGAAGCCGAGCTGCCCGAAGGCGAACAGCGCGATCGGCAGGCCGAGATTGCCGGTGTTGCCGAAGCTGAGCGGCGCCCAGAAGGTCTGGATGTCGAGGTCGAGCGCGCGCAGGAGCCCCCAGACCGCGACGCCGACCACGACGTAGGCGGCGATCGCCGCCGCGACCGTGTCGCGCAACAGCTCCGGCTCGACCTGGCTGCGCACCAGCGCCATGAAGATCAGGCAGGGCGTCGACAGCGTCATCGACAGGCGGCTGACGAACTCGACGTCGTAGCCCCAGCCGAGGACCCGCACCCACGCGTAGCCGATCGCCGCGATCAGGAACACCGGCGCGACGATCTGCGCCACCTCCAGCAGCAGCGTCATGGTCGGCGCGATCCTGCGGGTTTACCGCACTGCGGCAAATTCCGTGGGCGCTCGATGGACACTGCGCCCTGCTGCTTGTATGCTGGTCGATGGTCAGTCATGCGGGCGCGTGGGTCAGTCATGGAGACGATGGCGAAGTTCGCCTTGGGTCAGGTGGTGAGGCATCGGGTTCACCCGTTCCGCGGCGTCGTCTTCGACGTCGACCCGAGCTTCAACAACACCGAGGAATGGTGGGAATCCATCCCAGAAGAAAGCCGTCCGCGCAAGGACCAGCCGTTCTATCACCTGCTGGCCGAGAACGAGACGACGTACTACGTGGCATATGTCTCCGAGCAGAACCTCGTGAGCGATGATTCGGGCGAGCCGGTCGACCATCCGGAGGTGGCCGAGATGTTCGGCCCGCTGGACGAGGGCGGCCGCCGCTACGCGGTCGAGGGCCACCTGCACTGAGACCGCGCCGGGGCCTTGCTCGCCCCGGCACGAGAAGGCCGGCAAGCGTTCCCGGGTAGCGGGAGCACGGTCGATGGTCACCCCGAGACGTCGACGTCGCCGATCCACACCTTGGGCGAGCGAACGCCCGGGCGGACCTCGCCGCTCGGAAGGATCAGCTGGCCCTGCCAGACGACGGGCTGGGTGGTCACCGGGGCGGGGCCGGGGAAGCGGCCGATCACGCTCCAGGCGCCATCCTCGATGTCGTAGGCGAGGATCTCGGTGTTGAAGCCGACATGGTGGTCGGCGATCATCTGGAGCGCGGCGCCGAGCTTCTCCCATTCGGGCGTGCCGGCTTCGAGACCGGCGCGCCGTGAGGCGAAGCCGGTGACGAGATCCCAGCGCGCCACGTCCTTGTCGCCGCCAACGATCACCAGCCTGTTCCCGACCCCGAAGCCCGCGCCCGCCATCGCCGGGAACGGCATGTCGGGTAGGGTCTCCCAAGTGCCGGTTGCGGGGTCGAAGGCGAAGGCGTCCCTGTGGATGCGCCAGACGCCGTCCACCTGGGTGCGGCCGGTGGCGATCAGCACCTTGCCGCCGACCGCGGCGGCGACGGCGGTGTCGCGTGGCGCGCCGGGCCACGCGGGCAGCGCCTGCCAGCCGGCCGCGAGGTTGTCGACGTCGAGCGCGAGGAAGTCCTTGCCGGTCTGATAGTAGACGGTGCGCCCGAGGAGTGCGGCCGCGCCCGAGCTGCTGGCGGCGGGCAGCGGGGGACAGGCCTCGTAGGCGACCTCCTGCCGTGCGGGATCGAACCGCATCAGGAAGACGTCGGCGAAGGTCGCGACCCCGGCGAGCTTCGAACCGTTCGGCCCGTCGGCGAAGCCCTCGCCGCCGATCACCAGCACCCCCTCGGGCAGGCTGACGGTCGCGGCGTAGCCGACCGCGGCGGGCATGGTCAGGGGCGTGTCGAGCCAGACTTCCCGGGTGAGGTCCAGGACGAAGAGCTCGTTCCAGTAGACCTTGCCGAGGCTCGTGGCCGCAATCGTCGTCCTGCCCGGCTCGGGCAGGTTGGCGCCGCCGCCGACAAGCAGGTAGTCGCCATGGACGCCGGCGATCGGGCCGGCGAGGCCGATCTGCCGCCACCAGGCCTCGCCGACGGGGATCGCGTCGTTCCAGGCGCTGGCGTTGGCCGGGATGGCTGGCAGCTCGCGCCAGGTCAGCGAGCCGCCGCACGCTCGACCGCTGTCGTCAGGCCCGGTTTCGGAACGTCGTGGCATCCTGCGTCTCCAGTTCGAGAAGGTCGCTTCGTGCAAGGCCGGCCGCGCCGCCACGAAGGAGTGCGGCGGCGCAGTCTGCCCCTCGGCGACGGGCGCTTCGGTCGTCTCGACGCCACATATCCGGCGGAGGCGGGGATGGATACGGGGAAGGTTGAAGCCGTGCCGCCGGAGCCTTAAGCACCGTCCATGAGCGAGCCCCAGCACCAGCGCCTTCTTGTCGTCGATTTCGGCAGCCAGGTCACCCAACTGATCGCCCGGCGGCTGCGCGAGGCGTCGATCTACGCCGAGATCCATCCGTTCCAGAAGGTCGACGCCGCCTTCCTCGCCGCGTTCGCGCCGCAGGCGGTGATCCTCTCCGGCGGCCCGGCCTCCGTCACCGAGGACGGCAGCCCCCGCGCCGCGCCCGAGATCTTCACCCTCGGCGTCCCGGTGCTCGGCATCTGCTACGGCCAGCAGACGATGATGGCCCAGCTCGGCGGCAAGGTGGAGGCCGGCCACCACGCCGAGTTCGGCCGGGCGCTGGTGACGCCCGTCGACGCCGCCGATCCGCTGTTCGCCGGCCTCTTCGAGGACGGCCGCGAGGAGGTCTGGATGAGCCACGGCGACCGCGTCACCGCGCTCGCGCCCGGCTTCCGTGTGGCGGGCGCGTCGCCGAACGCCCCCTTCGCGATCGTCGCCGATCCGTCCCGCCGCTTCTATGCCGTGCAGTTCCACCCCGAGGTGCACCACACCCCGCACGGGGCGCGGCTCCTGAAGAACTTCACCGACCTGGCCGGCTTCCGCGGCGACTGGTCGATGGCCGCCTACAAGGACGAGGCGATCGCGAGGATTCGCGATCAGGTCGGCTCGGCCCGCGTCCTCTGCGCCCTGTCCGGCGGAGTCGACAGCTCGGTCGCCGCGGTGCTGATCCACGAGGCGATCGGCGACCGGCTCACCTGCGTCTTCGTCGACACCGGCATGATGCGCATGGGCGAGGCCGAGGAGGTCGTGCGCCTCTTCCGCGATCACTACAGCATCCCGCTGATCCACGCCGACGAGGGCGAGCGCTTCCTCGCCGCGCTCGCGGGCGTCACCGACCCCGAGGTCAAGCGAAAGACCATCGGCCGGCTCTTCATCGAGATCTTCGAGGAGAAGGCGGCCGAGGTCGGCGACGTCGCCTTTCTCGCCCAGGGCACGCTCTACCCCGACGTGATCGAGAGCGTCAGTTTCTCGGGCGGCCCCTCGGTCACCATCAAGAGCCACCACAACGTCGGCGGCCTGCCCGAGCGGATGAACCTCCGCCTCGTCGAGCCGCTGCGCGAGCTGTTCAAGGACGAGGTTCGGGCGCTCGGCCGCGAACTCGGCCTGCCGGCCGCCTTCGTCGGCCGCCACCCCTTCCCCGGCCCCGGCCTCGCCATCCGTTGTCCCGGCGAGATCACCCGCGACCGCCTGGAGATCCTGCGCAAGGCCGACGCCGTCTATCTCGACCAGATCCGCCGCCACGGACTCTACGACGAAATCTGGCAGGCTTTCGCCGTCCTGCTGCCTGTCCGCACCGTCGGGGTCATGGGCGACGGCCGCAGCTACGACTACGCGCTGGCGCTCCGGGCGGTGACGTCGGTCGACGGCATGACGGCGGACTACTACCCCTTCACCCACGCCTTCCTTGGCGAGACGGCGACGCGGATCGTGGGCGAGGTGAAGGGGGTGAATCGCGTCACCTACGACATAACGTCGAAGCCGCCGGGGACGATCGAGTGGGAGTGAGTCAGGCCGAGGGCCTGCCTTCGTCGGGTCGAAGCGATCGCGGATAGACGACCCTGCCGTCAGGAGTTCGCCGCGCGCCGGGGGTTGGCGTGGCGGCGTCGGTGTGGCCCGGCCCCATCAGATGATCCACGGCGTGGCCGTTCAGAAGCAGATGGTCGGCGATGATGCGGCGATGGCATCGCCACCAGACCGCCTCCGAACACATCAGGGCCAGCCTCCGGTCGCGACCGAAGGACAGCAGTTCCCCGAAGCCGGCGGCAAACTCGGCGCCCAGCGCGTAGTCGGCATAGTTGTGAAAGCTCTGCACGCGCCAGGCGGCGTTGAGGCTCTCGTCGACGCCGGCCTGTCTCGGTCGCCGCCCGCCAAGGGCGGGACAGTGACGATAGCCGATCTGCATGGCGGCGAGGTCTTCCGGCAATCGCTCGATATTGTAGGCCGGGTTGGCCCGTGAACGCGGGAAGGACCGCACGTCTACCAGCAGATCGACCCGTGCCGCGCGGAGCATGCCAAGGAACTCGTCGAGGCTGCGGGCGGAATGGCCGATCGTCGTGAACCTCGCCGCCATCAGTCGATCTTCGTCAGCGCGCCTTCCTTGTGTGCGGCGATGTGATCGGTCCTGTCGCTCCTGATCTCATACTGCGGCTCGTCCTTCGAGGCACGGTGACGGTGGCCCTTGTAGTCGAAGTCGCTCAGGTGGACCTTGATGATCTTGCCGCTGACGCGGCCCGCCTCCGAATTCCAGCTCACATGGTCGCCGACAGAGTATCTGGTCATGATTTCCTCCGATCATGCCAGACTAATGCAGGCCCGCAGCGATTGTTCCAGTTCGGCGGAGTTGCGGCCGGCGTCGACTCCGCAGCGGTCAACCCGCCGAGGCGTGGACCCCGCAGGCCCGCAGTCTGCCCGCGGCTTCGTCCATCGCTGCATCGAGCGAGCCAAACTGGCGTTGTGCGGACGCTTCGGGGCCTGCGGCATTCCCGGCGCCCGGAAACGACGAGGCCGCGCCCGTCGCCGGGCGCGGCCTCGTCAGAATCGGTCCGGGATCAGCCCTGGCGCGCCTTGAAGCGACGCTGGGTCTTGTTGATCACGTAGACACGCCCCTTGCGGCGCACGACCTGGCAGTCGCGGTGGCGCGCCTTGAGGGAGCGAAGCGAGTTGACGACCTTCATGGCCTCTCTCCTCTGTCGCGGCGCGCGGGGAGCGGACCCCTGCGCCTCGGGTTGCTGTCATCCCCCGGAGGGGAGGTGAATGGTGGGCGTAACTGGGATCGAACCAGTGACCCCTACGATGTCAACGTAGTGCTCTCCCGCTGAGCTATACGCCCTTTCGTCCGGACACGCGGGAGTCCGGACGTCGCGCCGTCTATATGGCGGCGGCCCGGCGGGTTCAAGACATTTTGCCGCGCGCGCGAGAGAGCCTATAGTCTCCCGGCCAGGCCTTGCGGGAGCGTCATGTCGGAACCTGTCTACCACCTCGCGCTGCCGGTCGAGCGCGCCTCATGCGCCGTCTTCAGCTCTCCCCACAGCGGCCGCGACTACCGCGCCGCCTTCCCGACGCCGCCGCGGCTCTCCCTCGAGCAGCTCCGCTCCTCCGAGGACGCCTTCGTCGACGAGATATTCGCCGACGCCCCCGCCTTCGGCGCGCCGCTCCTCGCCGCCCGGATGCCGCGGGCCTGCGTCGATCTCAACCGCGCCCCCGACGACCTCGACCCGGCGCTGATCCACGGCGCCACCCGGCGCTTCCTCAACCCCCGCATAGCCGCTGGCCTCGGGGTGATCCCCCGGGTGGTCGCCGAGGGCCGCCCGATCGTCGACGGCAAGCTGCCGCTCGCCGAGGCGCAGCGTCGCCTCGCCGCCTACTACCACCCGTATCACGCCCGCCTGCGTGGCCTCCTCGACGAGAGCCGCGCGCGATTCGGGCTCGCGATCCTCTACGACTGCCACTCCATGCCGCGCGATGCGCTCGCCTCCGCGCCGACGGTCCGCGGACGTCGGCCGAACGTCGTGCTCGGCGACCGCTTCGGCGCCGCCTGCGACCGCTGGCTGATCGACGCCGCCACCGACATCTTCGCCGCCGCCGGGTTCGTCGTCGCGCGCAACGCTCCCTTCGCTGGCGGGCACATCACCCAGGCCTACGGCCGGCCCGCCGCCGGCGTTCAGGCGTTGCAGATCGAACTCGACCGCAGCCTCTACATGGACGAGGCGCGTGTCGAGAAGCTACGCGGCTTCGGCGAACTGCGCGCGCTCGTGGCGGGCGTCGCGGCGGAACTGGCTCGGATCGGCCCGCGGCCGGCCTCCATCGCCGCCGAGTAGCCGCCTGGCCGGCAGTCTGCGCCCGGAGGGAAGCAGAATGTCGAGGCTCGAGGAGCCGGTTCGCGGAGCGAGGCGGAGGGGCCGGTAAGGCCGAGGCCGCGATCCCCGGGGGCCCGAAGGATCCGCCGTAAACCTTTGACGCCGAAGCCTTCAGACGGAAGCGGTATCAGCCGTGCAGGGCGATCAGTTCGTCGGCCATCGCCTCGGTCAGGGGCTGCCGCGTCTGGGCCTCGATGAACATCCACTGCCCGGCCGGGTTGATCTCGAGGAAGATGTGCCGACCCTCTGGAGTACGGCGAAAGTCGATGGCGCCGTAGACCAGCCCGAGGTTTCGCATCAGCGCGCGGACGCCAGCCTCGATCTCTGCGGGCAGACTGGTCTCGCGGATGCGGATGTGGTCGTAGTTCATCCGGAAATCCACGGGATAGTCGCCGTCGCCTATGTCGATCTCGGCGGAAAAGAGACGATCCCCGATCACGGTCACGCGGATGTCGACGCCCGCCACATACTCCTGGAAGATCACAGGAGCGACCTGCACGAGGTCGAGGCGTTCGATCTCGGCCGGGCCGACGAGCCGGGTCTCGCGCCAGGCGCTGGGCGTGCCGGAGAACGCCTTGAACACCGTCCGTCCGGGTGCGCGTCCGGCGATGAACGCGCGGGCGGCGCGCGGCGAGTTGGTGATCAGGGTCTCGGGCGTCGTCAGCCCGGCGGCCGCGGCGGCGCGCAGTTGCCAGGACTTGCGGTGCGCGAGGTCGTCGCGCTGCGGATCGTTGATCCACGCGCCGCCGATGAGGCTCCAGAGCCCGCCGAACATCTCGCGCGCCTCGTTCATCGCGAAGGCGCGCAAGACCGGGTCCGCCACGTCCGCGGGTGGCCGGAAGGGCTGCGGCCTACGCCACCAGGTGGCGCGGCATTCGGCCAGATCTACGTCGCCCCACGACGAATCGCGCATCAGGACCTCGCCCGACCGGGCCCCGCCGTAGCGCAACTCCAGCGACATGGGATCGGGAAATCTGCTCAGGTCGAGCAGCACGGGCGTCCAGCCCCGCGCCTGCAACGCCTGGCCGACAGCCACGGCGTGCGCGTCGCCGGTATGAGAGATGATCAGGATCAAGGTGGCGCCCCGCTGGTCGCAAGGGGCGGCGCGCGCCGCCCGTTTCGGCTGAAGCTGCGCCCGGCAGGCCCGGGCCTGCCGGATCGGGCTCGGCGCTAGCGGTCCCGGCGGCGCCGCGCCTCGAGCGTCCTGAGATACTCGCGTGCCTGCTCGATCTCGGCGTCGAGATCGCCGCCTCCCCTGTCCCTCTCGAAACGCGCCGCTCCGGAGGCATGGTGCGGGGTCGCCATCGAGAAGGGCGTCCGGCCGCCCGGAAGGTTCGGCGGGCGCGTGACCGGCGCGCCGGGATCGAAGAAGCCGCCTTCCTCCTGCAAGGTGAGCCCGCCTTCTTCCTGCCAGGTGAACCCGCCCTGCTCCTGCCACGTCAGGCCGCCGCCCTCCTGGATCGTCTCCATCAGGGTGTCGTACCCGGACGGGTTCTTGACGTCGTCGAATCGCTTGTTCGGGGTGCCCCATTGGTCGCGCCAGGGCGAGGTCTCCCAGAGCGTGTCAATCTGATCCAGCCAGACGATGGTTTGCAGGTCGTCCTGCCACGGATTGGTTCGCGGCGCGTCGAGCCAAGGCGCCGTGACGATTTGCGGCTGGCAGAGCCGCACGTCCAGCGCCCCGAAAACCGAGGCGATCGGGTTCGCCACCCCGTAGGAGCCGTCGTCGGTGCCGGCGAAGTAGAGGCCGATCACCTCTCCGTTGGCGTTCACCACGACCGAGCCGGAATCTCCCGAGTTGCCGAACTGCGTGCTCTGCGCGCTGTCGACCTCGATGCCGATCTGGTTCGAGAGCGTGACGTTGCCGACGTCCTGCTCGTAGTCGATGGTCACGGTCAGCGCGAGGTCGTCGACGAAGCCATAGGTCAACCCGGTCGTGCGGCCACGCTTGCGCACCGCCTCGCCATCCACCGCCGCCGCCGTGCCGGTGACGTTGCCGATCTCCGTGATGCGGCAATCGTGGCTGCGGGCCGTGATCCGCGACACCGCGCCGTCGACCTGTCCGCCGAGCGTCGCGCGGGTCAGTTCGCCTACAACGTCCGAGGGACATGCGCCGCCGTCCACGCGGCTCGGTTGCGCCATCGTGTCGCCGGCGCTCCAGCCGTTGTTCACGCACATCACGTGGAAATTGGACAGCATCATAGGATCGCCGGTGCTGTTGTCCTCGACCACGAGGCCGAGCGTGCCGACATAGACGAAGCCGTTGATGGCCCGGCATGGCCCGACGCTGATGCCGCCGGTCAGCGGGTCGTAGGTCCCGGCGTCGGCCATGGCGCGAAGATCCCGCAGCGACACCCGCATGGTGTGAAGCACGAACTTGCGCTCGATCACGTCGGTCGGGACGCCGTCGATCGTCGCCGGGATCATCTCGTTCTGGGGAACCTTGCTCTTGGGCAGTTTCTTCTCGACGTAGACCCGAACCGACATCTCGCCGGTGCGTTTGCCGTCCTTGATCTTCTCGCCGATGCCGACCCCGGTCACGCCTTCGATCTTCATCAGGTCACGTTCGGCGGCGGCCTTCGCCGTGCGAAGTTGAGGAGCAATCGCCATCTTGCATTCCCCGCTATCTCTGAAATGGAGTCCTTCTGCCTTCTACTCGTCACGCACGATATTTCGCGAGATCCCATGCGCCAGCGTCAATTCGCCAGCCAGAATTGCTTTGCAGACTTCAGTGCATCATATCACAGACGGCGCCCCCTGGAAACAGTCTACGCGCGTGGCGCGCACACTCTCGCCTCGGGCCCACGGTGGGATCGGCGATCCCACGCAAGGCGCCGGCACGCCTGTTGACAGCTTCGCCGACGTTCGACCGCCCCGCGCTCAGTGCCGGAAGTGCCGCATCCCGGTGAACACCATGGCGATGCCCGCCGCGTCCGCGGCGGCGATCACCTCGGCGTCGCGCAGCGATCCGCCGGGCTGGATCACCGCCGTCGCGCCTGCCTCGGCGAGGGTCAGCACGCCGTCGGGAAAGGGAAAGAATGCGTCCGAGGCGACGACAGAGCCGATCGTCGGTGGCTCGGCGAGGCCGAGCGCCTCGGCCATGTCGGCCGCCTTGCGCGCCGCGATGCGGGCGCTGTCCACGCGGCTCATCTGGCCGGCCCCGATCCCCACCGTCGCGCCGCCGCGTGCGTAGACGATGGCGTTCGACTTAACGTGCTTGGCGACCCGCCAAGCGAACAGCAGGTCCGCCAGCTCCGCCTCGGTCGGCGCGCGCTTCGTCACCACCTGCAACGTCGCGGCGTCGATGCGGCCCGCGTCGCGCTCCTGCACGAGGAAACCGCCGGCGACCTGGCGCCAGGCGAGGCCCGGCGCTGCCGGGTCGGGGGCGGCGCCGGCGGTCAGCAGGCGCAGGTTCTTGCGCGTCGCCAGCATCGCCGCCGCGTCGGAAGACACCGACGGCGCGATCACCACCTCGGTGAAGATCTCGGCCACCGCCGCGGCCGCGGCGGCGTCCAGCTCGGAATTGAAGGCGACCACGCCCCCGAACGCCGACACCCGGTCGCAATCGTAAGCCGCGCGATAGGCCGCCTCCAGCGTGCCTTCGCACGCCACGCCGCAGGGATTGGCGTGCTTGACGATGACGCAGGCGGGGCCTTCGTCCGCCGGGAACGCCGCGGCGAGTTCCCACGCGGCGTCGGCGTCGTTGATGTTGTTGTAAGAAAGCTCCTTGCCCTGGTGCTGATGCGCGCCCGCGATCCCCGACTGCGACCCGTCGACGTAGAAGGCCGCGCGCTGGTGCGGATTCTCGCCGTAGCGCAGTCCTTGCGCCAGCCGGCCCGAGAACACGCGCCGTCGCGGCGTCGCCTCGCCGATCGCCTCGGCGAGCCAGCTTGTCACCCGCGCGTCGTAGGCGGCCGTCCGTCCATAGGCGGTAAGCGCGCAGGCCCGTCGGAAGCCGATGCCCGTCCCGCCCCCGGTCCGCTCGAACTCGGCGAGGAACGGCGCATAGTCCGCCACGTCGGTCAGAACGGTGACGAAGGCGTGGTTCTTGGCCGCCGCCCGCAGCATCGCCGGCCCGCCGATGTCGATGTTCTCGACGCAGGTGGCGTAGTCGGCGCCGCTCGCCGCCGTCGCCTCGAACGGATAGAGGTTCACGACGAGGAGGTCGATCTCGCCGATGCCGTGCTCGGCCAGCGCGGCGCGGTGGTCGGGATCGTCGCGCAACGCCAGCAGGCCGCCGTGGACCGCCGGATGCAGGGTCTTGATGCGCCCGCCCAGCATCTCCGGAAAGGCCGTCACGTCCGCCACGTCGCGCACCGGCACGCCGCCTTCGCGGAGCATGGCGGCGGTGCCGCCGGTCGAGAGGATCTCCACCCCCGCCCCGGCCAGCCGGGCGGCGAGGGGCAGGAGGCCGGTCTTGTCGGAGACCGACAGCAGCGCGCGGGAAATCTTGATGAACTGTTCGGGCATTCGGGTGCGTCGGCTCCGAGATGCGGGCCCCGCGCCGCGGCGCGGTCAGGCCCGGGCGGCCCTCGGCGCGTCGAGGACACGGAGGAAGGACCAGGTGACCTGGCCCAGATACTCGACCACCTCGGAGCGCACAACCACCTGCCGGGATGGTCGCGGAGCCGCGGCGGCGGCGTCGTAGTAGATCGATTCCTCGACGCTGACCTCGCCGCCGCCGGCGCGGAACTCCCAGGCCTCGCCGCCGGGCAGCTTCAGGAGCGGCGCCTGCGGTTCATCCTCGAGGACCGCCACGTCCGGGTGGAGGTGGAACCGGGCCGCGAAGCCGAGCCGGCCGCCGCCAGCCTGCGCCGCGCGATCGAACGTTTCGCGGGCGCGCGCGTCGGTCACCGTCAGGATCTCCTCGCCCCGCGTCTCGGCCCCGCGGGCGTCGACGAAGATCCGGCGCTCGTGCAGCAAGCCCCTGCTTGCGACATAGCCGTCCTGCGTGGCGAGGAGCCACATCCCGGACGCGTCCTGCGCCAGCCGCACCGAGACAAGCGACGGGCCCGAGGCCAGCGCCCCAGCCACGAACCGGGCCGAGGAGGCGCCGTCGACCTCGACGGTCGAATGGGCGGAGGTCTGCCGCGCGGCGAGCGCGGCGTCGGCGCCGAAGGACCGGCCCGGACCCTGGTTCACCACCAGCGGCTGCCGCCCGACGCTCATCTCGAAGGCGAGCGTGCCGGCATGGGCGCGCGAGGCGGCCTCTGCCGCGGGCGGCGCGGCCGCGTCCATGATCAGGACGGTCCGACCGCCGGTCAGGCGGGCGAAGCCCATCGGAAGCCGCGGCCGCGGCTGGGTCTCCAGCCGAAGCTCGGCGAGCGCCTTGTCGATCCTGACGGGGTCCCAGGCGCCGCCGCCGTGAAAGCGCGCCACCCCGCCGTCGCCCATGCGCAGCGGCCGCAGGGTCGGGACGAGGCGCACGATCGCGCCGAGATGCGCCGGCGACGCGCCGCCGTCGCGGTCCTCGAGAAGCCGCGCCGTCCAGGTCAGCAGCGCCAGGGTCCGGGCGAGATCCTCGGGGCTGCGCGAGGCAAGCTCGCCCTCGCTGGCGACCATCGCCTCGGCGAGCGCGCCGAGGCGGTCGATCGCGGCGCCGGCCCCGGCGTGGGGCAGGACGCGCCCGGTCCAGACCAGTCCCGCCAGCGCCCGAAGCCGCGGCAGGCCGGCCGCCGCCCGCCGCCAGGCGCCCAGGAGATAGCCCTGATGCGCTCCGAGCGCGCGCCAGAACGCTGCCTCCGCCGGCCGGTCGAGCCCATCGGTCAAGAGCCGGGCGTGGGCGACCCAGCGCATGGCGCGACCCCCCGCGAGTTCCGGCCCCCAGCCGGGACCCGCGCCATGGCCGAAGCGGCGGATCCAGTCCTGCGTCCAGCCTTGCGCGAGCGTGCGGGCCGGGCGGCTTCCGAGCGCCGCGAGGTCGTCGAGCCAGCCGAAGCCCTGGCGCGCCGGCTCGATCCGCGGGCCGAGGCCGACCGCGTCCCAGATCGGACGGCCCGCCAGGGCGATCTCGCGTCCCGCGACCGTCCAGACGTCGCTGACCAGGCGGGCGCCGCGATCGGCCTCGCCGAGAAGCAACGGTTCCGGCAATTCCGCGCCCGCCACGCCTCGCACGCCGAGCCAGGCCCGGCTGACCGCCATCCGGTCGCGCAGGCGGCCGGCAGGGGCGAGGATGCGCGCGGCGAACGTGCTGTCGGTCAATGCGCTCCCGAACCCTCTCGCGCCCACGCGCACCCCGAGCCTAGACCGGGTCGACCGATCTGTCACCGGGGGCTTCTGCTTCCGGCTGAAGCATGTCCCGGCGCGAAAGTCCAGCTATGTCAGCGGCCTAGGCCGCAGCGGGGGTAGCCGGGGCAAAAAGGTGGGCGGTTGTGTCGATAGGGGATCCACAAGCGCAGGGATTTCTGAATCCATGCGGGCATGGCA
>NZ_JAGOID010000168.1 GCF_017995835.1 Amaricoccus sp.
CTGAGGCCCGCCAGGTTCAAGTCATCGATATCTGGTGGGGCTCCTGCCATGCCCGCATGGATTCAGAAATCCCTGCGCTTGTGGATCCCCTATCGACACAACCGCCCACCTTTTTGCCCCGGTTACTCTCCAGGTTAGCTAACCTATATGAAATCATCAGGATTTCATGGGGCGCCTCACGACGCGAGGCGGGCGGCTTCCTCGAACAGGATCGCGTGGCGGGCGGCGAGGCGCCATGGGTCGTCGTCGTAGCCGCCGCCGAGGACGCCGGCGACCGGCAGGTCGCGGGCGCGGGCCCAGGCTAGGACGAGGGCGTCGCGGGCGCGCAGGCCGTCCATGGTGAGGGCGAGGCGGCCGAGGCGGTCGGATTCGTGGGGATCCACGCCGGCGTTGTAGAACACGAGGTCGGGGGCGAAGGGTGCGGTCGCGGCGAGGGCGTGGGCGAGGGTCTCGAGGTAGGCGGCGTCGCCGAGGCGGTCGGGCAGGGGGAAGTCGAGGTCGGAGACGGCCTTGCGCGCCGGATAGTTGCGTTCCGCGTGGAGCGAGAGCGTGAGGACGCGCGGGTCGCCGGCGAAGATGCGGGCCGTGCCGTCGCCCTGGTGGACGTCGCAGTCGACGACGAGGACGCGGCGGACGACGCCCTCGTCGAGGAGCGCGCGGGCGGCCACCGCGACGTCATTGAAGACGCAGAAGCCGGCGCCGCCCTCGGGACCGGCATGGTGGGAGCCGCCCGCCATGTTGCAGGCGACGCCGCGCTCGAGCGCGAGCCTTCCGGCGAGGAGCGTGCCGGCGGCTGAGAGGAAGGCGCGGCGGGCCACCGCGGGCGTGGAGGGGAGGCCGATGCGGCGGGCTTCCTCGGCGGTCAGCCGGGCCTCGGCGACGCGCTCGACATAGGCGAGGTCGTGGACGGCGGCGACCTGCGAGACGCCGGCGGGGGCGGGAGACAGGAAGCCGCCCGAGGCGGGGAGCAGGCCGCGCGCCGTGAGCGTCTCGCGCAGGAAGCCGTACTTCGACATCGGGAAGCGATGCCCCGGCCGGATCTGGGCCATGTAGTCGGGGTGATAGACGATGGTCGGGGTCATTTCGCGTCGGACGGGGCCGCATCGGACGCGGTCGGCTCGGGCGGCGCGTCGCCGGCAGGGGCGACGTCGAGCCGTGCGGCGATGAGATGGGCGCAGGCGGCGGCCTCTTCGGCGAGTTGCGCCGCCAGCGCCGGCAGGTCGGGGGCCCCGGTGGTTGCGAGGACCAGGCGAACGAGGCCGGCGCCCGCCTCGGACGGGTCGATGGTATGGTCGGCGGCGAGGCGCACGAGCTGCTGGAGGCTCGCAAGCCGCTCCAGTTGGGCGGCGAGGCGGGCGGCGTCGCCGCGGGCGAGCCAGCCGGCCTTCGCCAGGCGGTCGAGCATGGCGCGCGGCCGGCGCACGCCGACGAGCCCGTGGAGCAGCGCGCCGGTCTGGGCTAGGAGCTCGATGTCCATCATCCGGCCCGGGCCGAGCTTCGCCTCCCAGGGGTTCGCCGCGGCTTCGGCATGGGCCTCGGCGAGGCGGCGGCGCATGTCGCGGGCATCGGCGAGGACCTTGGCCGGGTCGTGGGGGGCGGCGATGACGGCGGCGATGGCCTCGGTCACCCGGGCGCCGAGATCCGCCGGCCCCGCGACGACCCGGGCCCGGGTGAGCGCGAGGTGCTCCCAGGTCCAGGCTTCCTCGGCCTGGTAGCGGCGGAAGCCCGCGAGGCTGACCGCGACGGGGCCTTGCCGGCCGGAGGGGCGCAGCCGCATGTCCACCCTGTAGAGGATGCCTTCCGACGTCGGCGAGGTCAGCGCGGCGATCAGCGACTGGGTGAGCCGGGCGAAGTAGACGGGCGCGGCGAGGGGGCGTCGGCCCTCGGACTGGGCGTCGGGGGCGGCGTCGTAGATGACGAGGAGGTCGAGGTCGGAGCTGACCGTCATCTCGCGCGAGCCGAGCTTGCCCATGGCCACGACCGCCGCGCCGCCGCCCGGGGCAGGGCCGTGGCGGCGGGCGAACTCGGTCTGGACGCGGGGCAGGAGCGCGGCGACGGTGGCGTCGGCGACCGCGGAGTAGGCGGCGCCGGCCTCGTCGGCCTCGGCGAGGCCGCGCAGCAGATGGACGCCGATGCGGAAGTGGCGTTCCTTCATCCAGACGCGGGCGCGGTCGAGGGCGCTTTCGTAGTCGTCGATGGCGGCGAGGATGGCGGTCAGTTCGGCGCGCAGCTCGTCGGCGCCGCGCAGCGGCTTGTAGAAGTCCGGGCTGATCACCGCGTCGAAGACGCCGGCGTTGCGGCCGAGGTGGCGGGCGAGCTCGGGCGTCGAGCCGGCGATGTCGACGAGCAGGTCGAGCAGCGGCGGGTTGGCCTCGAAGAGCGAGAAGACCTGCACGCCCGCGGGCAGGCGCGCCATGAAGGCGTCGAGCGCGATCAGAGCCTCGTCTGGCTGGGCCGCGTCCTTCAGCCGGGCCAGCAGCTCGGGCTGGATGCGCTTGAAGATCGTGCGGGCGCGTTCGGAGCGCATGGCCGGATAGCGCCGCCAGTCGGCGATGCGGGCGGCGGCCGCCTCCGGGTCGCGGAAGATCGTGGCGAGGTCGGGCGCGGGCGCGACGGCGCGCTCCTGGGCGAAGAATGGCTCGGTCAGCGCGTGAACCTCGGTCAGGCGGGCGCGCAGGGCTTCGGAAAAAGCCTCGCGGTCGGTCTCGCCGCAGAAGTCGGCAAGACGGGCGAACGCCTCGGCGGATTTCGGCATGTGGTGGGTCTGGGCGTCGTCGAGCATCTGGAGCCGGTGCTCCAGCGTGCGGTGCGCGACATAGGCCGCGGTCAGGGCGTCGCGGACGGGCTCCTCGACCCAGCCCTTGCCGGTGAGGGCCGCGAGCGCGTCCAGCGTGCGGCGCGAGCGCAGGTCCGGGTCGCGGCCGCCGGTGATGAGCTGGCGGGTCTGGGTGAAGAACTCGATCTCGCGGATGCCGCCGGCGCCGAGCTTGAGGTCGTGGCCGAGGACGCGGATCGGGCCGGCCAGTCCCTTGTGGGCGCGGATGCGCAGCCGCATGTCGTGGGCGTCCTGGATCGCCGCATAGTCGAGGTGGCGTCGCCAGACGAACGGGCGCAGGCGATCGAGAAAGGCCCGGCCCGCCTCGACGGCGCCGGCGCAGGGGCGGGCCTTGATGAAGGCGGCGCGTTCCCAGGTCCGGCCGAGGCTCTCGTAGTACCGCTCGGCGGGGTCGGTGGCGATGCAGACCGGCGTGACCGAGGGGTCGGGGCGGAGCCGGAGGTCGGTTCGGAAGACGTAGCCCTCGGCGGTGTTCTCCGAGAGGGTCTTGACGACCTTCTGGGTGACGCGGACGAAGCCGCGGCGGATGTCGGCATAGGCGTCGGCGTTGTGGCGGCTCTCGTCGAAGAGGACGATCAGGTCGATGTCGGAGGAATAGTTGAGTTCGCCCGCGCCCATCTTGCCCATGGCGAGGAAGAACAGCCCGGCGGCGTCGGGAAGGTCGTCCTCGGTGACGCCGGGCAGCTTGCCGCGGGCGATCTCGGCGGCGAGGGCGGCGGCGAGCGCCGTCTGGCAGGCATGGTCGGCGAAGGCGGTCAGCGCCCCGGTGACGGCGTCGAGGTCCCAGGCGCCGCCGAGGTCGGCCAGCGCGGCAAGGAGCGCGACGCGGCGCTTGGCGGTCCGCAGCGAGGGGCCCGGGTCGCCGGGGTGGGGTGCGGCGAGGATCGCGGCGAGGCTCGCCTCCGGCGGCGAGCCCAGCGCCTCGCGGAGCCAGTCGGCCTCGCGCCGCATCAGCCCGCCGAGATAGGGCGAGCATCCGGCGGTTCCGGCGAGGAGTTCGCGGACCGGGCCCGCGAGGTCGGCGAAGAGCGCGGCGACGTCGGCCGCCGGGGCGGGGTCGTGCGCGATCGGCGCGCGGGAGATGCGGTCGGCGAGGCTCGCGGCTCCGGCGGTCATGGGCGCTCCTCGGCTTCGGGCGGTCGGGCCGCGAGCTTAGCCGCCGGCGCGGGAGCGGCAAGGGGGCGGCAGCCGCATCTATTCTGCCGCGACGTCGAGAAAGCCGCCGGACTGGCGGCGCCAGAAGCGGGCGTAGAGGCCGCCGCGGGCGAGGAGGGCGTCGTGGGTTCCTTCCTCGGCGATGCGGCCGTCGTCGAGGACGACGATCCGGTCCATGCGGGCGATGGTCGAGAGGCGGTGGGCGATGGCGATCACCGTCTTGCCCTCCATCACCGTGTCGAGCGTGTCCTGGATCGCCGCCTCGACCTCGCTGTCGAGCGCCGAGGTCGCCTCGTCGAGGACGAGGACGGGGGCGTTCTTGAGGATGACGCGGGCGAGCGCGATGCGCTGGCGCTGGCCGCCGGAGAGCTTCACGCCGCGCTCGCCGAGATGGGCGCGGTAGCCCTCGCGGCCCT
>NZ_JAGOID010000071.1 GCF_017995835.1 Amaricoccus sp.
CACCATCGACGGGTGCCAGGCCGAGTACGTCCTCGTCCCCGACGCCATGGCGAACCTCGCGCCGGTGCCCGACGAGCTGACCGACGAGCAGGTGCTGATGTGCCCAGACATCATGTCGACGGGCTTCGTCGGCGCCGAGAACGGCGGCATCCGCATCGGCGACACCGTGGCGGTCTTCGCCCAGGGGCCGATCGGCCTCTGCGCCACCGCGGGCGCGAAGCTCCTCGGCGCCACCCGCATCATCGCCGTCGACGCCGTGCCGGCGCGCATGGAGGTGGCGAGGCGGCTCGGGGCCGACGAGGTGGTGAACTTCCGTGAGACCGACCCGGCCAAGGCGATCCTCGAGCTGACCGACGGCCGCGGCGTCGACGTCGCGATCGAGGCGCTCGGAACCCAGGCGACCTTCGAGGCGGCCCTGCGCGTCTTGAGGCCCGGCGGCACGCTCTCGAGTCTCGGCGTCTACTCGACCGACCTGAAGATCCCGCTCGACGCCTTCGCCGCGGGCCTCGGCGACCACACCATCAGGACCGCGCTCTGCCCCGGCGGCAAGGAGCGGATGCGTCGCATGATGGCGGTGATCGGCTCGGGCCGGGTCGACCTGAAGCCGTTGGTCACCCACCGCTACAAGCTCGACGACATCGAGGCCGCCTACGATCTCTTCGCCAACCAGCGCGACGGCGTCCTCAAGGTCGCGATCACCAGCTGACGCCCGCCCGTCGCGGTCTCGCCCTCCGGTCCGGGCCCCGAGGCCGGACCACCGTCGCCGCCCCGATCAGCCGGGAACGACCGCCGGCTCCGGCCGGCCGGCGACGCCGAGCGGCCGGGCGAAGGCCATCCCCGCCGCCGGCCCCGCCGCGCGCTCGCCGGCGCGCGTTGCCTCCTGTGCCGAGACGACGAAGTGCGTCGCGGAATCGCCGCCCTCGAAGGCCGGGCAGGAGAGCCGCCCGGCCGGAAGCCGACAGCCGCCGCCGCTCCGGGCGCCACGCCTCGCCGAACTCGCTGCGCCGCGCGTCGAACGTCGTCGCCTCAGCCCATCCTCTCCGAGGCATAGGAGCCGGGCGAGGCCGGGAACACCACCGTCTTGTTGCCGTTCAGGAACGCCCGGTGATGGATGTGGGCATGGATCGCGCGGGCGAGCACCTGCGCCTCCACGTCGCGCCCGAGGCTCACATAGTCGTCGGGCGACTGGGCGTGTGTCACCCGCACGGTGTCCTGCTCGATGATCGGCCCCTCGTCGAGATCGGCCGTGACGTAATGCGCCGTCGCCCCGATGAGCTTCACCCCGCGCTCGAAGGCCTGCCGGTAGGGATTCGCCCCCTTGAAGCTCGGCAGGAACGAATGATGGATGTTGATGATCCGTCCCGACATCCGCGCGCAGAAGCCGTCCGACAGCACCTGCATGTAGCGGGCGAGCACGACGAGATCCGCCCCCGTCTCCTCGACGAGCTCGGTGAGCCGCGCCTCGGCCTGCGGCTTGCGCTCGCGCGTCACCTTGACGTGGTGGAAGGGAATGTCGTGGTTTGCGACCAGCTTCTGGTAGGCCATGTGGTTCGACACCACGCCGACGATGTCGATGGGCAGCGCTCCGATCCGCCAGCGGTAGAGCAGGTCGTTGAGGCAGTGCCCGAAGTTCGACACCATGACCAGCGTGCGCATCCGCTCGCCCTCGTCATGCATCGCCCAGGCCATCGCGAAGGGCTCCGCCACCGCCGCGAAGCCGTCGCGCAGGTCGGGCAGCGTCGCGCCGGTCTCGGCGGCGAAGGAGATGCGGGTGAAGAACTTCCCCGTCTCGCTGTCGTCGAACTGCGCGGCGTCGGTGATGTTGCATCCCCGCTCGGCGAGATAGGTCGAGATCGCCGCGACGATCCCGCGCCGCGAGGCGCATTGCACGGTCAGGACGTAGGAAGGCTGGGTCACGGGCGGGCGCCTCGACGAAGGAACGGCGCCCCCCTATAGCGCGCCCCGGGCGCCGGATGCGACCCGCCCGCGACCTCCGATGCGCCGAAGGCGTCAAGACCTTCCACACCGCACGCTCGGGCGCCGCAGCGGCGTGATCGCCCCGCCTGGCGAGGCGCAGGAACGAGCATGATTGACGCCATTCGATTGGCTCCTAGGATCAAATGGTTGAACGCGGCGGCGCCGCAACCTCGCGGAGTTCCTCCATGTCCCATCCCGCCCTCGTTCCCGGCTCCGTGGCCGTCGTCACCGGCGGCGCCTCCGGCATCGGCCTCGCCGCGGCGCTGCGCTTCGCGGCGCTGGGGCTGCGCGTCTGCGTCGCCGATCTCGGACCCGAGAAGCTCGGCGCCGCCGCGGACGCGCTCGCCGCCGTCGCGCCGGGGGGCGCGGAGGACGTGCTGGCCGCCGACGCCTCGGTGGCGCGGCCCGAGGACATGGACCGTCTCGCCGCAAGCATCGACGCCGCCTGGGGCGGGACGGACGTGCTGATGCTGAACGCGGGCGTGCAGCCGGGGTCCAGCGTCTTCGGGCCGATCGAGGACTGGACCCGCGTGCTCGAGGTCAATTTCTGGGGCGTCGTCCACGGCGCGCGCGCCTTCGTGCCCGGCATGGTCGCGCGCGGGCGGCCCGGCGCGGTGATCGCCACCGGCTCCAAGCAGGGCATCACCACGCCGCCGGGCGATCCCGCCTACAACGTCTCCAAGGCCGGGGTGAAGGTGTTCACCGAGGCGCTCGCGCACGAGTTGCGCAACACGCCGGGCCACGCGCTGAGCGCGCACCTGCTGATCCCCGGCTTCGTCTTCACCCCCCTCGCCGCCGGCGGGCGGACCGAGAAACCGGCCGGCGCCTGGACGGCGGACGAGACCGCAGGCTTCATGCTGGACAGGCTCGGGGCGGGGGACTTCTACATCCTCTGCCCGGACAACGACGTCGACCGCGCCCTCGACGAGAAGCGCATCGCCTGGGCGGCGGGCGACATCATCGAGAACCGCCCGCCGCTGTCGCGCTGGCACCCCGACTTCGCCGAGGCGTTCAAGGCGTTCGTGGCCGGGAGTTAGTGGCGCGCCGACCACGCCGCCCGACGTTGCGCTCGGCGCGAGAAAACGGCTGACCGACGTCGCGCGATGGGGTAGTTTGAGCGGATAACCGCCGAGACAGGCGGGACGAGGCGAACAGGAGAAACCACTTTGCGCACCCTGGCTCTGTTAGCTTGCGCCCTTGCGCTCGTCGCATGCGGCTCGCCCACGCCGCAGGCGTCGAGGTCGGTCACGACCTCCGCGCCGCGCTTTCTCGACTACGACCCGCACGACTGGACCGAGCGCACGCCGTGGCACTACCCGGTGCATGGCGTCGACGTCTCCAAGTGGCAGGGCACGATCGACTGGCCGCGGGTCCGCGCTTCGGGCGCGTCCTTCGCCTTCATCAAGGCGACCGAGGGCAAGGACCATACCGACGACCGCTTCATGGAAAACTGGCGCGCCGCCGGCGCCGCCGGCGTGCCGCGCGGCGCCTACCACTTCTACTACTTCTGCTCCTCGGCCGAGGAGCAGGCGAACTGGTTCATCCGCAACGTCCCGCGCGAGCGCGGCGCGCTGCCGCCGGTGCTCGACGTGGAATGGAACCACAAGTCGAAGACCTGCCCCTACCGACCCGCGCCCGCGATCGTGCGCGCCGAGATGGAGACCTTCCTTGCCATGGTCGCGCGCCACTACGGCCAGCGGCCGCTGGTCTACGTCCCGCCCGACTTCTTCCGCGAGAACGACCTCGCGCGGATGCAAGGCGTGACCTTCTGGCTCCGCTCCGTCGCGGGACACCCCTCGGCGGTCTATCCGGGACAGTCCTGGGGCTTCTGGCAGTACACCGGCACGGGACAGGTGCCCGGAATCGCCGGCGAGGCCGACCTCAACGCCTTCGCCGGCGGCCAGACCGAATGGCGCGCCTGGCTCGCCCGCCACACGCTCTAGGGCTTGCGGGCGGCCTTCTCGGCGATGCCGGAGGTTCCCTCGCGGCGCTCGAGTTCGGCGAGGACGTCCGCCCAGGCGACGCCGGCGGACTTGAGCATCACCTGGAGGTGGTAGAGCACGTCCGCCGCCTCGGCTGTCAGCGCCGCGCGGCTGCCCTGCGCGGCGGCGACGATGGCCTCGATGGCCTCCTCGCCGAACTTCTCGGCGCATTTGGCCGGTCCCTTCGCCAGCAGGCCGGCGGTGTGGGACGTCGCCGGATCGGCGGAGGCACGGGCCTCGATCGTGGCGGAGAGGCGCGCAAGGACGTCGGTCGCGTCGGGGGTCATATGGGGGGTCATGTCGGGCGCACCGGGATGCCGGCGGCGGCCATCGCGGCCTTGGCCTCGCCGACGGTGTGGGTTCCGAAGTGGAAGATCGAGGCGGCGAGGACCGCCGAGGCGTGACCCTCGATCACGCCCTCGACGAGGTGGCGAAGCTCGCCCACGCCGCCGGAGGCGATGACCGGGACGGGAACCGCGTCGGCGATGGCGCGCGTCAGGGGAAGGTTGTAGCCCGCCCGCGTGCCGTCGCGGTCCATCGAGGTCAGCAGGATCTCGCCGGCGCCACGGGCGGCCATGTCCCTGGCGAAGGCCACCGCGTCGATGCCGGTCGCGCGGGTGCCGCCGTGGGTGAAGATCTCCCAGCGGCCGGGGGCGACGGTCCTGGCGTCGATGGCGACGACGATGCACTGGGCGCCGAACTTGCTGGCGGCGGCGTTGATCACGTCCGGCGTCGCCACGGCGGCGGAATTGAAGCTCGCCTTGTCGGCGCCGGCGAGGAGGAGCTGGCGCACGTCCTCGGGTGTGCGCACGCCGCCGCCGACGGTGAGGGGCATGAAGCACTGCTCGGCGGTGCGGCGGGCGAGGTCGAGGAGCGTGCCGCGGTTCTCGAGGGACGCCGCGATGTCGAGGAAACAGAGTTCGTCCGCTCCCTGCGCGTCGTAGGCGCGGGCGGCCTCGACCGGGTTGCCGGCGTCGCGCAGGCCCTCGAAGTTCACGCCCTTGACGACGCGCCCGTCCTTGACGTCGAGGCAGGGGATGACGCGGACCTTGAGCATCTGGGCCTCGCGGGCTGGCGGCTGTGGCGGCGGGGATAGACGAGGCGGCGGGGGAGGTCCAGCGGCCCGGAGGCTCGCGCCTCGCGCGTTGTCGGCGGCGAGCCGGAGTCGCGGAGCGGAGATCCGGTCAACCCCAGCCACCACATGTTGGGGCTCCGGACCGAAAACCCTTCTTTCGCCCGGTTCAGGCCGCGGCGCGCAGGATGGTCTCGAGGCCGAAGCGGATCAGCAGATCGACGAGGAAGAAGAACGTCGCGAAGACGGTGGCCATGATCATCACCATGACCGTGGTCAGCCCGACCTCGCGGCGCGTCGGCCAGACCACCTTGGAGGTCTCGGCGCGGACCTGCTGGATGAATTGCAGCGGGTTGGTGCGGGCCATGCGTTCGGGCTTCCTCGATTCTACCGCGCGCTGGCAGGGGCGATAGGACTCGAACCTACGACCCTCGGTTTTGGAGACCGATGCTCTACCAACTGAGCTACACCCCTGTGCCGGCGCGCCGGGGGGAAATACGCCGCCCCGTTCCCCGATGCAAGGCCCGCGCAAGCGCCTACCCCGCTCCGCTGAAGAAGTCCGAATGCGGGTCGGAAAGGACCATCTCGCGCAGCCGCTCCCACAGGCGCCGGCGGAGCGCGGGGAAGTCCTGCGCCTCGCGCGGGTCGTGTTCCCGGCGCGGGCGGGGGAAATCGACCGCGACCTCCTCGACGATCCGGCCCGGGCGCGGCGAGAGCAGCAGCACCCGGTCGGCGAGCACCAGCGCCTCGTCGACGCTGTGGGTGACGAAGAGCACGGTCGGCCCGGACGGGCCGCCGGTGAGGTGCAGAAGCTCTGCCTGCATCAGTTCGCGCGACTGCGCATCGAGCGCGGCGAAGGGCTCGTCCATCAGCAGAAGCTCCGGCTCGACCACGAGCGCGCGGGCGAGGGCCACGCGCTGCTGCATCCCCCCCGAAAGCTCGCGCGGCCAGGCCTCGGCGAAGCGCGAGAGGCCGACGCGGGCGAGAACCCGCGCCACGCGGGCGTCGCGCTCGGCCGGGTCGAGGCGAGGCAGCGCGAAGGCGACGTTGGCCCGCACCGACTTCCACGGCAGCAGGCGATAGGACTGGAACACCATCGCCGCCGCCCGGCCGGGCACGGGCGGCGCGCCGTTCACCTGGACCTCGCCCGCGTCGGGCGCGAGGAGACCGGCGACGAGGCGCAGGAGCGAGGTCTTGCCGCAGCCGGAAGGGCCGAGCAGCACCAGCGTTTCGCCGCGGCGGGCGGTCAGGTCGATGCCTTCGAGCACCGGCCGGCCGCCGAGCGAGAGCGCGACGCCGCGGAGCGTGAGATGGGCGGCGTCGCGCAAGGGGATCAGCGGGTGGGGACGATCGCCGGATCCGGAGCGCCAATGCGGGCGATCACCGCGTCGAGAGGCGCGAGGTCGGCCCAGGCGTCGAGCGGCGCCGGCGCGATCCCGGCGAAGTCCTCGCCCTCGTGCAGCCAGGCCTGCGCCGCCTCGAGCTCGGGCGCGGAGATCCCGCCGTCGATGCTCCACGACCCGGCAAAGACTGCGGCGAGGAGCTCGAGATCGGCCACGTCCACGTCGGGCCGCGCCTTCTGCATCGCCGACACCCACTTCTTCGGATCGGCGGCGAAGTCGCGGGAGGCGAGCGTGATCGCCTCGATCACCGCCTCGACGTCCTTCCCGCGGCTCGCCAGCGTCTCGGTGCGCACGACGTTGAGCTTCGAGAGGATCGGCGCCGCGCGGTAATAGTCCTCGACGTCGACGAGCACGGAGATGGCGGGATCGTCGTCGATCGCGGTGAAGGAGCCGATCGACATGGTGGTGGCGTCGATCTGGCCGGCGAGCAGCGCCTGGGCGCGGGCCTGCGGCTGGCCGAGGGCGATCATCTCCAGTCCGGCGGGATCGACGCCGGCGGCCTCGAGCACCTTGGTCGAGAGCAGGTGGTCGACGCTGCCGATGCGGCCGATTCCGAAGCGCTTGCCGGCGAGATCGCCGACTGCGGCGAGGTCGCGCCCGGCGATCAGGTAGGGCAGCGACTTGTTCGGCGACATCACCCCGCGCAGGTCGGTCGCGCCCTGCGCGGTCGCCTGCAACAGCGCCTCCAGCGCCACGTTGGCCATCTCGCCCTCGCCGGAGCGCAGCGCCGCCATGGCGAGCGGCGTCTGCTGGACGCGGACGAACTCCACGTCGACGCCGGCGCGGTCGAAGTAGCCCTCCTGCTCGGCAAGCTCCATCACCGAGTTCGGCACCAGCGGCGCCTCCATGTCGGTGACGATCAGGCGGAACGGTTCCGCGGCCACGGGGGCGGCAAGGAGGGTCGCGAGGGCGACGACGGCGAGGCGACGTTTCATTTCATTTCTCCCTGTTTGGTCGGACGGGCCTTCTCGTCCGGTCTCATTCGCGCCCGCGCCAGCGCAGCATCCGCCGCTCCACGAGGCGCAGACCTTCGGTCATGGTGACGCCGATCGTCGCCAGCACGACGACGACGGCGAGATACTCGGCCATCTGGAACCGGCTGCCGTAGAGCGCAAGCAGCCCGCCGAGGCCGGCGACGGCGGTGTAGAGCTCCGCGACCACGGTGTTGATGAGCCCGATCGTCGCGCCGATCCGCACGCCCGCGACCAGGAAGGGCAGCGCCCCGGGCAGGACGACATGGGCGAGGATGCGCCCGTGCGAGGCCCCGGTCGCGCGGGCCATCTCGACCAGATCCGGGTCTGCGGCGCGCACGCCGGCATAGGCGTTCAGGATCACCGGCATCACGGCGCCGAGGAAGACCACCAGCACCTTGGCCTCGAAGCCGAGGCCGAGGAGCACGATGATCAGCGGAATGAAGGCGACGCGCGGCGTGGCGGCGAGGCCGTGGACATAAATGTCGAGCGTGCGGCCGACCGGCCTGACCATCCCCATCAGCGCCCCGAGCGCGATCCCGACGACGACGGCGACGCCGGTTCCTGCCAGATAGATGGAGAGGCTCTCCCCGAGCGCGGGCCAGAGGCTGCCGCCGACGGCGAGCCGACCGAGGGCCAGCGCCACCTCGAACGGCGAGGCGAAGAGGCCGCCCGGCGCGGCGTTGGCGGCGAGTTGCCAGAAGACGAGCACAACGGCGAGGAAGCCGAGCCGCAGCGCAGCCACGAGCCCCACGCCGCCCGGCGCGGCGGCGGACTGCGTCCGCTCGAGCGGCGGCGGCAGGAAGCGTGCCTCGGCCATGCCCGTTTGTCGGCCATCCCCGCGGCCCGCGCAAGCGGCCGCGGGCGCGCACCCCTTCAACCAATCGGCGGATGGCGGGACGCGGCCGCGGGCGGACGATGCGCGGCGTCCCTCCCCCCTTTGGCTGAATGGACGCAAACTGCCGTCCGGGTGGAGACTGCCGCGCACAAGAACCCACGAGGGAGGGCCTCGCATGACTTACGAGAACGTCAGGATACATCCCGCGGTCGACGGGGGCGTGAAGAAGGGCTCCCCCAGCTTCTCGGGCGGCACGCTCAGCTGCAAGTGCGCGACCGACAAGGTCGAGGTGAAGGTCGGCGCGCAGACCGCGCACAACCACGTCTGCGGCTGCACCAAGTGCTGGAAGCCGGAAGGCGCGATTTTCAGCCAGGTCGCCGTCGTGGGCCGCGACAGCGTCACCGTCACCAGCAACGGCCAGAAGCTCAAGATCGTCAACGAGGCGGCGCCGATCCAGCGCCACGCCTGCACCGGCTGCGGCGTGCACATGTACGGCCGCATCGAGAACAAGGAGCATCCGTTCTACGGGCTCGACTTCGTCCACACCGAACTGTCGGGCGAGAGCGGGTGGTCCGAGCCGCAGTTCGCCGCGTTCGTCTCGTCGATCATCGAGTCGGGCGTCGATCCGTCGCGGATGGAGGGCGTCCGCGGCCGGCTGAAGGAGCTCGGCCTCGAGCCCTACGACTGCCTGTCGCCGCCGCTGATGGACGCCATCGCGACCCACGTCGCCAAGAAGTCGGGCGCGCTTCCCGCCTGATCCTGTCGCCGGTCGGCCGCCGTCCAGGGGCGCGCGGCCGGCCGGCGCCCGTGTAGAATGCCTGACCGCATCCGCGGCCGCCGGAACCGACCTGAAGGAGAATGCCCATGCGAACGCGCGCCGCCGTGGCCGTCGCCGCCGGAAAGCCGCTGGAGATCATGGAGGTGAACCTCGAGGGGCCGAAGGCCGGCGAGGTCCTCGTCGAGATCAAGGCGACGGGGCTCTGCCACACCGACGAGTTCACCCTGTCCGGCGCCGACCCGGAGGGCCTGTTCCCGGCGATCCTCGGGCACGAGGGCGCGGGCGTCGTCGTCGACGTCGGCCCGGGCGTGACGAGCGTCAGGAAGGGCGACCACGTCATCCCGCTCTACACGCCCGAATGCCGGGAATGCCCGTCCTGCCTGAGCCAGAAGACCAACCTCTGCACCGCGATCCGCGGCACCCAGGGCCAGGGACTGATGCCGGACGGAACCAGCCGGTTCTCCACCCTCGATGGCGAGCCGATCCTGCACTACATGGGCTGCTCGACCTTCTCGAACTTCACCGTGCTGCCGGAGATCGCGGTGGCGAAGATCCGCGAGGACGCGCCGTTCGACAAGATCTGCTACATCGGCTGCGGCGTCACCACCGGTATCGGCGCGGTCATCAACACCGCGAAGGTCGAGATCGGGGCCAAGGCGGTGGTGTTCGGGCTCGGCGGCATCGGGCTCAACGTCATCCAGGGCCTGAAGATGGCCGGGGCCGACATGATCATCGGCGTCGACCTCAACAACGACAAGAAGGAATGGGGCGAGCGGTTCGGGATGACGCACTTCGTCAACCCCAAGGAGGTCGAGGGTTCGATCGTCCCGCACATCGTCAACATGACCAAGACCAAGGCCGACCAGATCGGCGGGGCGGACTACAGCTTCGACTGCACCGGCAACGTCAAGGTGATGCGCGACGCGCTGGAATGCACCCATCGCGGCTGGGGCAAGTCGGTGGTGATCGGCGTCGCGCCGGCGGGGGCCGAGATTGCGACGCGACCGTTCCAGCTCGTCACCGGGCGGCAGTGGCTCGGCACCGCCTTCGGCGGCGCGCGGGGGCGGACCGACGTTCCGAAGATCGTCGACTGGTACATGGACGGCAAGATCCAGATTGACCCGCTGATCACCCACCTGCTGAGGCTCGAGGACATCAACAAGGGCTTCGACCTGATGCACGCGGGCGAGTCGATCCGGTCGGTGGTGATCTATTGACGCGCCGGGGGCAGGTTGGCCCCCGGTCCCCCGGTTACCCAAGCGGCGGGAATCGCTCGGTTAACCGAGGTGAACGGGCTGCACGTCCCATGCGCCTGTCGTCGCGGGAGGGCCCGAAGGTTGACGGGGTTGACGCGCCGGGGTCGCGACGTCAGCCGCCGGCCATCCAGCGGCGGATCGCCTCGGCGGTTCGCAGATAGTGGTCGGGCGCCGCGGTCCGGAGAACGTCCAGCGCCGCGTCGATCGCCGCCAGCCGCGGGCCCACGGGGTTGCCCGGTCCGGTCGGCGATCGTTGCGAGCGCGAGGTTCGCGTGCGTCTTCGCCCAGTCGAGCGGCGTGCGCTCGGGAGTATTCCTCCAGCGCGGCGCGGCAGGCGGCGACCCACACGAGCAAGGTCGCCTCGTCGATCACCCATGCTTGTCAGCCCGACCACGCCCCCGTGGCGCCAGACGCCACAAGGCAGCGCGCCGTCGGCCGGGCTCGCCGGCGGCGCGGTCAGGTGTCGGCCGAGACCAGCCCGTCGAGCAGCCGCAGCGCCTCGCTGACGGTCACGTGCTTCTGCGCCTGCGCCCGCCAAGGGACGGCGCCGCCATCGCCGACGCCTGTTGCCGAGCCCGACGGGCTTCGCCCCCGGCGGCGCCCGGCCTACGCGCTCGCCGGGGCGGCGAGGCCGAGGCGGGCCGAAAGCGCGGCGCGAAGCGCGCGCCGCTCGGGGGTGTCGCGCGCGACCCGGCTCGAGTAGAGCGTCGCCTGGCTGCGCAGGATCACCCCGTCGTCGAGGACGCGCAGGTGGTTGTCGCGCAGCGTCTCGCCGGTGCTGGTGATGTCGACGATCGCCTCGGCCGCGAGGTTCTTGACGCTTGCCTCCGTCGCGCCGGCGCTGTCCACCAGTGCATAGTCGGCGACGCCGTGGCGGCGAAAGAACTCCCGCGCCAGCCGCCGGTACTTGGTCGCCACCCGGAGCCGGCGGCCGTGGCGGGCGCGGAACGCGGCGGCCACGGCGTCGAGATCGGACATGTCGCGCACGTCGATCCAGAACGCCGGCGCGGCGACGACGAGGTCGGCGAAGCCGAAGCCCATCTCCGCCAGCTCCTCCAGCCGCTCGGCCCAGGAGGGGATCTCCTCGCGCACGAGGTCCTGCCCGGTGACGCCGAGGTCGAGCCGCCCCGCCGCGAGTTCGCCCGGGATCTCCGCCGCGGCGAGCAGGACGAGCGACAGCTCCGGCGCGCCCTCGACCCGGCCGGCGTACTCGCGTCCGGCCCCGGACCGCGCGATCGTGACGCCGCGCGCGCCGAACCAGGCGATCGTCTCGTCCTGAAGCCGCCCCTTCGACGGGATGCCGAGCTTCAGCCGCATCACGTGGCCCCCTCGGTCAGCGCCGCCAACGCCTCCGGCCGCACGATCCCGCCGACCGCCGGCACGCCGCGCCCGCCGCCGAGGATGGCGGTGAGCGTGTCATAGCGCCCGCCGCTGGCGATCGGCGGCAGGTCCGGGCGTCCGCGCGCCACGGCGCCGAACACGAAGCCGTCGTAGTATTCGAGCGTCGTCCGCCCGAAGCTGCCCTCGAAGCGCAACTCGCCCGGCTCGACCCCGCGCGCCGCGATGGCGTCGAGGCGCGCGTCGAGCCGGGCGGCCGCGGGTGCGAGCCCGGGCAGGCCGCGCGCGATCTCGCGCAGCCGGCCCAGCGCCGCCGGGGCAGGGCCGGCGACGCCGAGGACCGCCTCGAGTCCCGCGACCGCGGCCGGGTCGAGCGGCGGGGTCGCGGCCTCGATGCGCAGCCGCTCCAGACGGTCGAGCACCTCGTCCTCGCCGCGCGCGCCGACCGGCGCGCCGGCGGCGGCCATCAGCGCCCCGGCCCGCCCGGCCGCGACCGCGGCGATGAGCCCGGCCCGGCCGGCGGCGACGTCCCCCTGCCGCGCCCCGTAGCGCTCCAGCATCACGTGAAAGCGCGCCGGCCGCCACAGGTGCCGCCGCAGCGCCGCCTTGCGCGCGTCGGTGGTGTCGAGCGCGTCGATCACCGCGAGCGGCAGGCCGAGATCGCCGACCACGAGGTCGACCGGAGCCTCGCCGAGGGCGTCGAGGACGCGCCGCAACGCCTCGGCGTCCGCCGCCGCCGGATCGTCCGCGCCGAAAAGCTCCACGCCGGCCTGGAGATATTCCCGCGCCCGATCCGAACCGCCGTCCTGGCGCCGCCAGACCGGACCGCAATAGACGTAGGCCCCCCGCGCCCGCCCGGTCTCCATGTGGAGCCCGACGATCGGAACGGTGAAGTCGGGCCGCAGCATCATCTCGGCGCCGTCGTCGGCGGTCACGAACGCCCGCGCCCGGATGTCCTCGCCGTAGAGGTCGAGCAGGACGTCGGCCGGCTGCAATGCGGCAAGCTCCACGTAATCGGCCCCGCGCCCGAGCGCCGCCACGATGCGCGCCACCTCCGCCCCGAGCCGGGCGAGCCCCGGACCGAGACGGGCCGCGTGCGGGCAGGGCCGGTCGGCGACCATCAGCGGTCCGCCCGGGCCAGCATCTCCCGGACCGCCGCCACGAGCCCGCCGCGCGGGGCCTCGACCTGCGCGGGCTGGGCCTTCCAGGCCTCGTGGTCGGCGATCTCGGCGGAGAGCCGGGCCCCGAGGGCGAGGTCCTTGAGCTGCACGACGCCGCGCGCGCGCTCGTCCTCGCCGGCGATGATCGCCACCGGCGCGCGACGCTGGTCGGCGTACTTGAGCTGCCTGCCGACATTGCCGCCGCCGAGGAACACCTCGGCGCGGACGCCGGCGGCGCGCAGCTCGGCCGCCATCGCCTGATAGTCGGCCATCGCGGCCCGGTCCATCACCGTGACCACGACCGGCCCCGGCTCCGCGCCGCCGCCGAGCCCCTTCGCAGCCAGCGCCGCCAGCAGCCTGTCGACCCCGATCGAAACGCCGGTCGCCGGCACGGCCTGCCCGGTGAAGCGTTTCACCAGGTCGTCGTAGCGGCCGCCGCCGGCCACCGAGCCGAACTGTCGCGGGCGCCCCTTGTCGTCGAGGATCTCGAAGGTGAGCTCCGCCTCGCAGACCGGCCCGGTGTAGTAGCCGAGCCCGCGCACCACGGCGGGGTCGATGACGATCCGGTCGGAGCCGTAGCCCTGCGCCTCCAGAAGCTCGGCGATGGCCGCGAGTTCCGCCACGCCCTCGGCGCCGACCGCCGAGCCGGCCACGATCTCACCGAGACGGGCGCAGGTCCCGGCCGCATCGGCGCGCCGGGCCCCGGTCAGCCCGAGGATGCGCGCCGCCTGCTCGTCGGAAAGGCCGGCGCCCGGGGTGAAGTCGCCGCTCTCGTCGCGCCGTCCGGGTCCGAGCAGGGCGCGGACGCCGTCCGCGCCGAGCCGGTCGAGCTTGTCGACCGCGCGCATGACGATCCCGCGCCGCCCGGCGTCGGCCTCCGGGTCGGCGGGATCGAGCAGCCCCGCGGCCTCCAGCGCGCCGTTCAGCACCTTGCGGTCGTTGATCCGCACGACATAGTCGCCGCGCGCGATCCCGGCCGCCTCCAGCGCATCCGCGAGCATCGCCGCCATCTCCGCGTCGGCCGCCACCGAGGCGGCGCCAACGGTATCGGCGTCGCACTGGGTGAACTGGCGGAACCGCCCCGGCCCCGGCTTCTCGTTGCGCCAGACCGGCCCGACCTGATAGCGCCGGTACGGCGTCGGCAGGCTCATGCGGTGCTGGGCGTAGACACGCGCCAGCGGCGCCGTCAGGTCGTAGCGCAGCGCCAGCCAGCCCTCGTCGGGGTCGTCCCAGGCGAAGACGCCGCCCTGCGGCCGGTCGACGTCGGGAAGGTGCTTGCCGAGCGCCTCCAGCGTCTCGACGGCGCTCGTCTCCAGCGGGTCGAAGCCGTAGCGATGGTAGACCTCGGTGATACGGTCGAGCATCGCGGCCCGGCTCCGCACCTCGGCCCCGAACCAGTCGCGGAAGCCGCGCGGCGTCTCGGCGCGCGGGCGACGGGGTTTCGCTTCCTTGTCCTTCGGCATCGGACCCTCCGGTTCGCGCGGCCCTTAGCCGATGGGCTCCGCTGCGGCAAGCGCGGGCCGGGAAGGGGTGAACAGCGCCGGCGCCGCAAATCCCCCTTCAGGCATTCATACTGGCAGAAACCCTATCGAGCAGGCGCCTCCCCGCCAAAGGGCGGGGAGCAGCAAAGGACTCGCGGCCGCTTGCGGCCGCTCCGCCAGGTCGGCCGCAAAGGCGGCCGACCGTCAGCGCCGTCCGAGCGGGACCCCCTTGCGGGGTCCTCGAGGACGGCGCTCTCCCCGGGCCGCGGATTCAGACCGCGCGCTCGGCGGCCTTGGCCGCGTCCCAGAGCGCGTCCATCTCGGCGAGGTCGGATTGCTCGGGGGTGCGTCCGCGGCCGGCCAGCGCCGCCTCGATCGCGTGGAAGCGGCGGGTGAACTTGGCGTTCGCGGCGCGCAGCGCCGCCTCCGGGTCGATCTCCAGATGGCGCGCGAGGTTGGCGATCACGAAGAGGAGGTCGCCGAACTCCTCCCCGACCTTGTCCGCGTCGCCGCCGTCGCGGGCCTCGACCAGCTCCGCCGTCTCCTCGGCGATCTTGTCGAGCACCGCGCCGGCATCGGGCCAGTCGAAGCCGACACGGGCGGCGCGGTGCTGGAGCTTGACCGCCCGCGTCAGCGCCGGCAGGCCCATCGCCACGCCGTCGAGCGCGCTCGGGCGCGTCGGCCGGGCGGCGCGCTCGGCCGCCTTGATCGCCTCCCAGTCGCGGGTCTGCTCGGCCGCGGTCTTGTTGCGGCTCGCGTCGCCGAAAACGTGCGGATGCCGGCGGATCATCTTGTCGGAGACGCCGCGCGCCACCTCGTCTAAGCCGAAATGGCCGGCCTCGCGCGCCATCTGGGCATGGTAGACCACCTGCAACAGCAGATCGCCCAGTTCGTCACGCAACTCGCCCATCGCGCCGCGCTCGATCGCGTCGGCGACCTCATAGGCCTCCTCGATCGTGTAGGGGGCGATGGAGGCGAAGTCCTGCTCGAGATCCCAGGGGCAGCCCCGCTCGGGATGGCGCAGGCGCGCCATGATCGCGACCAGCCGGGGCAGGCCGCCGTCGGGGTCGAGGATGAGCGGGTCGTCGTCGGGCTCGGCCATGGCGGGCGCCACCCTAGCGGCCGGCACGGCCGGGCGAAAGGGGCGGCCAACTGGCGTCGATCGACCGCGCCAGAACCCCGCCTGATCGTCCGGGGCCGCCCGGATCGCCGCCCGGCTTCGTCCGGGCGGCGGCGCTTTTTCGGTCGACACGACGGAACGGACGGGGCAGGAGCGGTTCAGCCACGCGGCCTTCGGCCCGACGCCAGCCCACCGATCGCCGGAGAAGAAACGTGGAGATCCCGATGACCGATGCCGCCCACCTGCACGCCGTCGCCGAGGTGCGCACCGCCCATGCGAAGCGCTACATGGGCCAGCTCTGCAAGCATTTCGCCCACAAGGTTCCGGCCGAGGTCGGCGAGACCGACGCGACCGTGTCCTTTCCCTTCGGGACGCTGCGCGCCCGGGCGGAGGGGGACATCCTGACCCTCGACGTCGCGGCCGCCCCGGACGACCTCGCCCGCATCGAGGACGTGGTCGCGAGCCACCTCCTGCGCTTCGCCTTCCGCGAGGAGATCGCGGTCGACTGGCGCCCCGTCTGATACCGGCGGGCTCATGAAACGACTCGCGGACCTTTTTGAGCCTTAGCACTTTTATCGTGTGTACTCAGGTAGTTACCCTACCTATCACGCGTGTTAGCCCGTGCTGCGCCGGGTGGCCTGGTAGTCTCGCCGGTATGATGCGAACGTTCCGGGCGCCGGTCCCGCGCCGAAGTCTTGTCGAACCCTGAAAAAGTGGCAAGGCTGATTCCAGCCGCGCTCCAGCCGGACAGAATCACGCCTTTTCAGCATCTTGTCGCTCTTCGCCCAAGCGAGCGGGTTTCGCTAGCTCCCGACTTCGGGGCCGGGGCAGGGGAGAGGCGCCGTGTCGATCCGGTCGAGCGTCAGCCGGAAGCCGGCATCCTCGGCGCCCTCGACGAGAGCGGCGACGTGGCCCGCGCCCGTGTCGATGAAATGCCAGCAGATCGCGCCCTCGGTCCCCTCGTAGGCGAAGCAGATCCGGTCCCCGTCGGCCCGCCAGGCGCCGCGCTGGCAGGCGTCCGCGGCAAAG